>NZ_JAOTNW010000001.1:0-517814 GCF_036346515.1 Pseudomonas sp. AM4(2022)
CAATGGATATGTACACAATCCAACTGTGTTGACTGCCAAGCCGCCTTCGCGAGCAAGCCCGCTCCCACAGTTGGATTGTGGGGTGTCAGGCAGATAGGCGTCGGCTGTAAGGCCGTCATCGCAGGCAAGCCAGCTCCCACATTTGGAACGTGAGGTGTCAGGCAGATAGGCGTCGGCTGTCAGGCCGCTATCGCAGGCAAGCCAGCTCCCACATTTGGAACGTGGGGTGTCAGGCAGATAGGCGTCGGCTGTCAGGCCGCTATCGCAGGCAAGCCAGCTCCCACATTTGGAACGTGGGGTGTCAGGCCGATAGGCGTCGGCTGTCAGGCCGTCATCGCAGGCAAGCCAGCCCCCACAGTTTGATCTCGCCGCCTCAGCGAGATAAGTGCTGCTGTTTGCAGCTTATGGCTTGAGCGCTTTCTTGGGATAAATGTCATAGCGGCTGGACTTGCCATCCAGCGCATGGCTCGGCTTCGGCCCCTCAATGCAGGGTGCCTTGCGCGGCCGCTTGACCACCACACGATGGCTGGCCAGCGCCAGAGCCGCCGCGAGCAGCGCCGGGGCATCCGGGTCGTCGCCCACTAACGGGCGGAACAGGCGCATTTCCTTCTTCACCAGGGCAGTTTTCTCACGGTGCGGAAACATCGGGTCCAGGTAGATCACCTGAGGCGGCTCACCCTGCCAATTGAGCATCACGTCGATGGAGTTGCCCTTGAGCAGCTTCATGCGCGCCACAATCGGCGCCACGTCAAAATCCTCGGCAGCGCGGGCCAGGCCATCTTCGAGCAAGGCGCCGATCAACGGCTGGCGCTCGATCAGGCTCATCTCACACCCGAGGCTGGCCAGCACGAACGCGTCCTTGCCCAAGCCCGCTGTGGCGTCCAGCACCCGCGGGCGCACGCCCTGGGCGATGCCTACCGCCTTGGCGATCATCTGCCCGCTGCCGCCGCCATACAACCGCCGATGCGCCGCGCCGCCTTCGACAAAGTCGACCCGCACCGGCCCTGGCGCATCAGGCCCAAGCTGTTGCAATTGCAAGCCGTGCTCCCCCACTTGCAGGGAAAAATCCGCATCGGCCACCTGCAGAGGCAACCCCAACAGCGAAGCCCATTGTTCAGCGCGGGCCTGGAAGCTGTCAGCCAAGGCTTGGACCTGGATGCGGCTGGCCGCTGGTTGTTCGTTCATCAATCGGCACGCTCAAAAATATTAAGGATCGGCAAACAACGGCCGATAAAAATCACAGTCAGGTATTTTGCCAGAGCTGAGCGTCGACCGAGAAAAATGTCAGACATTCTCCCCCTTTCCACCGGTGTACTGCCGACCCACAACCATTACGGCCTGCGCAATACCCAAGCGTTGGCCGGGGTGAGTCATGTGTGGCAGGACTTCTTCGCCCGTGCGTTGGCCGAGCAGCTCGGTGAAACGCCGGACGCGCTCGCCGCCAAGGCACCTGCCCCGGCAGATCCGGCGGTTGAACCCCGCGAAGGCGCCGACCTGCTGGCGCAGATCCTCACCCAGCGTGAGTGCGATGTGAAAGACACCGAGATCGTGCCACCTGCGCCGCTGTTCCTGCCAATTGCCGAGTTCGAAACCGAGCTGCTGCCACCGGCCGCGACGCCGTTCCCGGAAGAAGAAGTCATCGCCCAGCAACGCCAACAAGTATTTGAGAGCGAGTGGGTGCGCCCCATTGTGCTGAACGCCGGCCAACCGCTACCCGCGCCGGGCCCGGCGCCACAACCACGCCCGCTGTACCTGCCGATTGCCGAATTCGAGCTGGACCTGCTGCCACCGGCCGCCACGCCGTACCCCGAAGAAGAATTGCTGGCGCAACAAAAGGCCCTGGATTTCGATTACTACTGGGCGCGCCCGCTGGTGACCCACAACCTGCGCCTGGCCGCCTGAACCCTAGCGACACACCCACCAACGCCCCATGTCCAGATGGAAATGGTTGCGATGAGCAGCGTTGTAGTCCGGGCTCAACACCACGTTGAAATCATCACAGGCGCCATCGCGTACCAAGCGCAGGAAACGCGCACTGTCGCCCTGCCCCGGCCAATCCTTGAGCACGCTGATGCTGCGCCCATCCGCCAGGCGAAAACCGGCGATATCCAGGGCATTGGCCGAGGCGTGCTGGCTGAGTCGACCGTCGGCGCGATTGTAGATATTACGGCAGGCAAAACTGCCCAAATGCTCGACCCGACTCACCGCCTGGCCGAACACGGCCTGGGCCGCCGGCTGCAGGCTGTGGCGCTCGAACAACGCGAACGCCACCGCCAGCGGGCAACTGGCGAGAAAGCTGCTGCTCAAGGCCACGTCAGCGCCCTGCACACGCAGGACATTGCGCAAGGGGCACGCCGCATCAGCCGATGTATCGGCCTGGCGGCTCACGCGCAGACCGGAGGTGTTTAATACCTGGTCACACAGCGCTGGATCATCCTGCAAACGACTGAGCTTGTAGCGCGTCAACAGGTTGGGGCTCGCTCGCACATCCAAGGGCGCCCAGGGATTCCATTCAGGCGGCATCGGCACCCAACCCCGCCAGACAGCCAGCGCAAAGGCACCCACCAGCACAAGCAACACACTCAATGTCTTGACCACACCCACGGCTCAACCCTCAAAGTAGCCCGAGCTGCTCCGCCACGGGTTCTCGATGCAAGGCAGGCAGCGGCGGTAGCCCTGGCAGACGCACCATCAGCTTGGCGTGGAAACGTAGCGCCAGCTGTGCCGCGAGACGGTTGTCCGACGTGTGCAGGAACATATAGGGCGTGCGGCCTTCTTCGATCCAACTGGCGATCTTTTCCACCCAGGGAATCAGGAACGGGTCATTGGCCTCAAGGTCCGGATGCCCGATAAAGCGCACCTGGGGAAACTGCGTCAGTGCCGCTGGGCGCGGTGGCACCCGGGGCTTTTTGGACTGGGCATGCAGCACCGCTTCCGATGTGGAAGTACAACTGAACAGGGCACGTGGATCGAGGCAGATGCGCTCGACACCGCGATCGCGCAACAGGCGGTTGAGCCTGCGCTCAGCGTCACCCTTGGCGAAGAACTGTTCATGACGCACCTCCACAGCCAGCGGCCGATCAATGCCATCGAGAAATCCAGCCAGCTCCGCCAGGCGTGGCGGCGTAAAGCCCTTCGAGAGCTGCAGCCACAGCGGTGAAACGCGCTCACCCAAAGGGCTCATCAAGCCGACAAAACTTTCTGCCGCCGGCAACTGTTCACGCAAATCGCCAGCATGGCTGATATCGCCGGGGAATTTGGCGGTGAAGCGAAAATCATCAGGCATGATTTCGGCCCAGCGCTGCACAGTGGCGGCCGAGGGGCGAGCGTAAAAAGTGGTATTGCCCTCAACGGCGTTGAAGACCTGTGAATAGAGCCCGAGGTAGTCGCTGGAACGCGCCTCAACGGGATACAGATACTCGCGCCAGGCGTTTTCACTCCAGGACGGGCAGCCGATGTAATAAGGCAAACGCATCAGATATGGATATCGAGACCCAGCACTTCCATATCCCATTCGACAAAGCCGGCAGTGGTCAGGTAGCTGGCCAAGGCGGTGGCAACGCTTTTGCTCATGGAACGGGGAAAGACCATGTCTTGCTGACGGGCAGGAACGCCGCTGATGCGTGCGCTCGAGGCGCCTTGAGCTTTGGAAGGCGCATCCGTGTGTACTTCGATGAAGTCCGGTGAATCCTCGACGGACTCGTCTACCGTCACGCTCGCCTTGCGCGGCTTACGCTTGAGGGGGTAGGACTGTGAGGAAAAACCGTCTATACGCATACATGCAGACTCGGTATCAATGATGGCAATTTAGCGGCACTTTCCATGGCGCGCAAATGCTCTGGTGATAACTAGAACACATAATTTGTAAAAGGTTTAAAAACCCAGGCAAATTCTGACGATTGGCGAAGTTTGCCGCCGAACGCCCACATTTTTGGCGTCAAATAATCCCGCGTTCGGCCTTGGTCTGCGCGACTTTATCGCGCAGGTACACCGGTGCTGCCTGGTCCGCCGCAATCGCCTCGCCGCGCTCAAATGCGAAACGCGCCAACGCCAGCAGGTCTTCGGCGTGGGGCAACATCGCCGCGTCCTGCTCGGCACAGGTCACCTTGATACGTTCGCCATAACCCCAGCCCGTGCCGGCACCGAACCAATCGCCGTTGGCGTCACCGGGCAACTGCGCCGCTTCGGGGGCCAGCACCGCTTCCGCACCGACCAGGCGCATTTCGCCTGCGGTCTCACGGTAGCAACCCCAGTAAACCTCATCCATGCGCGCATCAATTGCCGCGGCCACTTGCGACGCCCCGTGCTCACGCAACGCGCGCTGGGCCAGTACCGCCAGGTTGGACACCGGCAACACCGGGCGCTCCAGGGCAAAGGCCAGGCCCTGCACTACGCCAATGGCAATGCGCACGCCAGTGAATGCACCGGGCCCACGGCCGAACGCGATGGCATCCACCGACGCCAGGGTGGTGCCGGCGTCCTCAAGCAATTGCTTGATCATCGGCAACAATTTCTGCGCGTGCAGGCGCGGGATCACCTCGTAGTGGCTCGTAACCTTGCCATCGTGCAGCAAGGCAACGGAGCAAGCTTCAGTCGCGGTGTCCAGGGCCAGCAGGGTGCTCATCGGTGTGGGTGTCCAAGTCGGAAAAAAGTGCGCCAGTATAAACAACAACGACCCGCAAGCGGGCCGTTGTCTGTGCCGCCGATCAAAGGATCAGCTCAGTGCTTGCAGCACCTTGGCGGTGATGGCCTCTACCGAGCCCACACCTGGGATGTGGCTGTATTTCGGCTTGCCCTGGGCTGCGGACAACTTCTGGTAGAAGTCCACCAGAGGCTTGGTCTGGGAATGGTAGACCGACAGGCGATGACGCACGGTTTCTTCGGTGTCGTCTTTACGCTGCACCAGGTCTTCGCCGGTGACATCGTCCTTGCCTTCCACTTTCGGCGGATTGTAGACGACGTGGTACACCCGGCCCGAGCCTTCGTGAACACGACGGCCAGCGATACGCTGGACGATCTCTTCGTCTTCAACCGCGATTTCGACCACGGCGTCCAACTCAACGCCCGCCTTCACCAAGGCTTCAGCCTGGGGAATGGTGCGTGGGAAGCCATCGAACAGGAAACCGTTCTTGCAGTCTTCCTGGCTGATGCGTTCCTTGACCAGGTTGATGATCAGGTCATCGGAGACCAGGCCGCCGCTGTCCATCACGCTCTTGGCGATCAGGCCCAGCTCGGTGCCAGCCTTGACGGCCGCACGCAGCATGTCGCCGGTGGAGATTTGTGGAATGCCGAATTTTTCAGTGATGAACTTTGCCTGAGTACCTTTACCGGCCCCGGGAGCTCCCAGCAGAATGACGCGCATCGATGTGCTCCTCAATTTTTTATAGAGATGACGCTCGGATTCGCCGCGTGGGGCCAATCTCGTAAAAATGTGGTTCTAGGCCGATCAAACGGCCAAAGGCTGATCAAGATACACAGCGGGCCCTCACCATACAAGCCGCCAAAAGTAGGAGAAACCCGCGCCGTACATGCGTCAGCGCCAGGGTGAGCCTGAGCGCAACCCGCCTCCTCAAACAACGACTGCCCTTTTCAGGGCGGTCGTCGTGGTTGTTCCGCAAGCCGTTGAGAACACGCAAGAAACCTCAACCGGTGTTGCGCAAACCGGCGGCAATACCGGCCACGGACACCAGCAGCGCCTGTTCCAGAGGGCTGTCTTGCGCCGCCTCTTGTCGACGAGACCGCGCCAGCAACTCGGCCTGCAACAGGTGCAACGGGTCGAGGTAGGTGTTGCGCAGGCGGATGAACTCCAGGGTGTCGGGGCTATGAGCCAGCAGCTGCGACTGGCCGGTCAGGCCAAGCACCACGTCACACGCCTGCGACAATAGGTCGCGTAAGTGCGCACCCAATGCCAGCAGGTCAGGCTGCACCAGGCGCTCATCATAAAGACGGGCGATATCGGCATCGGCCTTGGCCAGGACCATTTCCAGCATGTCGATGCGCGTGCGAAAGAACGGCCACTGCTCGCGCATCTGCCCCAGCAATTGACCTTCACCACGTTCCAGCGCCTTGCTCAGTGCAGCTTCCCAGCCCAGCCAGGCGGGCAGCATCAGGCGCGTCTGGGTCCAGCCAAAGATCCATGGGATGGCGCGCAAGCTCTCAATCCCGCCCGCACGACGCTTGGCCGGGCGACTGCCCAGGGGCAAACGGCCCAGCTCTTGCTCCGGCGTGGACTGGCGGAAGTACTCGACGAACTGCGGATTTTCCCGCACCACGGCACGGTAAGCGCTGACACCATCTGCCGCCAATTCGTCCATTAGATGACGCCAGGCAGGCTCGGGAGGCGGCGGCGGTAACAGGGTCGCTTCCAGTACAGCGGCCAGGTAGAGATTGAGGTTCTGCTCAGCGATATCCGGCAGACCGAACTTGAAGCGAATCATCTCGCCCTGCTCAGTGGTGCGGAAACGCCCCGCCACCGAGCCCGGCGGCTGCGACAGGATGGCCGCGTGTGCCGGACCACCGCCACGGCCAACGGTGCCGCCGCGACCGTGGAACAACAACAGCTCCACCTGTTGCTCGCGGCAGATATCCACCAGGCGTTCCTGGGCGCGGTACTGTGCCCAGGCGGCGGCCGTGGTGCCCGCGTCCTTGGCCGAGTCCGAGTAGCCAATCATCACTTCCTGCGGGCCCTGCAAGCGCGCGCGGTAACCCGGCAGTTGCAGCAGGCGCTCCATCACCGGCCCGGCGTTGTCCAGGTCGGCCAGGGTCTCGAACAACGGCACTACGCGCATCGGCCGTTGTACGCCCGACTCTTTGAGCAGCAGTTGCACCGCCAGCACATCCGACGCGGCGCCCGCCATGGAGATGACATACGACCCTAATGACGCCGCCGGTGCGGCGGCGATTTCCTTGCAGGTATTCAATACCTCGGCAGTGTCCGCCGAGGGTCTGAAGTAACCCGGCAGCAATGGCCGCCTATTGGTCAGTTCCTGGGTCAGGAAGCTGATACGCGCATCCTCATCCCAGTCCTCATAACGCCCCAGGCCCAGGTAATCGGTGATTTCGGTCATGGCCGCCGAGTGACGGCTGGAGTCCTGACGCACATCCAGGCGCACGAGGAACAGGCCGAACGTCACGGCACGGCGCAGGCAGTCGAGCAGCGGGCCATCAGCGATCACGCCCATGCCGCATTCATGCAGCGACTGGTAGCACAGCTGCAGCGGGTCGAGCAGGTCGCGGTTGTCCTGTAACACCTCGGCCGGCGCAGGGGTGGTGCTGGTCAACGAGGTGTGGGCCCACTGGCGCGTGGCGCGCAGGCGTTCACGCAGTTGCTTGAGCAAGGCACGATAAGGTTCGACGCTGTCGCCGACTTTGGCTTGCAACGCCGGGCTGGCCTGTTGCATCGACAGCTCGGAAGCCAGCTGATCAATGTCGCGCAGATACAAATCCGCCGCCATCCAACGCGCCAGCAACAGCACTTCGCGGGTGACCGGCGCGGTGACATTCGGGTTGCCATCACGGTCGCCGCCCATCCACGAAGCAAAGCGAATCGGCGCAGCCTCCAGGGGCAGGTGCAGGCCGGTGGCGGCGTGCAGGGCCTGGTCGGCCTTGCGCAGGTAATTGGGAATGGCGTGCCACAGCGAATGCTCGATCACCGCAAAGCCCCATTTGGCTTCATCCACCGGCGTGGGGCGCACGCGCCGGATTTCTTCGGTGTGCCAGGCTTCGGCGATCAAGCGTTGCAAGCGCTCGCGAATCTGCTCGCGCTCGGCGGTGGTGAGGTCACGGTGATCCTGCAAGGCCAGTTGCGCGGCAATGGCATCGTATTTCTGGATCAGCGTGCGGCGGGCCACTTCGGTGGGGTGGGCGGTGAGCACCAGCTCGATGTCCAGCCGCGCCAACTGCCGGGCCAGGGATTCATTGCTGTGCCCTTCGCTTTGCAGGCGGGCCAGCAATTGCGGCAAGACCCGGGATTCGAACGGCGCAGGTTGCGATTCATCGCGCCGATGAATCAACTGATATTGCTCGGCTATGTTGGCCAGGTTGAGGAACTGGTTGAAGGCCCGCGCCACGGGCAGCAACTCCTCCTCCTGCAACTGATTGAGGCTGGCGCTCAGTTCATCACCAGCGGCATTCTGCGAAATGGCTCCACGGCGGTCGGCCTTGGCGCCTTTGCGGATCTGCTCGATCTTATCGAGGAAAGCCTCGCCGTACTGCTCTCGAATGGTGTTGCCCAACAGCTCACCCAGCAGGTGAACATCCTCACGCAAGCGTGCATCGATATCACTCATCAGCCAATCTCCAGCCAGAAATCCGGGACGCGCAGGTGCTTCAGAGTGCCGTCGACGTCGGTTTCTGACAAGGCCGAACGCAAACGACTTTAAACCTTGGCGCTTACAGCTAGTCTCAACGGGGAGTCGCCGCGTTATTCACGCAGGCGGCTGGTCACTCATCACCGCCTGCCATCGCAGGTTTTATTGAGGTAGCCATGAAAATTCGAGAACTGGCCCAGCATTGGGAAGAAACCGCCAAGGGTCGTTTAACCAAGACTGAATACGCAATCCATCTGGATGTAGAAGCCGCCGCCCGGCTGGCGGCCATTGCCGAGATGTACCCCAAGCGCCATGTCGAAGAATTGCTTGGCGAACTGATCGGTGCCGCCCTGGAAGAGCTGGAAGCCAGCTTTCCCTACATCCAGGGCCAGCAGGTAATCGCCACCGACGAAGAGGGTGACCCGCTGTATGAAGACGTCGGCCCCACGCCACGTTTTCTCACGTTATCCCGTCGCCACTTGCACGATTTGTCGGCCGTCGCTGACGAACAAAAGCACTGACAAACATTTATTGACGTCAATTAAACCCCCGTATTCCGGGCCTTTTACAGGCCCGGAGGTACCGCCGCATGCCGCGAAAGTTCCATTTTTCAAACACTGACCAGTCAGTCAGATATTTTTTTAGGCAAATCGCCATATCCGCTGAACTTTTGAAAAAAGCCTCCGGTCACAGCCAGTAGCCATCACTTGTGGAACGGTCGTTTGAACGGACGCCATGTGCTTTACCGACGGGCCCGAAATCGATACGCCCCGATGGATTTTGATGTTTTTCAGGAGTTATCCAATGGAGTTGAAGACGATGAACACCAGCACTGCCAAATCCTCGTTTAACCACCTGCGCGGGCTCAAATTGGCCGCGCTGGCAATCGGCACCAGCTTCGTTCTGGCGGGCTGCGCCGGCAACCCTCCAACCGAGCAGTACGCCGTGACCCAATCGGCCGTCAACAGCGCAGTCAGCGCCGGCGGCACTGAGTACGCAGCGGTGGAAATGAAGTCGGCCCAGGACAAGCTCAAAGAAGCTGAGATTGCCATGCACGACAAGAACTACGACAAGGCTCGCCAATTGGCTGAACAAGCCGAGTGGGATGCCCGCGTCGCTGAGCGTAAAGCCCAGGCTGCCAAGGCTCAACAGGCTGTGAAGGATTCCCAGAAGGCTGTTGACGAACTGCGTAAAGAAGGCATGCGCCCAGCTGCAATCATGCAGAAGTAAGCCGCTGCCACTTGACTGCATCGCACCTGATATCGAATTGAAAGGACGACACGACTATGCGTAAACAATTGATGATCCCTGCCCTGCTGGCGATGAGCGTTGCCTTGGCGGCCTGCTCCACCCCGCCGAACGCGAACCTGGAAAATGCGCGGACCAATTTCTCGTCCCTGCAAACCAACCCGCAAGCCACCAAGCTGGCTGCGCTGGAAACCAAAGACGCCAGCGACTGGCTGGACAAGGCTGACAAGGCCTACCGCGACAAGGAAGACGAGAAGAAAGTCGACCAGTTGGCCTACCTGACCAACCAGCGCGTTGAAGTGGCCAAGGACACCATCGTCCTGCGCGAGTCCGAAGCCAAGCTGAAAAACGCCGGTGACGAACGCGCTCGCGCCCTGCTGGACGCGCGTGATGCGCAGATCAAGCAACTGCAAAACAGCTTGAACGCCAAGCAAACCGATCGTGGCACCCTGGTGACTTTCGGTGACGTGCTGTTCGCCACCAACAAGTCCGACCTGAAATCCAGCGGTCTGGTGAACATCACCAAGCTGGCTCAGTTCCTGCGCGATAACCCAGACCGTAAAGTGATCGTCGAAGGCTACACCGACAGCACCGGTTCTGACTCGTACAACCAGAGCCTGTCGGAGCGCCGTGCCGCTTCCGTTCAACGTGCACTGGCTCAACAAGGCGTGGATATCTCGCGCATCGTGACCCAGGGTTATGGCAAGGAATATCCGGTTGCCGATAACGGCAGCGTTTCCGGCCGCGCCATGAACCGCCGCGTTGAAGTGACAATCTCTAACGACAACCAGCCGGTCAAGCCACGGTCTTCCGTCGCTAACTGATCATTGGTCTGGTAAAAAGCCCCGCCTTCAGGCGGGGCTTTTTCGTTGCCGTTCATGAAAGCGTATTCAAGCTTTAGTCATTGAGGTATCCGAAGGTGCTGCGATTGCCACAAAAAAACCACCAGAAACGGTGGTTTTTTTGACTAGGGAAACTTGATCATGCGATCAGTATCTTCATCCGGCGGCGTTATCTTTTTGTTATGACGGGAGGTATCAGATGAGCAACCTGCCAACTGATTACGCGCCTGCTCTTGCGCATCCGCCCGCTCCAACGCCTGATGCGCCCTGGCCATGGCCAGCATATTGCGTATCGCATCAACTCTTATCACTGCCTTCCCGCCCCCACTTCGCGTAATTACATTGCCTTTTGTGGCACCTGACGCAATTGGGTTCCAAATAATTGGGTACAAGATCCCGCGATGATGGCTGTAAGGCCGCTGATATGAAAAACCCGCCGCAAAAAGGCGGGTTCTTCTAGGGTTGCCGATCAGTAGTTGATCGAGCCTTGACTCTCACCGCCGCCCATCTGGATTTGGCCTTGGCCCGATGCGCCACTTTCACCGCCTTGTGCCCCTTGGGCCGCATTTTTTTCTGCCATCAGTTTCTCCAGTTTTTTGAGCAACTCTTCAAGACTCTCATCCCCACCAGCGCCTTGGGAACCCTGAGCGCCTCCAGCCCCTTGAGAGCCACCGGAACCACCGGAACCGGAACCGGAACCGGAATCTTGGGAACCTTCGCCGCGTTTAGCTTGAATTTGCTCCTGGAGCTGCTGAATTTGCTGATCAAGACCTTGCGAAGGTCCCTGGGCGCCTCCCGAATTGCCCGCGCCAACTGAAGGTGCTGCGCCAATACCATCCATAAACTCGTACTCCAGAGTGATAAATAAAGTGGGCTGATCAGCCAAACCAATCAGTCCATCATCTGTGGCACGCGGTTGAAGATGGTTCCAGCCTATAGAGGTTCGGGGTGGCCCTGAGCGACTAACCGGTACACCCAACGGTTCTTTTCATACCACGCAAAGAGCCGGGCTCACTGTTGCAGCTGCGGGGTTTCCTGGCCCATGCAACGTACGGCCTGCTTCTTACTGTTCACCAGCACGCCGCTCAAGCCTTTCTGCTCGGTATCGAACATCACCAGTACGCCGTCGACGCACTGCGCCACTTGCGCAGCCGGGGTCAGGGAGATCTTGTAATCCTCGCCCGGCACTGTCTTGAGCATGGTGAAGTCGCTGAGTAGCAACGCATCTTCGGGCTTGGCGAAGTGCAGGTAGCCGTAGTACCACAGGCAGCCTACGGTGCCGATGATGGTGCCGATGCCGGTGAGGATCAGCGGGATCATGTTGCGTTCTTCGCTCATTGCGGGCTCTCTGATGAATCAACTTTAGGAACAGGGTAATTCGGGATTTCGCCCAGGCGGCGCAACCCGTTGAAGTGCTGCGGGTCGTCCAGGTAACGCAGCATGACGGTTTGCCAGGTTTTGTCGGCAAAGGTCTGCACATGGCCGCCACGGGTCAGTTGCAACACCCTGGGCGGGGGCGCGGCCTGATACAGGCGGATGCCACTGGCCACCGGCACGATAGGGTCATCCAGGCTGTGGAACAGCAGCTTGGGCACGCCGGTCAGCGAAGGCATGACATTGATCGCACTATCGCCGTCAGGCACCAGCCATGACAGCGGCACCTGCAACGGCCAGGTTAACCAGGAAGTGCTCAAGGCGAATTGTCCTACGTCACGATAACTGGCGGGTACGCCGTCCAATACCAGCGCCTTGAGTTGGGATTGACGCTCCGGGTGGGCTGCCAGGTAATGCACCGCCAGTGCACCACCCAGGCTTTGGCCGAGGATAATCAGCGGCTGACCCTGAGTTTCAGGCGCCTTGTCGATCCAGCTGAAAGCGGCGTCGATATCCTGGTAGATCGCCGGCAACGATGGCTTGCCTTCCGACAGGCCATAGCCACGATAGTCCAACAGCAGCACTTGATAGCCCTGTTCCGGCAACCACCAACTGCCCCCCAGGTGCCAGGCGAGGTTACCGCCATTACCGTGCAAATGCAGGACGGTGCCCTTGAGCGGTACACCGGGTTTGGCCGGCAGCCACCAGGCGTGCAGTTTCACACCATCTGCGGTGCTGAGCGTGACGTCGCGGTATTGCAGGTGGGCTTTTTCCGGAGTGAAGGGCAGGCCGGGCTCGGGGTAGAACAGTAAGGAGCTGCAGCCGTTCAATGTGAGTAGCAGGCATAAAATGCCGAGGATTCTCATCCGTTGAAGCCTCGCGAAAGTTCTGAAGACCCGTGCAGATCAAATGTGGGAGCTGGCTTGCCTGCTCCCACATTTTTTGATTCGGTTTCGTCGGTTACAGAATATTGGAATAATCCGCCTCGATCCGGTCCAGGCTTAAGTGGTTGAGGAAGTTGGAGAAGCACATCCAGGCCGCCAGCGCGTTCATGTCGCGAAACTGCTCCGGCAGGTACTTGGGCGGCACCACCAGGCCTTCGTCGACCAATTGGCGCAGGGTGCGCATGTCTTCAAGGGTGGTCTTGCCGCAAAACAGCAGCGGCACCTGTTCCAGCTTGCCTTTGCGTACGGCGAGCTGAATGTAGTTGTAGACCATGATAAAGCCCTTGAGATAGGACAAATCCTTGGTAAATGGCAGGCCGGTCGGTACCGAACCACGGAATACCCGACTGGCATTGCCATAGCTTTCGGCCATTTCAAAGCCTTGCTCGCGGAAGAATTCAAACACCTGCAGGAAGTCGGCGCCCTCTTCCACCATATGGATGGCGCGGGTCCGGTTGGTGAGTTTGCGCAGGCGGCTGGGGTAGGAGGCAAACGTGATGATCTCCATCAGGATCGCCAGGCCTTCCTGGGTAACGGTGGACGACGGCGGGCCCTTGGACAGGAACGTGCAGATCGGCTGGTTCTGGCCGTTGAGGGTGGTGCCCACATGCACCAGGCCCTCATGCACTTCCAAAGCGCGCACGTCGCGGTCGTTGAACATCGCGTCGGCGCGGATCTTGATGTAGTCAGCGCCCGCCGCTGCGTCGGCGACGATGCCATCGGACTCGAACACCCGGATGGTCTCCTCCGCTTCGCCAAACACTTTGTTCAGACGGGTTTGCAGCAGGCTGACCGCATCTTTGGCGGTGAGGGTCTTGGCTTCGTCCTTGAGGTCACCGCGGCCATCAATGTTGTTCAGGTAATCGGAGAGCATCAGACCAAGGTCGGCCAGGGTCGGGTCGCCAGCGTGGAACGCATCGGAGGCGGCGCCGTAAAGCTCTTGGGAAATCAGACCGAAGTCCTCGGTGCCGCGCGCTTCAAGCATGCGCACCACCATGCGGTATTCGCGGCACATACGCCGCATGATCTGCCCCACCGGGCTGAATTGCCCAAGGCGACGGGTGATGTCGCGCTCGATGTTCTGGAATTCCAGCTTCACCGCGCTGGAATCGAACGATAGCGGACGGTTCAGGTAGTAATCACGGTCTACGGCAGGCATCGCCTTGCCCTTGGCCTTGAGAAATCCCTGGCGAATGTTCTCGTCCCATTTCACCGCATCAAGGACGCGGATCGGTGTTTGCGCCAGCACAATGCGATCGGACAAGGTGCGTATCGTCTGCTGGTAATCGTCCACCCGGTGCTTCCTCTTTAAACGTTATTGGCCCACGCGCAGGTAGCGCACGGCTTCACATCTGAGCAGCAGGCCCATCAGTGGTCGGAGCTGGCTTTCCTGCTCCCACCCAAAGCAGATTGCGCACAGGGCTAGACCGAGGCCAATACCAGGTGCATGTAACGCTTGAGGATTTCAAGCATCTCGTCACCGGTCAGAGGCTCTGCACCGCCCAACAGGCCCTGATATTCCATCCGACTGATGATAGCCGTCAACACCTTGGCATCCTGCTGCGGCTCACGGGAGCCCAATACCTGGAAAAACTGCCCGGTGCCCTGTAACAGGATCTGTTGATGGGAGCGTACCAGTTCGGCCAGGCGCGGGTTGAGCAGGGCTTCCTGGCGAAAAGCCTGCTCAGCCATCAGGTATTCGCGGCGGTTGGTCAGTTGGCGCAGCACATAGTCAGCGGTCAGGCGCGCGATATCATCGGCCAGTTGCGAGCGCGACTCCGGGCTGCCATCGCCATAGGCGACCATCTCGCGCAACAGGCCTTCGTTGCGCACCCACAGCTTGCCCATGAAAGCAGCGCTGCGCTCCACGTATTGGGCGAAGGTGTCGGTGAGCAGGTCGTCGATGTCTTTGAAGTAATAGGTGGTGGCCGACAGCGGCACCCCCGCCTCCGCCGCCACTGCCCGGTGACGTACGGCCCGCACGCCATCGCGCACGACGATACGCATGGCCGCATCGAGAATGTCTTGCCGGCGTTGCTCGCTGCCCCGTCGGCTGGCCTTGCGGCCCTGGTACTGAACGCTTTCAGCCACGGCAGCAGCAATGCCGGCGGCACCTTCTTGAGCTATTACGCGGTTCACCACACTTCTTCCTTTAGAGGTGACGCGGAGCGTCACAGGGTGCATTCCCACGCGGAGCGTGGGAACGATCACTGACGAGCACCACTTGAACAGGCCACATAAAAAAGCCGCCTTATAAAAGGCGGCTTCGGATTTCGCTACGGTTACGCTTGCGGCCGCATGTGCGGGAACAGGATCACGTCGCGGATCGACGGCGAGTTGGTCAACAACATCACCAGACGGTCGATGCCGATGCCTTCACCGGCAGTCGGCGGCATGCCGTACTCCAGGGCCCGAACGAAGTCGGCATCGTAGTGCATGGCTTCGTCATCACCGGCGTCCTTGTCGGCCACCTGGGCCATGAAACGCTCGGCCTGGTCTTCCGCGTCGTTAAGCTCCGAATAGGCGTTGGCGATTTCGCGGCCACCGATGAACAGCTCGAAACGGTCGGTGACGTTCGGGTTGTCGTCGTTGCGACGGGCCAGCGGCGACACTTCGAACGGGTACTGAGTAATGAAGTGCGGCTGTTCCAGCTTGTGCTCCACCAGTTCTTCGAAAATCATCACCTGCAGCTTGCCCAGGCCTTCGAAGCCCAGCACCTTGGCGCCGGCTTTCTTGGCGATGGCGCGGGCCTTGTCGATGTCATTCAGGTCGTCAGCGGTCAGCTCGGGGTTGTACTTGAGGATCGAGTCGAACACCGACAGGCGCACGAATGGCTCGCCGAAGTGGAACACCTTGTCGCCGTACGGCACGTCAGTGCTGCCCAGCACCAGCTGTGCCAGCTCGCGGAACAGTTCTTCGGTCAGGTCCATGTTGTCTTCGTAGTCGGCGTAGGCCTGGTAGAACTCCAACATGGTGAATTCAGGGTTGTGACGGGTAGAGACGCCTTCGTTACGGAAGTTGCGGTTGATCTCGAACACCTTTTCAAAGCCGCCCACGACCAAGCGCTTGAGGTACAGCTCCGGCGCGATACGCAGGAACATTTCCATGTCCAGCGCGTTGTGGTGGGTTTCGAACGGTTTGGCTGCGGCACCACCCGGGATGGTCTGCAGCATCGGGGTTTCCACTTCCAGGAAGTCACGCTGCATCAGGAAGCTGCGGATGTGAGCAATGACTTGCGAGCGTACGCGGAAGGTCTGGCGCACGTCTTCGTTGACGATCAGGTCAACGTAGCGCTGGCGATAGCGCTGCTCGGTGTCGGTCAGGCCGTGGTGCTTGTCTGGCAGCGGGCGCAGGGACTTGGTCAGCAGGCGCACATTGGTCATCTCGACGTACAGGTCGCCCTTGCCGGAACGGGCCAGGGTGCCTTCAGCGGCGATGATGTCGCCCATGTCCCAGGTTTTCACCGAGGCCAGGGTTTCTTCGGATAGGGTCTTGCGGTTGACGTAGACCTGAATGCGACCGGTCATGTCCTGGATCACCATGAACGAGCCACGGTTGAGCATGATGCGACCTGCCACCTTGACCGGGATCGCAGCCTCTGCCAGTTCTTCCTTGGTCTTGTCCGCGTATTGCTTCTGCAAGGCATCGCAGTAGTTGTCGCGGCGGAAGTCGTTGGGGAAGGCGTTACCCTTGGCGCGCTCGGCAGCAAGCTTTTCCTTGCGCAGGGCGATCAGGGAGTTTTCTTCCTGTTGCAGGGCTTGCGGGTCGAGTTGTTGGTCGCTCATGTCTTTAAATATTCCATCAGGTTCGTTGCCCCCAGCCTTCGGCGGGGGATCGCGGGCAAGCCCGCTCCCACAGAGGGTGTTAGAGGCCGGATTTCAGGCTGGCTTCCAGGTATTCGTCGATATCGCCGTCGAGTACCTTGTCGCAGTCGCTGCGTTCGATGTTAGTGCGCAGATCCTTGATCCGCGAGGCATCGAGCACGTACGAACGGATCTGGTGGCCCCAGCCGATATCCGACTTGGTGTCTTCCAGCGCCTGGGAAGCGGCGTTGCGCTTCTGCATTTCCTGCTCGTACAACTTGGCCCGCAGCATTTTCATGGCGGTGTCCTTGTTGGCGTGCTGGGAACGTTCGTTCTGGCAGCTGACCACAGTGTTGGTCGGTACGTGGGTAATACGTACGGCCGAGTCGGTGGTGTTTACGTGCTGGCCACCGGCACCGGAGGAACGGTAGGTGTCGATCCGCAGGTCGGCCGGGTTGATCTCGATTTCCACCTTGTCATCAATCTCTGGCGAGACGAACACCGCAGAGAACGACGTGTGGCGACGGTTGCCGGAGTCGAACGGGCTCTTGCGCACCAGGCGGTGCACGCCGATCTCGGTGCGCAGCCAGCCAAAGGCATATTCGCCCTTGATGTGTACGGTCGCGCCCTTGATACCGGCCACTTCACCGGCGGACAGTTCCATGATGGTCGCGTCGAAACCGCGTTTGTCAGCCCAGCGCAGGTACATGCGCAGCAGGATGTTGGCCCAGTCCTGGGCCTCGGTGCCGCCGGAACCGGCCTGGATATCCAGGTAGGCGTTGTTCGGGTCCATTTCATGGCTGAACATGCGGCGGAATTCAAGCTTGGCGAGGTTTTCCTCGAGACGGGCCAGCTCGGCGACGACATCGCCCACTGCGCCTTCGTCGTTTTCTTCGACGGCCATGTCCAGCAGGTCGCGGCAATCACCCAGGCCGGTGTTCAGTTCGTCGAGGGTATCGACGATCTGTGCCAGCGCAGCGCGCTCGCGCCCCAGTTCCTGGGCGTATTCAGGTTTGTTCCAGACACTCGGATCTTCAAGCTCGCGATTGACCTCAGTCAGACGCTCATGCTTTTGATCGTAGTCAAAGATACCCCCGAATAGTTTCGGAGCGCTCGGACAGGTCCTTGATGGTGTTAAGGATCGGGTTGATTTCCATGGCGGGCAGCACTCGTTGGCGAACTTTTGAAAGCCGGCGAGTATAACGGCAAACGGCTGCGAACGGCAGTCCGCTTGGCCGAAAAGGCGGGGGTTTGTACAGGATCCATAGCCAGATAGCGATCAAATGTGGGAGCTGGCTTGCCTGCGATATCAGTGTATCAGTCGGTACTTCTGTGACAGATGCGCCGCTATCGCAGGCAAGCCAGTCCCACATGAGGTGCGCGACGCTTGGGATTACTCGATGCCCACCTGATTACGCCCATTATGCTTGGCCGTGTACAAGCCCTTGTCCGCCGCCATGATCAACTGTCGGCAATCGGTACCCTGGACCGGTGTCAACGTCGACAGCCCAATACTGATGGTCAGGCTGGCACCTTCAGCCGGGGCGATGTGCGGGATTTTCAACGCCGCCACCGCCATGCGCAGTTTTTCTGCCACCAGGCGTGCGCCGCCCGGCGAGGTGTTGGGCAGGACCAGTGCGAACTCTTCGCCACCGTAGCGCGCCGGCAAATCCGAAGGGCGGCTGCTGGCTTCACGGATGGTGTTGGCGACTTTGCGCAGGGCTTCGTCGCCCTCGACGTGGCCGAAGCTGTCGTTGAAGGTCTTGAAGAAGTCCACATCGATCATCAGCAACGACAGTTGGGTCTGGTCGCGCATGGCGCGGCGCCATTCCAACTCCAGGTATTCGTCGAAGTGGCGGCGGTTGGACAGCCCGGTCAGGCCATCGGAGTTCATCAGGCGTTGCAGCACCAGGTTGGTGTCCAGCAACTGTTGCTGGCTGACCCGCAACGCGCGGTAGGCCGCGTCGCGCTGCAACAGGGTCATGTAAGAGCGCGAGTGGTAGCGGATGCGCGCCACCAACTCGATGTTGTCCGGCAGCTTGACCAGGTAATCGTTGGCCCCGGCCGCAAAGGCCGCGCTCTTGATCAGCGGGTCTTCCTTGGTGGACAGCACGATGATCGGGATATTCGCGGTGGCCGGGTGATTGCGGTATTCGCGCACCAGGGTCAGGCCGTCCAGGCCCGGCATCACCAGGTCTTGCAGGATCACCGTGGGCTTGATGCGGATCGCCTGGGCAATTGCCTGGTGCGGGTCGGCGCAAAAGTGGAAGTCGATGTTTTCTTCATGGGCCAGGCCACGCCGCACGGCTTCACCGATCATGGCCTGGTCATCGACCAGCAACACCATGGCGGCGTTTTCGTCGGTCTTGAAGTCGTCGAGCTGTAAATCATTCATGTGCAGTCACCTGAATTACTACCTGCAAGCCAGCACGGCGGGAGATTTTTGTTCATTTTGCAAAGACCTCCAGCAATCGGGGCGCAATTCTATCCAGTGGGCGAATTTCAACAGCAGCATCAATCGCCGCCGCCGCTTTGGGCATGCCATACACCGCCGAACTCTGTTGGTCCTGGGCGATGGTCAAATATCCTTGTTCCCGCATCAGCTTGAGGCCCTGGGCGCCGTCGCGACCCATGCCGGTGAGCAAGACGCCGACGGCGTCACCGTTCCAGTGGCTGGCGACGCTTTCGAAAAACACGTCGATCGACGGCCGGTAAATCTCGTTCACCGGCTCTGCGGTATAGGCTAGCGTGCCATTTTTCAACAAGCGAATATGGTGGTTGGTGCCGGCCAGCAATACCACGCCGGGTTGAGGCGGCTCGCCTTCACAGGCCAGGCGCACCGGCAGGCCGGAAGCGCTGCTCAACCACTCGGCCATGCCGGCGGCAAACACCTGGTCCACATGCTGTACCAGCACGATGGCGGCCGGAAAATCCCGGGGCAAACCCTTGAGCAGAACTTCCAGGGCCGCCGGCCCACCGGCGGAAGAACCAATCGCCACCAGCCGTTGACGCTTGCCGGTGACCCGCTGCGGCGGGGTTTCGGCACGCACCCGCGTGCCGCGCTGGCCGATCAGCCAGCCAATATTGAGGATCTTGCGCAACAGGGGCGCCGCCGCATCCTTGGGGTTGCCCACGCCCAGTGCCGGGGTGTCCACCACATCCAGGGCGCCGTGGCCCATGGCTTCGAATACACGGCTGACGTTAGCCTGGCGGTCGACGGTGACGATCACGATCGGGCATGGCGTGTCGGCCATGATCTGCCGGGTAGCCTCCACACCGTCCATCACCGGCATGATCAAGTCCATCAGGATCAGGTCCGGGGTCAGCTCGGCGCAACGCTGCACCGCTTCCAGGCCATTGCTGGCCACCCACACCACCTCGTGGGCGGGCTCGTAACTCAAGGCTCGGCGCAAGGCTTCCACCGCCAGAGGCATGTCATTGACGATCGCAATCCTCATGCCCGGGCGCCTCCAATCAGTTCAACCACGGCGTCGAGCAAGGCGTCGTCATGGAAACTGGCTTTGGCTAGATAATAGTCGGCCCCGGCGTCGAGGCCACGGCGGCGGTCTTCTTCACGATCCTTGTAGGAAACCACCATCACCGGCAATGATTGCAGGCGACTGTCACGGCGCAAAAGTGTGACCAATTCAATACCGTCCATGCGAGGCATATCAATATCCGTGATAAGCAGGTCGAAGTCCTCGGAGCGCAATGCGTTCCAGCCATCCATGCCATCGACCGCCACGGCGACTTCATAACCACGGTTGAGTAACAATTTGCGTTGCAGCTCGCGCACCGTCAGTGAGTCGTCCACCACCAGCACGCGCTTGCGCGGCGCTTCGGTGGCCTGCTGGCTGCGCCGGGCGATGCGCTCCAGGCGGCCGGTGTTGAGCAATTTATCCACCGAACGCAGCATGTCTTCGACATCGACGATCAACACCACCGAACCGTCATCGAGCAAGGCCCCGGCAGAAATGTCCTGGACCTTGCCCAGGCGATCATCCAACGGCAACACCACCAGCGTGCGCTCGCCGATAAAGCGCTCCACGGCAATCCCGTACACCGCATCGCGCTCGCGGATCACCACCACTTTCAAGGTATCTGACGGGGTCTGCCCCGGCGGGCGCTGCAGCAACTGGCTGGCGGCAACCAGGCCGACATGTCGGCCCTCATGCCAGAAGTGCTGGCGACCTTCCAATTGCACGATGTCGTCGGGCGCCAGGTCGCACATGCGTTCGATATGCGCCAGGGGAAAGGCATAGGCTTCTTCGCCGACTTCCACCACCAGGCTGCGCACCACCGACAGGGTCAACGGCACCTCAAGATGGAAGCGACTGCCCTGCCCCGCCGTCTGTTCCAGCACCACCGCGCCGCGCAGCTGGCGAACCATATGCTGCACCGCGTCCAGGCCCACACCACGCCCGGACACTTCGGTGACTTTGTCACGCAGGCTGAACCCCGGCAGGAACAGGAAGGTCAGTAGCTCCTCTTCGCTCAGGCGCAGAGCCGTTTCCACGGGCGACAAATTCCGGTCGACAATAGTGCCACGCAGGCGCTCCAGGTCGACACCGTTGCCGTCATCGCTCAACTCCAGCACCAGCAACCCGGCTTGATGGGACGCACGCAGGCGAATCAAGCCCTCCGCCGGTTTGCCCGCCAGCACGCGTTGCTCAGGGGTTTCGATGCCGTGGTCGACGGCATTGCGCAATAAATGGGTGAGCGGCGCTTCGAGTTTTTCCAGCACGTCACGGTCGACCTGGGTCTTTTCGCCCTCAATCTCCAGGCGCACTTGCTTGCCCAGGCTGCGACCAAGGTCACGCACCATGCGCACCTGCCCGGCCAGTACATCGGCAAACGGCCGCATGCGGCAGGCCAATGCGGTGTCATAGAGCACCTGGGCGCGCTGGCCGGCCTGCCAGCCGAACTCATCCAACTCGGCGTTTTTTTCCGCCAGCAGGGCCTGCGCTTCACTCAGCAGGCGACGGGTATCGGCCAGGGCTTCCTGGGCTTCCAGGTTCAGATCCAGCGATTTGAGCTGGCCATCCAGGGCATCCAGCGCGCGCAAGCTGTTGCTCTGAATGCGCTTGAGGCGCTGCAGACTGGCCAGGTACGGCTTGAGCCGCTGGGTTTCCACCAGGGACTTGCTGGACAAGTCCAACAGGCTGTTCAAGCGCTCGGCCGTCACCCGCAGCACACGCTCGCCGCCTTCAGTCATGCGTTTGTTCTGGCGCGGCGCTTCACTGCTGAGCGGTGGCGCGGGCTCCAGCTCGGGCTCCAGCAGCAATGCGTCAACCCGCGGCGCGGGGATGGGCTTGGTTTTTGGCACGGGCGTGGCAATCGGCTGGGAGGGATCGAGCAAGCGCTCCATCAGCGCAACATAGGCCTCGATATCCGCCGGCCCCACATCATTGCCCGGGGTGGCGATACGCATCAGCAGGTCAGTACCTTGCAGCAACGCGTCGATATGTTCAGGTTGCAGGTACAGGCGGCCTTCCTGGGCGCTAACCAGGCAATCTTCCATGACATGGGCCACGCTGACCCCGGCATCCACGCCGACAATCCGCGCCGCCCCTTTAAGTGAATGCGCGGCGCGCATGCAGGCTTCGAGCTGATCGGCCTGGGTCGGGTTGCGCTCCAGCGCCAGCAGGCCCGCGCTCAACACCTGGGTCTGCGCATCGGCTTCCAGGCTGAACAGTTCCAACAGCGAGGCATCGCGCATCTGGTCGGGGGTCATGCGAGGCTCCGGGTCACGGCGGACAACAATTGCGCTTCGTCCAGCCAGCGCAGGCTGCGGCCTTTCCACTGCAACACGCCTTGGGTGTAGCGTGCGCTAGCCTGGGTGCCGGACACCGATGCGGCCTTCAAGGTGCGCTCATCGATGGCGTGGATGCCGTCTACTTCATCTACCGGTACGACGACCGGGCCGTCCTGGGCAGCGATGATCAGCATGCGCGGCATGATCCGCCCGCCGCTGGCGCCGGTACTGGTGCTGTCCAGGCCCAACAGTTCCACCAGTGACAGGCACGCCACCAGCGCCCCGCGTACGTTGGCCACGCCCAGCAGCGCCCGGGAGCGCTGGTGCGGCAGCGAGTGGATCGGCTGCAACGGCGCCACTTCCACCAGGCAGCGGGTGGCGATACCAAGCCATTCTTCGCCGAGGCGGAACATCAACAGCGAACGGGTAACCACCTCGTTATCCGCTTCGGCAGTTGCCTGCGCGTGATGGTCGTCCTGTTGCAGGGCGTAGCGGTCAAGCAGGCGCGTGGCGGCGGCGGAATACACCGAGCAATTGCGGCAGTGGATATGCTCGGCCAATAACGGGCAGGACTTGTCGCCATGAATACCGATGCGGTTCCAACAGTCGTCAATGGCTTGGGTATCGGTCAGCGTCAGGTCCAGGCCTGCGGTGTCGAGCGCGTCAGGGCTACTCATCGTTTGGACTCACTGTCAGCTCGCTCGCTACGGGCGGCGCGTGCCTGAAGACGACGCGCGCCGGCACTGTCACCCTGGGACTCGAGCAACGCGGCCAGGTGCATCAGGGCCTGGGGATGCTGCGGTTCCAAATACAGGGCTTTTCGGTAATACCCCTGGGCCTCCAGGGCACTGCCAGCCACATCGCTGAGCAGCCCCAACCAGTAAAACACCTGGGCGGCCGGCGGGTGACTGCTCAAATACCGCTCGCAGGCCGCTCGGGCCTCGGCACTTTTGCCCTCGTTGGCCAGGGTTGCGATCTGGCTAAGCAAATCCCCGGCATCGGTATGCGTAGCCTTGACCGGTGGTACGTGGGGGCTGACCGTGCTGAACGGTCGCGGCTTGAGCGGTATCGGCGCCGCCCTGCGCTGCAGTATGGGTGCGGGCGCCGGCGTGATAACCGGTGCTACTGGCGGGGTCGGCTCTACATGCCGACTGAAGGCGAAGGACTGCGGCACACCAATTGAGCGCATGCCGTGACGCCCCAGCAGGCTGCCCTCGGCCGGGCCGATAAACAGCACGCCGTCCACGTGAGTCAATGCCTTGAGCACATCAAAGACTTGTTTCTGGGTCGGCTGGTCGAAGTAGATCAGCAAGTTGCGGCAGAACACAAAATCGTAGGTTGGCTCGTTCGCCAACAGTGCCGGGTCCAGCAAGTTGCCGACTTGCAGGCGCACTTGTTCGCGCACCCGGTCGGCGATGCGGTAGCCGCCTGCGTCTTCAGTGAAGTGGCGGTCACGAAACTCAAGGTCGGCGCCGCGAAACGAGTTCTTGCCGTACACACCCCGCCGCGCGCGCTCCACCGACAGCGGGCTGACGTCCATGCCTTGCACTTTGAACTGGTGGGGCGCCAACCCCGCGTCGAGCAAGGCCATGGCAATCGAATAGGGCTCTTCACCGGTCGAACACGGCAGGCTGAGAATACGCAAGGCGCGCATCTGGTTGATCTCGGCCAAGCGTGCCTGGGCCAGGCGGGCCAGGGTTGCAAAGGATTCGGGATAGCGGAAAAACCAGGTCTCGGGGACGATCACCGCTTCGATCAGCGCCTGCTGCTCGTCATGGGAGGTTTGCAGGTGTTGCCAGTAAGCCTCCGCCGACGGCGACTGGGACGACTGGCAGCGCTGGCGCACCGCGCGTTCGATGATCGCCTCGCCCACCGAAGCGACGTCCAGGCCGATGCGTTCTTTCAAGAACGCGAAAAACCGGGGGTCATTGCTCATAGGCTCAACTCGGCGCAAAACAGCAAGGCGCGCACTGGCGCGGTCAACAGATCCGCAACGCCAATCCATTGCATCAAGCCCTGGGCATCCTCGCGCACCGGCCCCAGGTATGGCGCCTGTTGGTTGTCCAGGCCATAGGGCTGGAACTCGGCGGGGTCGCAACGCAGGGTGTCGGTGGCCTGCTCCAGGATCAGCCCCAGCCAACGCGCCTCACTCCAAGGCTGCGGCTGATAATTGACCAACACCAGGCGCGTACTGGTACGCGCCTGGGCCGAAGTGCCGAACGTCAGGGCGCTCAAGTCGATGACCGGCACCAGCACCCCACGATGGGAGAAGATACCCGCCACCCATAAGGGCGCTTGGGCGATAGGTTTAAGCGCCAGGCGCGGCAGCACCTCGGCCACTTCCGTGGCCTTGAGGGCAAAGCGTTCGTTGCCGATGCGAAACACCAGGAACAACGCCTTTTTCGCTGCCGGGACGGCACCGCGTTTAGCCGCAAGCTCGCTCATCAGACTTTGAAACGCGAGACGCCGCTGCGCAGACCGACCGCAACCTGGCTCAGTTCATCAATGGCAAAGCTGGCCTGGCGCAGGGATTCGACGGTCTGGCTGCTGGCATCGCCCAATTGCACCAGCGCATGGTTGATCTGCTCGGCGCCGGTGGCCTGGGCCTGCATGCCTTCGTTGACCATCAACACCCGCGGCGCCAGGGCCTGTACCTGATGGATGATCTGCGACAGTTGCTCGCCCACTTGCTGCACCTCCGACATGCCGCGGCGCACCTCCTCGGAGAACTTGTCCATGCCCATCACCCCCGCCGACACCGCCGACTGGATCTCACGCACCATCTGTTCAATGTCGTAGGTCGCCACGGCGGTCTGGTCGGCCAGGCGGCGCACTTCGGTGGCAACCACGGCAAAGCCGCGCCCGTATTCACCGGCTTTCTCAGCCTCGATGGCCGCATTGAGCGACAACAGGTTGGTCTGGTCGGCCACCTTGACGATGGTCACTACCACCTGGTTGATGTTGCCGGCCTTCTCATTAAGGATCGCCAGCTTGGCGTTGACCAGGTCGGCGGCGCCCATCACCGAGTGCATGGTTTCTTCCATGCGGGCCAGGCCCTGCTGGCCGGAACCTGCAGCCACCGAGGCTTGGTCGGCGGCGGTGGAGACTTCGGTCATGGTGCGGACCAAGTCCTTGGACGTGGCGGCAATTTCGCGGGAAGTGGCGCCGATTTCGGTGGTCGTGGCCGCGGTTTCTGTCGCGGTCGCCTGTTGCTGCTTGGAGGTCGCGGCAATCTCGGTGACCGAGGTAGTGACCTGCACCGATGAACGCTGCGCCTGGGACACCAGGGCAGTCAGCTCGGTCATCATGTCGTTGAAGCCGGTTTCAACCGCGTTGAATTCGTCCTTGCGCTCCAGATTCAGGCGCTTGCTCAGGTCGCCGGTGCGCATGACTTCGAGGATTTGAACGATACGCTGCATCGGCGCCATGATCGCGCGCATCAGCAACAGGCCACACAGCGCGGCGGCCAGAATTGCCAGCAACAGCGAAACGCCCATGCTGATCTTCGCGGCCGCTACCGCATCATCAATGGCGGCGGTGGCGTTGTCGGCGACCTGCTTGTTCTCATTGATAATGTCATTGAGCTTCATGCGGCCTGCTGTCCAGGCGGGAGTCAGTTGCTCGTTGAACAACCTCAACGCTTCGGCGGCGTTATTGCTCTGATGGGCCGCCAAGACCTGGGCGAGAATCTGGTTGTAGTTCTGGTGCAGTTTTTCGAAGGCATCGAATTCGGTGCGATCCTGGGTGATATTGATCGTCCCGGCGTAGCTGGCCATATGTTGCTCAAGCCGAGCCTCAAAAGACTTGTAGTCCTGTTTGTCGGCTTCGGAAATGCCCTGGTTCTCGTGGATCCCAACCAACTCCTGGGTTTGCAGGTAGCTGTCGACCCAGGCGCTGCGAATCATCGAGCTGAAAAACACCCCGGGCACTGCATCGTCTCGGACCGAGTTTTCGCTGATTTCGATTTTCAACAGGCGCGAATACGAGACCACGACCATCAGCAGCATGATCGCGATAATTACCGCAAAGCTCGCCAAAATCCTTTGGCGCAGGGTCCAGTTCTTCACAGTAATTCCTCGTAGGGCCATTCAAATGGAGGGGAGTATAGCTGAGCGGCTGCGCGCTTTTATCAAGGCTTTTGATGTGCAGTGCACAGAATGCGGATGTGCTCGCGTTGGCCATAGCTATCTACACAATTTTGGTACGGCGCTGGACCTGTGGCGAGGGAGCTTGCTCCCGTGGCGGCCTGACAGCCGACACCTACCCACCTGCCCCCCACGATCTATTGTGGGAGCTGGCTTGCCTGCGAAGGCGGCAACGCTTATCTACCAGACACCCCGCGATCCAACTGTGGGAGCGGGCTTGCTCGCGAAGGCGGCCTGGCAGTCAACACCGTTGGATTGTGTGTATATCCATTCCTGCGGTAACGGCCGCTTAGGGTTCCGCCCTGACGGCGGGTCACTTTGGAAAAGCCCCAAAGTAACCAAAGGGCTCTTGCCCCACCACTCGGCACCTCGCTTTGGCTCGGTGTGCCCGTAATCCGCCAGTGATTTGGGGGGCCGCCGCCACGCGCCATCCATGGCGCGGGGCGGCTAAACCGGCATCCCTGCCGGTTTACCCCCCAAATCCCTGTCGAATTCCGGCCAGCGTGGTTTGACGGGGCGCCTAAGATCAAGAGCAGATCAAGAGCCAGATCAAGAGCGGCTCGCTTCGCATCGTGGTTACGGTGTTGATACCTATGCCGCGATGGCGTGAGTCAGTCAGTCAGTCAGTCAGAAATAGAGTGACTGGTCTACCGCATTCGCGAGCAAGCCCGCTCCCACATTTTTGATTGGCGTGTGGCCTTGTTTATGCGTTAAGCCGTACTTGTTTTTCCAACTCAAGCTTCAAGCCGGGCTCAAGTTTCAGTTGGCGGGCCAGTTCGTCCAGGTAGGCTTTTTCCATGAAGTTTTCCTCATCCACCAGCATCACGCTGGCGATGTACATTTCGGCGGCCATTTCCGGGGTGCTGGCGGCGCGGGCGACGTCGGTGGGGTCCAGGGGCTTGTTGAGTTCGGCGTGCAGCCAGTGTTGCAGCTCCTGGTCGTTGTCCAGCTTGGTAAATTCCCCTTCGATCAAGGCGCGCTCGCGCTCATCCACATGCCCATCAGCCTTGGCCGCGGCCACCAGCGCCTTGAGAATGCCCTGGCTGTGTTGCTCCACCTGGGCAGCCGGCAGGCGGTCGATGGTTTGCGGCTCGCCTTGGGGCGCGCTGGCCTGCTGGGCCTGCCAGTTGCCGTAAGCCTTGTAGGCAATCACACCGAGTGCGGCCAGGCCGCCGTAGGTGAGCGCCTTGCCGCCGAATTTGCGGGCTTTCTTGTTGCCCAGCAGCAAGCCCATGGCCCCCGCCGCCAGGGCGCCGCCGCCTGCACCGCCGAGCATGCTGCCGAGCCCGCCACCGCTGAGCAAGCCGCCGAGGGCGCCCTTGTCATTGGACTTGCGTTGGCCGCCGGCCTTGTTTTGCAACATGTCCTGGCCAGACTTAAGCAGTTGATCGAGCAATCCACGGGTATTCATTCGTAGCCTCCAGACACTTGGGTTCGTAGGACCAATAGGCCTCCAGCGTAAAACTAAGTGCCAAAAAGCCGCGATCTAGAGTGCTTCCAGATGTAACGTTCTACTGCGATGCTGGAAATGTCTTGTTGCACATGCAACGCCATCATCCCGCCATCAATCAATTTGCCTTGTTCATCGAACCGCTTAAGCTATCCGGCGTCTGTTTATTGTCCGTTGCGTTTGGCCGAAGGCATGTCCGAACCGTTATTTCTGATCCGCTACGTGCCAGGAACGGCGCGGGATTTGCTCACGACAGGTTGTCTCTATGCACCGCAGGAATTTGCTCAAAGCATCCATGGCCATTGCGGCTTACACCGGTTTGTCGGCCAGTGGCCTGCTGGCCGCGCAGGCCTGGGCCGGGAATCGGGCTGCCGATGGCAAGGCCGTGGCGTTCGATTTCGAATCGCTCAAGGCCCAGGCCAAGCAATTGGCCACCCGTGACTACCAGGACACTAAGCAGGTGCTGCCGCCGACCCTGGCCACCATGACCCCGCAGAATTTCAACGCCATCGGCTATGACCGTAACCATTCGCTGTGGAAGGAGTTGAACGGCCAACTGGACGTGCAGTTCTTCCACGTCGGCATGGGCTTCAAGACGCCGGTGCGCATGCACAGCGTCGACCCCAAGACCCGTGAAGCCCGCGAAGTGCATTTTCGCCCGTCACTGTTCAACTATGAAAAAACCACGGTGGACACCCAGCAACTGACCGGCGACCTGGGTTTCTCCGGCTTCAAGCTGTTCAAGGCGCCAGAGCTGGACCGCCATGACGTGCTGTCGTTTCTCGGCGCCAGCTACTTTCGCGCGGTGGATTCCACCGGCCAGTACGGCCTCTCGGCGCGTGGCCTGGCGATTGATACCTACGCGAAAAAACGCGAGGAATTCCCCGATTTCACGCAGTTCTGGTTCGAAACCCCGGACAAGAACGCCACACGTTTTGTGGTCTACGCCCTGCTCGACTCGCCAAGCGCCACTGGCGCCTACCGCTTCGATATCGACTGCCAGGCCAACCAAGTGGTGATGGCGATCGACGCGCACATCAATGCGCGCACGGCCATCGAACAACTGGGCATCGCGCCCATGACCAGTATGTTCAGTTGCGGCACCCATGAACGCCGCATGTGCGACACCATCCACCCGCAAATCCACGACTCAGACCGCCTGGCCATGTGGCGCGGCAACGGCGAATGGGTCTGCCGGCCCCTGAACAACCCAGCCAAGCTGCAATTCAACGCGTTCGCCGACATCGACCCCAAAGGCTTCGGCCTGGTGCAGACCGACCATGAGTTCGCCAGCTATCAGGACACCGTCGACTGGTACAGCAAACGCCCAAGCCTGTGGGTTGAACCGACCACGGCCTGGGGCGAAGGCTCCATCGACTTGCTGGAAATCCCCACCACTGGCGAAACCCTGGACAATATCGTGGCCTTCTGGACCCCGAAAAAGCCCGTGGCTGCCGGTGATTCGCTCAACTACGGCTACAAGCTGTACTGGAGCGCACTGCCGCCAGTGAGCACGCCGCTGGCACAGGTCGATGCGACCCGCTCGGGCATGGGCGGCTTTACCGAAGGCTGGGCACCCGGCGAGCATTATCCGAAGGTATGGGCGCGGCGTTTCGCCGTGGACTTCAAGGGCGGCGGCCTGGATCGCTTGCCAGCGGGCACCGGCATCGAACCCGTGGTGACCTGTTCCCATGGTGAGGTGAAGGACTTCAGCGTGCTGGTGCTGGACAATATCAAGGGCTACCGCATCCTGTTCGACTGGTACCCCACCAGCGACAGCGTGGAACCTGTCGAATTGCGCCTGTTTATACGAACCCAGGACCGCACCCTGAGTGAAACCTGGCTGTATCAGTACTTCCCGCCTGCGCCAGAGCAACGCAAGTACACCTGATGCCACACTGCACGATCATTCCCACGCAATAACGTGGGAATGATCGGATTTGGCTCAAAATCGCGACACGCTTTTCATCGCGCCAATCAGATAGCGCATCGCCACCTGATCGCTCTCGGTCAGCGCCCGGTATTGCACCAGCAACTCCATCTCATCTGAACTCAACCTTCGACCCCGCAAGGACATCCGACGGCTCAGAAAAGACGCCACCGCACCCGCTACGCCATAGGACTTGGCCATGGACCGCTACTCCCGATATCAGTCAAACACTCCTGGTGCCCATTTCCCAACTCCCGGAAAGCGCAACGGCTTCGCGGACCAACCGCCTGTCTCCCTGGGCCAGGAGTCGGGCTTACCCTTAGCGTAGAAACTATCTCATCATTCGTGGGATTTTTTTAGAGTATTAACTTAAAAAATAACGTCGGTAATAAAAACCTACAGCGATTACTCACGCGAGGGGTCGATACAGGTGAATGTCTAGCGGTTCTTGCGCATAAAGCTCAGCGTGGGGTTGCTGCAACAGACGGCAACCATGGCGCAGGTAAAAGTCCACGGTGTTACGCGACTCCGTCGCCGAGATATAGAGCGCTTGGGCCCCCACTTGCCGGCCGTGCTCGCAAGCCAGCGCCAACAACCGACCGCCCAGGCCATAACCGCGGGCATTGTGGCTGACATGCAAGAATTTCAACTGCCGCATTAGCAGGCCTTGGTGATGGAAGGATCGATTGTCCACCACCACTGCGGCGACCAGCACCTGGTCGTCGAATACGCCCCACAACCACCCGCCGCGCTGGACGCAGGCACGCAGCGCCACGGCATCCTGTTCGGCCTCGCCTTCGGGCCAGCCGCGCATGTCATGGTGTGTGGCATACAACACCAGTTCACCGCAGTCCATGCGATAGCACGCCGGGATCAGCTCCGTACGATCGATGGTTGCCAGCAAAGGGATATCGTCTTCGGTTAACGCGCGTTCCACCAGCATAAGCTTCTCCTGCTTAACAACCGCCAAGGATCAGCCTTCCCATAAACGCGAGCAAGAAAAAACCCACCGTGTCAGGGTGGGTCCGGTAGGGCCGTGTGCAGGATCAATCGCGCAGATCCGACTCATGAATCGGCTGGTCGCGGTGGGTTGCCCGCTGGTATTGCGCGGGCCAGATGGCCTTGCGCCCGCCCAGATCATCGTCGGCATGCAAAGGCCAGTACGGGTCGCGGAGCAGTTCCCGGGCCAGGAAGATGATGTCGGCCTGGCAAGTGCGCAGGATATGCTCGGCCTGGGCCGGTTCGGTAATCATGCCAACTGTGCCGGTGGCGATGCCCGACTCCTTGCGCACTCGCTCGGCGAAGCGCGTCTGATAGCCGGGGCCGGTGGGAATCTCGGCATTGGCAGCGGTGCCGCCAGAGGACACGTCGATCAAGTCAACGCCCAAGTCTTTCAGGCGGCGCGCCAACTCCACGGTTTCATCCGGGTTCCAGCCATCTTCGACCCAGTCGGTAGCCGATACCCGCACAAACAGTGGCAACTCCTGAGGCCAGGCCGCACGTACGGCCGTGGTTACCTCCAGTACCAGGCGAATGCGGTTTTCGAACGAGCCACCGTAGTGGTCCTGACGCTGGTTGCTGATCGGCGAGAGAAACTGGTGCAGCAGATACCCATGGGCGGCGTGGATTTCCACCACTTCAAAGCCTGCGGTCAAGGCGCGCTTGGCGGCGGCGACAAAGTCGGCGATCACTTGCTGGATCTGTGCTTCGTCCAGTGGCTTGGGCTGGGTGTGATTGGGGTCGAAGGCAATCGGCGAGGGGCCCACCGGCACCCAGCCGCCCTCCTCCGGCTTGACGCTGCCGTGTTTGCCGATCCATGGCCGATGGGTGCTGGCCTTGCGCCCGGCATGGGCCAGCTGAATCCCAGCCACCGCGCCCTGTGCCGCGATAAAACGGGTAATGCGCCGCAGCGGTTCGATCTGGGCGTCGTTCCACAGGCCCAGGTCCTGGGCGGTGATGCGGCCATCAGCAGTCACAGCCGTGGCCTCGGTGAAAATCAATCCGGCGCCCCCCACGGCCCGGCTGCCGAGATGCACCAGGTGCCAGTCATTGGCCAGGCCATCGTCGCTGGAGTACTGGCACATGGGTGAAACCGCGATGCGGTTGAGCAGGGTCAATTGGCGCAGGGTGTAAGGTTCGAGCAGCTGACTCATGGCGCACCTCTTCTGGGCTTCATAGGCATTTTTGTAGGAGCGAGCTCGCTCGCGAAGGCCTCACAGGGGTCGCGTTTATCCAGGATTAACGCGTGATCGTTGACGTTTTTTCGCGAGCAAGCTCGCTCCTACCAGCCTAGTCGACAACCATCGTTTGCACAGGGTTCAGAAAGGAAAGCGGGAGCCGATTGCCGGCTCCCGGTAGGCAGCGCCTTACATCTCGACCTGGGTGCCCAGTTCGATCACACGGTTGACCGGCAGTTTGAAGAACCGCAGGTTGCCGTTGGCGTTTTTCAACATGAAGGCAAACAACACTTCGCGCCAACGGGCCATGCCTTTGATGCGCGAGGCAATTACCGTTTCACGGCTGAGGAAGTAGGTGGTGCGCATCGGGCTGAAGTCCAGATCATCCAGATGGCACAGTTTCAGCGCTTCGGGCACGTCCGGTTCATCGGTAAACCCGAAGTGCAGGATCACCCGGAAGAAGCCTTCGCCGTAGGCATCCACCTCGAAGCGCCGCGCCGCCGGCACCCGAGGAATGTCTTCGTAAACCACGGTCAACAGCACCACCTGCTCATGCAGCACCTGGTTATGCAGCAGGTTGTGCAACAGCGCATGGGGCACGGCGTCGGGCCGCGCGGTGAGGAACACTGCCGTGCCCTGAACGCGATGGGGCGGCTGTACGCGGATACTGCTGATGAAGATCGGCAATGGCAAGCCACCCTCGTCGAGACGGCCGACCAGCAATTGCTTGCCGCGCTTCCAGGTGGTCATCAGCACAAACAGCACGATCCCCGCCAATACCGGGAAGGCGCCGCCCTGGAGGATCTTCGGCGCGTTGGCGGCGAAGAACAGGCCGTCCACCAACAGGCAGCAGAGCAACAGCGGCACGGCCAGCACCGGTGGCCATTTCCACAGCAGCAGCATGACCGCCGACACCAGGATGGTGGTCATCAGCATGGTGCCCGTCACAGCTACGCCGTAGGCCGAGGCCAGGGCACCGGAGGACTCGAAGCCCAACACCAGCAGGATCACGCCGACCATCAACGACCAGTTCACTGCACCGATGTAGATCTGGCCCTGTTCGGCACTGGAGGTATGCTGGATATGCATGCGCGGGATGTAACCCAGCTGGATCGCCTGGCGGGTCAACGAGAACGCGCCGGAAATCACCGCCTGGGAAGCAATCACCGTGGCCATGGTGGACAAGCCCACCAACGGGACCAGCGCCCAGCTCGGCGCCAGCAGGTAGAACGGGTTGCGCGCCGCCTCCGGATCGCCCAGCAGCATCGCGCCCTGGCCGAAATAGTTGAGCACCAGCGCCGGCAGCACCAGCAGGAACCACGCACGGGCAATGGGTTTGCGGCCGAAGTGGCCCATGTCGGCGTACAACGCTTCGGCGCCGGTCAATGCCAGCACCACCGCGCCGAGGATCGCCACGCCAATACCGGGGTGAACCATGAAGAAGCGCACCCCCCATGCCGGGTTCAGTGCATTGAGCACTTCGGGTTGCTGCAGAATGCCGTACACCCCCAGGCCGCCCAATACCAGGAACCAGGTAACCATCACCGGGCCAAACAGCTTGCCGATGCGGTCGGTGCCGTGTTTCTGGATCAGGAACAGCGCCACCAGCACCACCAGGGCAATGGGCACTACCCATTTTTCCAGGCCGTCGAACGCCAGTTCCAAGCCTTCGATGGCCGACAACACCGAAATTGCCGGGGTGATCATACTGTCGCCGTAGAACAACGCCGCGCCACACAGGCCACACACCACCAGGAAACTGCGCAATTTCGTGTGCTTCCCGGCAGCTCGCCGGGCCAACGCGGTGAGGGCCATGATGCCGCCCTCGCCCTGGTTGTCGGCACGCAGCACGAACAGCACATACTTGATCGACACCACCCAGATCAGCGACCAGAAGATCAGCGCCAGGATCCCCAAGACACCGTCATGGTTGACCTGCACCCCATAACCGCCGTTGAACACCTCTTTAAGGGTGTAGAGCGGGCTGGTCCCGATATCGCCATAAACCACCCCGACCGCCGCCACCAGCATGCCAATCGGCTTGGCTTTTGAATGTTCGGCACCTGCTGCCTGACTACTTGCCTGACCCATCAACCACTCCTGCCCTTTGACCTGAGGTCTTTATAAACAGCGCTTCTAAGCTGACCCTAGCATGCGCTGTTTTACTTCTCGTAACAGACGTTTTATTGACCCAAGGGCATTACCCGTGCGCAACGGCGCGAAGCATAGCGCAGCACTCGTCGCATTTCCCTGCTCAAGTGATTTGGGTGTCGTTTTAGGCAGTCAGTAATAGATGACAAGGCGTTTTGGAGCCTTTTTGCCTGCATTGATCACATTTACCGTCAGCCGTATATTTTTGGCCCGACTCGGTAGAGCTGCCTTAGCGGCGCAAGCCGGGACTCCAGCTTGCTGATCAATAAAAAGCGTGCCGACTGTCTGGCGCTCGCGGTCGATATAAAAACTCAATCATCGATCTGTCTCTTTTAAGGTACATTCCACATGTACGAAGTGAAACATGTACTGTCAGCCAATGGCGTGGATATCTATCAAGCTTGGCTAGATACCGTGCAAGACACGCGTTCAAAGGCACGAATCACCACCAGAGTGGACCGAGCATCCCTTGGTCACTTTGGAATTACCGAGCCGGTGGGTGATGGGGTCTTTGAGATGAAGCTCGACTTCGGACCTGGCTTTCGCGTGTATTACGCAATCCAAGATCGAAAAATTGTTTTCCTGTTGGGTGGTGGTTCAAAGGCCAGACAGCAAAACGACATCGATCAGGCCAAGGCTCTCTGGAAATCTTACAAGGTGCAGCAAAAATGACCATTCATACTCGCTCTCATGAAGATAGCGTTCTTGAAATGCTCCGAGACGACGAAGCGTTTGCTCTCGAATATCTTTCTGTCGCACTTGAGGAAATTGATGAAGCGGGTGGTGAGGACGCCTTCCTTGTCGCTGTCCGCCGAGTCGCGGAAGCCCGTGGCGGAATGCTCAGCTTGTCGCAGAATACGGGCCTCAATAGAGCAAATCTCTACAGATCCATCGCCGTCGGCGGCGACCCGAAGCTCTCCACTCTCCTGAAAGTGCTTCAGGCGTTAGGTGTGGGCATGTCTAAAGTTGTATCGCACCGCGCAGAGCAAGACGTCCGGGCTTAAGAGAGTGGTAACGGCTGTAAGAATGCCCCGATACAGCACTCGTCGCATTTCCCTGCATAAAGCTGGTCAAGTGCGCTGCCCGCCGATAGAATTGCGCACTTTTTGATCAGAGGCGCACCAAGCGCCCATCCGTTGCCTTGTCGTGCACGACCGGCAGCGTCATTCAATACCGAGGTTAGACATGTCCACCACCATCGCAAAAGCCAACCCCAAGGTTGGCTTTGTTTCCCTGGGTTGCCCGAAGGCGCTTGTCGACTCCGAGCGCATCCTCACGCAATTGCGTATGGAAGGCTACGACGTCGTGTCCACTTACCAGGACGCCGACGTGGTGGTGGTCAACACCTGCGGCTTCATCGACTCGGCAAAAGCCGAATCCCTGGAAGTGATCGGCGAAGCCATCAAGGAAAACGGCAAGGTCATCGTGACCGGCTGCATGGGGGTGGAAGAAGGCAATATCCGCAACGTGCACCCGAGTGTGCTGGCGGTGACCGGCCCGCAGCAGTACGAGCAGGTGGTCAATGCCGTGCACGAGGTGGTGCCGCCACGCCAGGATCACAACCCGCTGATCGACCTGGTGCCGCCTCAAGGCATCAAGCTGACCCCACGCCACTACGCGTACCTGAAGATTTCCGAAGGCTGCAACCACAGCTGCAGCTTCTGCATCATCCCGTCGATGCGCGGCAAACTGGTGAGCCGCCCGGTGGGTGACGTGCTCGACGAGGCCCAGCGCCTGGTGAAGTCTGGCGTCAAGGAGTTGCTGGTGATCTCCCAGGACACCAGCGCCTATGGCGTCGATGTGAAATACCGCACCGGCTTCTGGAACGGCGCGCCGGTGAAAACCCGCATGACCGAGCTGTGCGAAGCCCTCAGCAGCCTGGGCGTGTGGGTGCGCCTGCACTACGTTTACCCGTACCCGCACGTGGACGAGTTGATCCCGTTGATGGCCGCCGGCAAGATCCTGCCGTACCTGGACATCCCGTTCCAGCACGCCAGCCCGAAAGTGCTCAAGGCGATGAAACGCCCGGCGTTCGAAGACAAGACCCTGGCACGCATCAAGAACTGGCGCGAGATCTGCCCGGAGCTGATCATCCGCTCCACCTTCATCGTCGGTTTCCCCGGCGAGACCGAGGAAGACTTCCAGTACCTGTTGGACTGGCTGACCGAAGCGCAGCTGGACCGCGTCGGTTGCTTCCAGTACTCGCCAGTGGAAGGTGCTCCGGCCAACCTGCTGGACCTGGCCGTGGTGCCGGACGACGTCAAGCAAGACCGTTGGGAGCGCTTCATGGCGCACCAGCAGGCCATCAGCTCAGCACGCCTGCAACTGCGCATCGGCAAGGAAATCGAAGTGCTGATCGATGAAGTCGACGAGCAAGGCGCGGTGGGTCGTTGCTTCTTCGACGCCCCTGAAATCGACGGTAACGTGTTTATCGACGATGCCAGCGGCCTGAAGCCGGGTGACAAAGTGTGGTGCACTGTGACCGACGCCGACGAGTACGACTTGTGGGCTGAAAAGCGCGACTGATCGCACGATGATAAAAAAGCCTCGCCTCTGAGAAGATGCGGGGCTTTTTTAGGTCTATCGTATTGCCCATCAACCCCGAATACAGCAAGGGACAGCGGGTATGCGTCAGCATTCGGTGATTCACACACCTAAAACCAGCGACTACGCGCGCCTGGTGCAGATCTGGGAGGACTCGGTACGCGCCACCCACGACTTCCTCCCGGACAGCTATATCGACATGTTGAAAAACCTGGTGCTGACCCGCTACCTCGATGCGGTCATGCTGATCTGCACCAAGGACTCATGCCAGCGCATTACCGGCTTCGCCGGAGTGTCGGCGGGCAAGGTGGAGATGCTGTTTATCGACCCGCACTACCGTGGCCAGGGGCTGGGCCGGCAATTGCTGGGCTACGCGATCGAACACATGAATGCCGATGAACTGGACGTCAACGAACAGAACCCGCAAGCCCTGGGTTTTTACCTCAAGCAAGGCTTCGAGGTGATCGGGCGAACGGAACATGATGGGCTTGGGCAGCCTTATCCGTTGTTGCACCTGCGCCTACACCAGCAGCAACGGGCCCGTAATGCCTGAACTGTGGGAGCTGGCTTGTCTGCGAAGGCGTCGGGTCAGTCTACCCATCCGGTGCTGGTATACCGCCATCGCAGGCAAGCCAGCTCCCACATTTGGCCCGTGGTGTGTCAGTTAAATAATTGTTATGGCACATGTGCTGAAATGGGGCCGGGATTAACCGGCGCCAGGCAGGTACAATAGTGGCCCCCTTTTGTTACGGCCCTTGTCATGACTGACCCCATACGCCTCTCCAAACGCCTTATCGAACTGGTCGGTTGCTCCCGTCGGGAGGCTGAGCTGTTTATCGAAGGCGGCTGGGTCTCGGTGGACGGCGAAGTAATCGACGAGCCGCAGTTCAAGGTCACTGACGAGAAGGTCGAGCTGGACCCGGAAGCTAAAGCCACCGCGCCAGAGCCGGTGACCATCCTGTTGCACGCCCCCGCAGGCGTGAATGCTGAAACCGCCATGGCTTCGATCAGCGCTGAAACCCTTTCTGAAGAACACCGCTTCGGCAAGCGTCCGCTCAAGGGGCACTTCCTGCGCCTGAGCGCCAGCGCCGACCTGCAAGCCAAGGCCAGTGGCTTGTTGGTGTTCACCCAGGACTGGAAGATTCTGCGCAAATTGACCGCCGATGCCGCCAAGATCGAGCAGGAATACGTGGTGGAAGTCGAAGGCGACATGGTTGCCCACGGCCTTAACCGCCTGAACCACGGTCTGACCTACAAAGGCAAAGAGCTGCCTGCCGTCAAAGCCAGCTGGCAGAACGAGAACCGCCTGCGCTTTGCGATGAAAAACCCGCAACCCGGCGTGATCGCGCTGTTCTGCGAAGCCGTTGGCCTGAAAGTCATCGCCATCCGCCGCATCCGCATCGGCGGCGTGTCCATCGGCAAGGTGCCAGTGGGCCAATGGCGTTACCTGTCCGGCAAAGAAAAGTTTTAAGCCGTTCCCTTTTCCCGACACCGCCTGATTCCGGCGGTGTCATCAGTTGAATACCAGGATTGCCCACCATGATTCACAACGACGTACTGCGCAGCGTGCGCTACATGCTCGACATCAGCGACAACAAGATGGTCGAGATCATCAAGCTCGGCGGCATGGACGTGACCAAGGAAGACCTGCTGACCTACCTCAAAAAAGATGAGGAAGAAGGCTTCGTGTTCTGCCCGGATGAAGTCATGGCCCACTTCCTCGATGGCCTGGTGATTTTCAAGCGCGGCAAGGACGAAAGCCGCCCGCCGCAGCCGATCGAAACCCCGGTGACCAACAACATCATCCTGAAAAAGCTGCGTGTGGCCTTCGAACTGAAGGAAGACGACATGCATGCAATCCTTAAGGCGGCGGAGTTCCCGGTGTCCAAGCCAGAGCTGAGTGCGCTGTTCCGCAAGTTCGGCCATACCAACTACCGCACCTGTGGCGATCAGTTGCTGCGTAACTTCCTCAAGGGCTTGACCTTGCGGGTCCGTGCCTAAGCCATGAGCTACCAGGTCTCGCCCGTCGGCTTCGTGCGCTCCTGCTTCAAGGAGAAGTTCGCCATCCCGCGCCAACCGCAACTGGCACCGGCTGCCCGTGGCGTGCTGGAGCTGGTAGCGCCGTTCGACCTGGGTGAGGCGGTGCAGGGGCTGGAGCAGGTCAGCCATGTGTGGCTGCTGTTTCTGTTTCATCAGGCCCTGGAAGACAAACCACGCCTGAAAGTGCGCCCGCCACGCCTGGGAGGCAATAGCTCCATGGGCGTGTTCGCGACCCGTGCGACCCATCGTCCCAATGGCATCGGCCAGTCGGTGGTGAAGCTGGACAAGGTGGAGCCGGGGCGGTTGTGGATATCCGGCATAGATTTGCTCGATGGCACGCCGGTGCTGGATATCAAGCCGTATGTGCCGTATGCCGATATCGTTGATGCGGCCACCAACGACATCGCCAGTGATGCGCCCCCGCTGATCGGCGTGCAATGGCTCAAGGCTGCACTGCAACAGGCGCAAGGCCACGCCCAGCGCCTTGGTGAGCCGTTGGTGGCGCTGATTGAACAGTGTCTGGCACAGGATCCGCGGCCGGCGTATCAGGTTCCTACCTCAGAACGGGAATACGGGGTGCGGTTCTGGGATGTGGATGTGCGCTGGCACTACCCGGAGCCGGGGATGATTTGTGTGCTGGAAGTGGTTCCGGCGCAGTAAATTGCAGAAACGCAAAAGCCCGCGTTGCCTTCACAGGCAACGCGGGCTTTTCTTTGCAAACGCATTCAACTGTAGGAGCGAGCTTGCTCGCGAAAAACGAACAAGCACCGCGTTCATTCAAGGTGCCAGCGTTATCGTTGGCGCCCTTCGCGAGCAAGCTCGCTCCTACAAGTGACCCGAAGTCACTTTTCGACGAACGCGCGCTCGATCAGGTAGTCACCCGGCTCACGCATCCGTGGCGAAACCTTGAGGCCGAAGCTGTTCAACACTTCGCTGGTTTCGTCCAACATGCTTGGGCTGCCGCACAGCATAGCGCGGTCGTCCTCAGGATTGATCGGCGGCAGGCCGATGTCGCTGAACAGCTTGCCACTGCGCATCAGGTCGGTCAGGCGGCCTTCGTTTTCGAACGGCTCGCGGGTCACGGTCGGGTAGTAGATCAACTTGTCACGCAAGGCCTCGCCGAAGAACTCGTTCTGCGGCAGATGCTCGGTGATGAATTCGCGGTAGGCGACTTCGTTGACGTAGCGCACGCCGTGGCACAGGATGACTTTTTCGAAACGCTCGTAGGTCTCCGGGTCCTGGATCACGCTCATGAATGGGGCGAGGCCAGTACCGGTGCTGAGCAGATACAGATGCTTGCCCGGCTTCAAATCGTCAAGCACCAGGGTGCCTGTCGGTTTTTTGCTGATGATGATCTCGTCGCCTTCCTTCAAATGCTGCAACTGGGAAGTCAGCGGGCCATCGGGCACCTTGATGCTGAAGAACTCCAGGTGCTCTTCCCAGTTCGGGCTGGCAATGGAGTAAGCGCGCATGAGCGGGCGGCCGTTGGGCTGTTGCAGGCCGATCATCACGAACTGACCGTTCTCGAAGCGCAGGCCCGGATCGCGGGTGCACTTGAAGCTGAACAGAGTGTCGTTCCAGTGATGAACACTGAGGACACGCTCGTGGTTCATGTTGCTCATGTACGGGGGACTCCTGGAAATGGGTCTGCGCCAAAGGTAAGGATGCGCAATTGCACAGCATTCTAATGGCGGCGACAATATCTGTTAACTGGATTATTAAGATAAGGGTTATCGGTTATATCGATATGCGATTTACTCTCCGTCAACTGCAAGTTTTCGTCGCCGTCGCCCAGCAGGAAAGCGTCTCGCGCGCTGCTGGCCTTCTGGCCTTATCTCAATCCGCCGCCAGCACGTCGATTACCGAGCTGGAGCGTCAATCCAGCTGCCAATTATTCGACCGCGCCGGTAAGCGCCTGAGCCTCAATGCCCTCGGTCATCAGCTGCTGCCCCAGGCCGTGGCACTGCTGGACCAGGCCAAGGAGATCGAAGACCTGCTCAACGGCAAGTCCGGCTTCGGTTCCCTGGCGGTCGGCGCCACCTTGACCATCGGCAATTACCTGGCGACGCTGCTGATTGGCAGCTTTATGCAGCAACACCCCGAGAGCCAGGTAAAGCTGCACGTGCAGAACACTGCCCATATCGTGCATCAGGTTGCCCACTACGAAATTGACCTGGGTCTAATTGAAGGCGACTGCAGCCACCCGGATATCGAGGTGCAGACGTGGGTAGAAGATGAGCTGGTGGTGTTCTGTGCGCCCCAGCATCATTTGGCCAAGCGTGGCGTGGCCACCATGGACGAATTGACCCACGAAGCGTGGATCCTGCGGGAACAAGGCTCGGGCACGCGCCTGACCTTCGACCAGGCTATGCGTCATCACCGTAGCGCACTCAATATTCGCCTGGAGCTGGAACACACGGAGGCAATCAAGCGGGCCGTGGAGTCAGGCTTGGGGATTGGCTGCATTTCGCGGCTGGCGCTGCGCGATGCCTTCCGCCGTGGCAGCCTGGTGCCGGTAGAAACCCCGGACCTGGATCTGGCCCGGCAGTTCTACTTCATCTGGCACAAGCAGAAGTACCAGACCTCGGCGATGCGCGAGTTTCTCGAATTGTGCCGCGCCTTCACCGCTGGGGTGCAGCGCAGCGACGAGATCGTGCTGCCGAGTATCGCGTGATCCTCAGATCAGGATCACGGCCCATACCAGAGTGATCATGGTCAGTGCCACGAACTGCGCGGCGCTGCCCATGTCCTTGGCGTTTTTCGACAGCGGGTGGCGGTCCAGGGAAATACGGTCAATGGCCGCTTCCACCGCTGAGTTGAGCAATTCAACGATCAGCGCCAACAAACACACTGCAATCAGCAGCGCCCGTTCAACCCGGCTGACCTGCAGGAAAAAGCTCAGGGGGATCAGGATGACGTTCAGCAAGACCAGCTGGCGGAATGCCGCCTCGCCAGTGAATGCCGCGCGCAGGCCATCCAGGGAATAGCCCCCTGCATTGAAGATACGTTTGATACCGGTTTGACCCTTGAAAGGCGACATAGATGTAGGCAACTGAACCAAAGAAGTGGGGAAGCTAGATCACGCAAAGTCAAAAAAGCGTGAAGCGGCTGTAACTTAATGTTGCGAGATAGACTCGAGTTGCTGCAACAGCAACGCCGCCTGGGTGCGCGTACGCACGCCCAACTTACGGAAAATCGCCGTAACGTGGGCCTTGATGGTCGCTTCCGACACACTCAATTCGTAGGCAATCTGCTTGTTCAACAACCCTTCGCAGACCATGGTCAATACCCGGAACTGCTGGGGCGTCAAGCTGGCCAGGCCATCGCGGGCGGCCTTGGCTTCATCGGACACATTGATTTCTTCAAACGCCTGGGGTGGCCAGGACACATCGCCGTCCAATACCGTGCGCACGGCTTTCTGGATATCTTCCATCGCGCTGGACTTGGGAATGAAACCGCTGGCGCCAAACTCCTTGGAGCGTACCACCACGTCGGCTTCTTCCTGGGCTGACACCATCACCACGGGGATCTGTGGGTATTGACCACGCAGCAGCACCAGCCCGGAGAAACCGTAGGCGCCCGGCATGTTCAGGTCGAGCAACACCAGGTCCCAGTCGGACTTTTCGGTAAGGCGGGCTTCCAGTTCGGCAATGCTGGCCACTTCGACCAGACGTACATCGGGGCCAAGGCCCAGGGTTACGGCCTGATGCAGTGCGCTGCGAAACAGCGGGTGGTCATCGGCAATCAGGATTTCGTATGTGGCCATTGGTTAAATGATCCTGTTTTTTATGGGAGCCCTGATGAGTTCAGGGTTCACCAATACACGAGGCGACGGCCAGGCAGCGATCGCCACAGGGCCCGCTCAACGTCAAAAACACATGAAACGACGTCGATAATTCACGGTTGCGCCCAATCGGCGCACAGCATGCCCAGCGTAGCCTGGAGGGTCAAGCACTACGCCCGTGGGGATTTTAGCGGGTTGCGGGCTTACAGTGCCATCATGCAAACGTCGTCTGGTTATACCGCCGGGATGTAGGGTGCAAGGCGGGTATGCACGGTGTCTGCCGCATCCAGTGGCAGTTGGAACTTGGCAGCCAGGTAATGGGTGCTGAACACATCAAGGTAAGCATCCAGCACTTCGCTGGCGGCCAGGTCATTGGCCAGCTCCAGGCACAGCGCGGCCACCTCGGCGGTGCAGAAATGGTCATCGCGCTTGGAGCGCCGTAGTTTGTAGCGCGACAACTGCTCGGGCGCCAGGCTCAGCACTGGTAGATGCTCCAGATAGGGGCTTTTGCGAAACATCTTGCGCGCTTCGCTCCAGGTACCGTCCAGCAGAATGAACAGCGGGCGCTTGCCCTCCTCCACGCGCACTTCACTGACTACCCGTTGCGGCGCCACGAATTCACCGGGAAATACGATGTACGGTTGCCACTGCGGGTCGGCCAACACCCTGAGCAACTCGGGGTCGACTTCGGTGCGCGACCAGGCGAACGCGGTGGTGTCGTGTATGACATCGGCGATCAGCCAACCCGTGTTGCTGGGTTTCATCGGCTCTACGTCATGCATCAACAGGCACATGGCGGACCTGGCTTCTACCTGCGGCCGCCAGGCACACAGGCAGTACTCAGGAATGACCCGACAGCCGGGACAACGCTCAGCACGCGAACCCCGATTGAGAAACGGCCGGACGGCACGCGCCAGACGCTGAGCACGCAAACGGGAAACGGCGTGGCTCATTGGGCACGCGGCAAAGAAAAGGAAATCGACACGGAACAAACTCGTGAAAAACAGAAGTCCCGCAGTTTACCAGCGATACGCCTGGCTGTAGTGGCAAGGGCTCACCTATAATTGCGCGCCACTGAACGCACAGCGCAGTGGCTGGTCTATGCACCAGTAACCGAATCAGGAGAGTTTCATGCTGCGTTCCATGCTGCGCCTTGTTGCCCCATCCGTCGCCCTTGCGCTGGTCTTGCCTATGGGCGCCCACGCGGCCTCGCTGCTGGAGGCTCAAATGAACAAGAAGCTGCAAAGCGTCGCGGCCGAAAGCAACAAGGACCTGCCCCGGGAAATCGATGAAAAAACCCTGGAAGTCGCCTACACCGTTGAAGGCATGCAGTTGATCGATCACCTCAGCGTGCTGCCTGATCGTGCCGAACAGATGCGCGCCAACCCAAAGGCTGTGTATTTCCAGCTAGGCCGCAGTGTGTGCACCAACCCAGGCTACCGCGAGCTGATGGCCAAGGGCGCGGTGATGCGCTACGAAATCACCGAGAACAAGACCAATCGCCCAGTGGCCTCGGTCAAGTTCGCAGAGGCCGATTGCCCGGCTCCGACGAAGAAGAAAAAGTAACCTTTGCTTGCCCCTCCCGCGCCGCTGCCCAGCGGCGCCCACGCCCCGCTGCGTTTGCTACCAACGACTAAACTGCGTAATGAACCGCCAATAAGCGGTTGCCAGCCAAGGGATTTTCAGCCCATGATCAGTTCATCCCAAATGCCCGCCCACACGCGTTTTTGACGCTGTTCTGTCATATTTTCAGAACAAAAAAGGCCTGCCTCCTGCGGCATGCCGCGACACAAGCAGTGTCGTGGCCCAGGCGACGTTCTCGTCGACTACCCAGGCCCTGTAGAGAAGGAGAAATTGAATGCCTTATGAATCGAATGATTTGTTGCTTCGTCATTTTGAAGAAAACGGGACCGACCTCACCCAGCAGGTCGACGCACAAATTCAGTTGATCGCCCCCAACAGCCCGAATACCCCCCTTTATCGAGACATGATCCTCACTGTCCTGCGCATGGCCCAGGACGACCGTGATCGCTGGAACGCCAAGATCACCCTGCGTGCCATCCGCGAATTGGACCATGCCTTTCGGGTGCTCGAACAGTTCAGGGGCCGGCGCAAAGTCACGGTATTTGGCTCGGCGCGCACGCCAGTGGAAAGCCCCCTGTATGCGCTGGCCCGAGAGGTGGGTGCGGCATTGGCGCGTTCCGACCTGATGGTCATCACCGGTGGCGGTGGCGGCATCATGGCCGCAGCCCATGAAGGCGCCGGCCTGGAGCACAGCCTGGGGTTCAACATCACCCTGCCTTTTGAACAGCACGCCAACCCAACCATTGATGGCACCGAAAACCTGCTGTCATTCCACTTCTTCTTTACCCGCAAGCTGTTCTTCGTCAAGGAAGCCGACGCGCTGGTGTTGTGCCCTGGCGGTTTCGGCACCCTCGACGAGGCATTGGAAGTGCTGACCCTGATCCAGACCGGCAAGAGCCCGCTGGTGCCGGTAGTGCTACTGGATGCGCCGGGCGGTGGGTTCTGGCAAGGCGCCCTGGATTTCATCCGCAGCCAGTTGGAAGCCAATCGCTATATCCTGCCCACCGACCTCAAACTGGTCCGCCTGGTCTACAGCGCCGAAGAGGCGGTGGACGAAATCAACCAGTTCTACGCCAACTTCCACTCCACCCGCTGGCTTAAGCGTGAGTTTGTGGTGCGCATGAATCACCCCCTGAGTGAGCGCGCCCTGGCCCATATGCAGCAAGCGTTTGCCAGCCTGCGGCTCAGTGGCGAATTCCAGCAACTCGCCTATACGGGCGAAGAACATGACGAACCGAGGTTCAGCCATTTAACGCGTTTGGTGTTCAATTTCAACGGCCGCGATCAGGGGCGATTGCGGGAGTTGGTGGATTACATCAACCTGCCGGAGAACTGGGCGCAGGCTCAGGGCAAGGCGCAGCAACGGATGACGCCAGAGACAGCGTGATTCTTGCAGACGAAAAAAAGGCCCACTATTTTCATAGTGGGCCTTTTCGTTTTGGGGCGTTCAGTCGTCCATATCCCGACCGCTCAACAAGCGACTGATCATTTCCATCGAAAACCCGCGATAGCTCAGAAAGCGCCCTTGCTTCGCACGCTCCCTGGCATCAATCGGAAGATGCCCCGCAAACTTGCGGCGCCAAGTTTCTTCCAACTGAGACTGCCAGCTGATACCGCACTCACGCAGTGCAAGGTCGATATCGGCACGTTGCAGACCACGCTGGCTCAGCTCTTCACGAATCCGCGCAGGGCCGTAACCGGAGCGCGCTCGATAGGACACAAAACTTTCAAGGTAACGGGCTTCCGACAACAGCCCCTCTTCCGTCAAACGGTCGAGGGCTGTTTCGATCATCTCAGGCTCTGCGCCGCGCTGACGCAATTTACGCGTCAGCTCGACTCGGCCATGCTCGCGGCGAGCGAGCAGGTCCATTGCAGTGCGCCGAACGGCGACGAGTGTATCCAGTACAACAGTCATCGTTTGCTTCAGATGTCAGTGTCGGCTTCTTCCATCTCGTCAACCGGCTCGCGGTTAGCGGCAGCTTTCACGTCCGGCGCCGGGGTCAGCAGCTTGTCGCGAATCTGCTTCTCAAGCGTGGCAGCAATATCCGGGTTATCCGCCAGGAACTTGGCCGAGTTGGCCTTGCCCTGACCGATCTTGCTGCCGTTGTAGGCATACCAGGCACCGGACTTCTCGACGAAACCGTGCAGTACGCCCAGGTCGATCATCTCACCGTTCAGGTAGATACCCTTGCCGTAGAGAATCTGGAACTCGGCCTGACGGAATGGCGGGGCCACTTTGTTCTTCACGACCTTGACGCGGGTTTCGCTACCGACAACCTCGTCACCTTCCTTCACCGCGCCAGTACGGCGGATATCCAGACGGACCGAAGCGTAGAACTTCAGCGCGTTACCACCGGTGGTGGTTTCCGGGCTGCCGAACATCACGCCGATCTTCATGCGGATCTGGTTGATGAAGATCACCAGGCAGTTGGCGTTCTTGATGTTACCGGTGATTTTACGCAGCGCCTGGGACATCAGGCGGGCTTGCAGGCCCACGTGCATGTCGCCCATTTCGCCTTCGATTTCAGCCTTGGGTACCAGGGCAGCCACGGAGTCGACCACGATCACGTCAATGGCGTTGGAGCGCACCAGCATGTCGGTGATTTCCAGGGCTTGCTCGCCGGTGTCCGGCTGGGAAACCAGCAGGTCATCGACGTTGACGCCCAGCTTGCCGGCGTATTCAGGATCCAGGGCGTGCTCGGCGTCGACGAACGCACAGGTGGCGCCCATTTTCTGCGCCTGGGCAATCACCGACAGGGTCAGGGTGGTTTTACCGGAAGATTCAGGGCCGTAGATTTCAACGATACGGCCTTTTGGCAGGCCGCCAATGCCGAGCGCGATGTCCAGACCCAGAGAGCCAGTGGAAATAGCCGGGATCGCCTGACGGTCGTGATCGCCCATACGCATTACGGCACCCTTGCCGAATTGACGTTCGATCTGACCCAGGGCCGCAGCCAAGGCTTTCTTCTTGTTGTCGTCCATTAAAGTCCTCACGTAATCAATAAGGCCTGACGGCCAACACCTGTATAAGTAGACAGTATTGTTCCACAAAGATCGGTGATCGCCTACCCCTGATTCTCGATTTCTGCTGCAGCTCGTCGCAACAAGCCCTCCAGTGCGGCTTTTACCGTTTGTCGGCGGACTTCGTCGCGGTTGCCGGGGAAGTGCGCAAGCTCGGCTGTCACCTCGTCGCCCACGGCAAAAGCCAGCCAAACAGTGCCCACCGGTTTGTCCGGCGAACCGCCATCGGGGCCGGCCACACCGCTGACCGCCACGGCAAACCGCGCCAGGCTTTTTTCCTGCGCACCGCGGGCCATCGCTTCCACCACTTCCTGGCTGACGGCGCCGACTTTGGCGAACAGCTTTTCTGGCACATTCAACTGCCGGGTCTTCTGTCGGTTGGAATAGGTGACATAGCCCGCCTCGAACCAGGCCGAACTGCCCGGGATCCGCGTGATGGCTTCGGCAATGCCGCCGCCGGTACAGGACTCGGCAGTGGTGACGTGGGCACTGAGCACCTGCAAACGGCGACCCAGTTCAGCGGCCAGTTGAGTGATTTCCTTCACGGTCGTCTCCAGGAATGGGCGGGGGTTTGCCTACCCTACAGGAGCCCATCGACCATGCAAGACACAGAGTGCATCAAGAGACGAATGCGCGACGGCCTGTACCTGCCACACCGATCAAGCGAAACGCACCTAGGACACGCACAGCACCGCCTTCGCCCGCGCCCACAACTGCAAACGGTCATCCAGACCATTGAGGCCGCCGTTGATGCGGCGGGTGATGGTGGTGAACTGGTCTTTGTCGGCAAGTTCGTTGAGACCGTTGCTTTGCCAGAACCAGGCGGCGGATTCGCAGGCCCATTGCGGTTGTTCCAGCAGTTGCGGCTGAAGCAGCAGGCGATCATCGCCGAACAGTGCTTGGCTGCACGCAAGGTAATTACGACGGCCGGTTATCTGGATCAGCCCTCTGCCGCGATACTTTTGTCCATCTCCGTCCGCTTCCGGGGTGTTGCCCAGGCGCGCCCCCAAGACACCGGTGTCATATTTGCTCAAGTATTGATCACTGCCCAATTCGCGCACGTACTGTAACTGGGCAGACTCGTGACCGATTTGGGCGAGGAAGGCGGCGACGCGACGGGCCGTATTGATCTGGTGTCCCGCAAAGGCCGCATTTAGAAAGGTTAAAAAAATGCCCGCGCGAAGGCGGGCTCCAGGCATTACACCCAGAAGCTGAGCATGTGTGATTACCATGGGGTTTACTCTAAGGAAGGATCTACACCGACAAGCCGCTGGCCTGGACCGTACTCCGATAGCCACCCTTTCGCTCGCCCCTGGATTTCACCGTTTTAATCGACCAGCGCCCTTGCATGAACCCCGGCCACGACTCATCCAGCAGCAACAGGCCTTCAGCAGCCAACGAAGGATTACCAGGGCAGACCACATCAATCTGCAACCCTTCGCGCCCCACCCGCCGCATCTCTCCCTGCGCCGCCGAGCGTGCTTCGTCCTCGCTCTGATATCGCTGTGTCACCACTTTGAAGGGGGCGATGCCCACCTTGACGACACGCTGTTTTCCGGCTGCCGCATCCCACCATGACGTTTGCGCGCCGTTATATTTGGCACGGCTGGTTTCGGTGAAACTGGCGCTGATGAACGCGCGGTCACCTGGACGATTGTCATGGGTGATCGACAACCGCACATCCGGCAATGCCTTACCCGACAGCGTCTTGATCTGGCCTTTGCGCCCCAGTACATACAGCTCATCGACAGGCTTGGCCACCGCATCGAAACGCTTGGCCAAGCGCGTGAGAAAAGCCATGTCGCTTTCATTGGTCTGATCGATGTGCGCGATCGGCTCACCGTCGAGTTCAGGCGCCACACGCGGTGAAAAACCGTATCGGGTGGTCAGTTGGCGAAACAGCGCCCCCAGGGTTATCGGCCCATGGCTGGCAGTGCGGCGCTGCTTGAATTCGTGCTCGTCGAAGGGCGCCGCAGTGGCCACCAGTACCAGCCGCAATGGGAACATTGAGGGCGTACGCTGGGTAATCTTGAACACACCCTTATCCACCAGGCCCGATTCCAGGTAGCCGATACGCAGGCCGATTTTGCCGCCCAGATCGGGCAGCCCTTCAAGCCCCTCGATATCGAGGGTCAGCTTCAGTTGATCAGATACAAACCCCGCTGCGTCGGTATGCTCCCACTCCAATAGCCGCTCGTTGAATAACGCGGCATTGGCTCCGTATAGCTCCACTACAGGTGTAAATCCGAGTGCCATGATGGCTCCTTAATCCCAGGCGGAAACCGGCCGACTCGCAACCGGTTGCGCGTCCAATTCGGGCACCAGCACGCTGACGCCCGCCGGCAGTACCGCACCCTGTTCGGCCAACTCCGGGTTCAAGCGCCACAATGCCTCTTCTGCGGCATCATCACTGCGCCCCAGTTGGCGGTAGAGCAACAGGTTCACCGAGTCGCCGGCAATACTTCGAACCCTACGCATTGACGAACTCCTCCAGTAACAACGTCCAATTGATCACCATGGCCGTCCCGTCGTCGATCACGCTGGCTTGTTTTTCACTGATCGACTGGATGGTCCATAGTCCCCAGTTACGCCCTAACCCGTCCACCAAAGGCAACGGCGCCCGCAGGGCCTGCAGGGTACGCAACTCATCCAGGCGCGCCATGCCATTGGCACGCGCAGCCTTGCCGCCCAATGCCAGCGTTTCGAGCCCCTGGCCGACCTGGCTGGATTTAGGTTTGCCGGCAATGATGTCGAGGCTGACCCAGCCCCCGCTACTACCACGATCAAGCGTGTCGTAGGCGAACCCACGGGACAGCCCGAAAATAAAAGTACCCAAGACCATCTGTTGTCGCATCACACAGCTCCATCGGTGAGTGCTGCGCCGCGTCGGGTCGCCAGCAGGTTGTCCATCGACAGCGGGGTAAATTGCGCTTCGATCTGTTGCACCACGAGCGCCGCCAGTTGTTGATGGCTGGCTTGTTCAGGCGCGGTGATGGTGATTTGCGGGGCGAAGTTGATTTGGCGGTTGTCGGCTTGAGGGGTGTTGATGTTTTTGCTGACCTCTGTGGGGGATGGCAGGCGATCGCCCGTCCCCATCACTTTTTCAGCCAGCCACGCACCGACGTCGCTGCCCACGAAAGTGCCCACGGCCCCACCGACTACCTTGCCGATTGCGCCCCCGGCGACGCCGCCCATCACACCGCCCAACACTGTGCCGGCACCCGGAACGACCGAACCGATAACAGCTCCCGCCAGCGTGCCGACCGCTCGGCCAATCGCCATCCCTGCCACATCACCAACGACACCGCCGGCAACACCGCCGCCGATCGAACCCACGCTGGTGCCAACCGCTTTACCCAGGTTCCCGGTCATCGCGCCTTGCGTCATCTCGACACCGGCCTGGGCCACCACCAGACCGAGGGAGGCCCCCTTGGCCAGCGTGCTCACCTTCGCAGCTTTGCCAGAGATGCCAGGGCCGGAGGCCGACGGACGATTAGCGTTGTGCCCGTCATTACTCGGGGCTTTGCGCTGGCTGTCCGGCGGTGTGGTTTTATTCCCTGCTGCCGGCCCTTCCCCGAGCACTTTCCCTGCGACTTTTTCGAAAATCTTGTCTTTCACGGCACCGAAAACACCGGAAACCACCGGGATCAGCACTGCCCCCGCCAGGGTGACAGCAGCGGTAGCCTTGGGCAGGCCTTCCGCCAACCAAGCCACGCCACTGACCAGGCCGTTCATTGCGGTCAGCGAGGTATCCACAACGGGGGCCAACGCTGTATCAGAGGCGGTGCTCAAGCGTGTGGTACTGGCCTCGTAGGCTTGCCGACGCGCGTAAGTGGAGTCTGCGCGAACCGCGGCCGAACGCATGACCGAACCCTGGTCGCCCAACGTGGAAGTGGCGTAGGTGGATTTTTCGGAGACCTGCGAAAAGGCCTGTTTCACGCTGTCGATCACCGGTACCAGGCTCAGAATCGTCTGGTTGCCGTCGAACAACTGCGTCGCCAGCACCGCCTGTCTTTCAGCGGGTTGCGACTTGAGCGCCTCCAGCACCGTAAGCACGGCCTGTGGGGCGTCCTGTTTCATGCCCGCCGCGAGTACTTTTGGATCAAGCTTGAGCTCTGCCCAAGCACTGCGTTGCCCTGCAGAGGCGTTGTCGCCTTTAGCCAGGACGGCGCTGATTTTTTCCAGCCCAAGACCTGCAACAGCCTTGCTGTTACCTGCGCTCAACAACGCCGCCGAAAGCGCTGCAGCCTGTTCGGGACTCATGCCCGCAGCCTTCGCGGCAGCGCCCTGAAGTTGCACAATAGCGCCGATATCCGCCGATTCAGCCTTGAGCGATACCTGGGCGCCCAGTACGTTTGTTGCGTCGGCAAGGTCCAAGGCTTGTGCGCGATCAAGGTGCATTGACTCGCGCCAGCCGCCCATGATTTCGCCGGCATTTTTGACGTCGATCTTGAACGCCGTCGCCATGATCGCAGCGTCGCGAGCGAACTGCTGCAGGTCTGCCTGGCGCCCAATGGTGTCGATATTGCCCGAAGCGTCCTTACGATCACTGCCGATACCGGAACGGGCGGCGGCATACTCGACCTTCGCGAGGTCGACGGCACTGGCACCACTGGCGGCCACCACCGGCTCGGACGCCATGGCAAGGTTGGCTTCACGCAATCCCTTGCGCTCATGCCGGGCAAATATCAACAGTTGATCAAGGTCGGTCATCGCGGCGTCCAGCGCCTGCGAGGGTGTGCGCTTGTCGCTAGCCGCGGCGGTCTTCGTACCCTCTGCGTTCCCGGCAGCTTCGGTTTGCCGGGCGTCCATCACCTTGAGCAACGAGGCGTTGAACAGCTCCAGCGTATCGACCAGCCGTACCTGCCCGTCGGCCAGATGCTTGATCTGCAAGCTGGCATCGGCCAATGCCAGTGCCAAACTCGCCGCACTCCCCGGTGCCACCTCAAGCGGGCTCGGCAGCGCTTGGGTGATAGGCTTGAGACTGGCCTGCACTCCTGTCATTTGAAGTGAGCCCTGAGTCATCACGCCTTCCTTGGCAATGGCTGACCCCGCTCCGTGATTACTGCCTGCCATTGCGCTCTACTCCTGTTTAACGCCAAGACGACTGATTGCGATGTCGTAGCGGCGCATTGCTTTGCCGGCTTCCCAGTCGAGGATTTCCGCTTCGCTTACCGAGTAAACCAGCGGCACTACATCGAGGATCACTTCGATGTCGCGTTCCGAAAGAAGTCCGCCGGTTTGTTTAAAAAATCGTCGATGCGCTCCTGCAGCTCGGTCCAGTCGGGCACGGTCAGGCCGGCAAGATCGGGAATCATCAGGCCGCTGCAGTGAGCGGTGATGAACTCGGCCCGGTCTTTGTTGGTGGCCAGTTTTTTCATCACTTTGGTAGCGCGCAGGGCGGGCATTTCCAAGGTAACGCTGGTGAGGGTGCGACCGCTCGCATCCAGCGGCAGCAGCAGGGCAACCTGTTCGCACGTCAACGACTCGCGCGGGCTGTCGGTTTGATCGAGAAAAAACGATGCTGGCCGGGTCGACATTTCATGTACGTATTGAGCAATGCTCACGTAGTCCGGGCGCTTGAGTTGGTCGAGCTCTTTTTCCGACAGGCCGGTGGCGAGTTTCGCCAGTTCGAAAAACTGGTCGTCCTCGTCGTCACCGGCCCGGGACAGCGCGTCTTTTTGCGCGGCGTAGAACAACGGTTTGAGCTGAATCTGCTGGATCGTCGCACCGGTATCGGCGGTGATCGGGGACAGCAGGATGTGCAACGGTGGCATCCAGGCCATGGGGAATTCCTTGTTGAGCGGTGTTGAAAAGTGCGAAAAATCTAAACCTGAGCACGGCCCCTGTGGGAGCTGGCTTGCCTGCGATGGCATCCACCCGATACACCAGGGATACCGAGTCGCCTGCATCGCAGGCAAGCCAGCTCCCACCTTGACCGTGCTCGCTTCAGATTGCGCCGGCCCTTAAGGCATCAGTACGGCGCGGCGGGCATCGCCAAGAATGTCGACACCGTTGAGCACGAACTTCTGGGTGCGCACGTCGATGTCGATCACTGGAATGCCATTTTCCAGACGGTTGTAGGTACGGCAGGACAATTCCAGAGTGGTGACCGGCTTGGCGTTCATGGTCAGCGCCGTCTCAGCCAGGGACTTCAGCTTGCCGCCCACGGTGTGGTAGGTGAAGTAGGTCTTGCCGTCCTGATCCTGACCGGCTTCACGCACGTTCAACAGGATGTCATCACCCTGGGTGACGCCAAGCGCCAGCAGGACTTGGGCGCCAACACCTTGCAGTACCAGGGTTGCATTCAGCACCTTGGCGCTTTTGGCGACCTCCTCGGCGATAAAGCGCCCGCCGGTCATCGGGTCCATTTCGAACTCGATCTTCGGCGGAGTAAAGGAATCGACGGTTGCCGACAACGGCAGGCCTTGAAGGGTGGCCGCAATGGCCTGTCTGACTCGGTTGGTAAACATTAGAGAACGTCCTCCAGGAACTGCTCGATGATTTCATCGCGGGCGTTGAGTTGATAAACCATGTGTTCGTTCGGCGCGTAGCGGCCGTAGTCGATGACGATGAACCAGGTGCCGTTCTTGTACTTCTCGACGCTGTTGAGTTCCGGGTGCAGGTACACGCTGCCGCCGGGGATGGTTTCGTCGGCCACCAGGGTTTGCAGCCAGTCATTGATGCGCTTGACCTCCTGGTCCATGAAGGACTTGGTGAGGTTCTTGGCCATGGCTTTCTGGCCGGCCTTGACCAGCTTGCGGCTGATGGCATCTTCCAGGCCGACGTAGCTGATGAACTTGCCGGTGATGGAGCGGTTACCCAGCAGCGAGAAACCGCCGAGGATGGTGCGAGCGTAGTAGCTCACGCCATAGCGGTTGAGCAGGTCGCCTTCGGTGGAGGTGTCGAGGATGTTGTACTCGACCACGCGGGAAACGTCTTCGGCAAAAGTCACCTGGTTGCCCGGGCTTTCCCATTGCTTGACCTTGGCCAGGGCGGCGATAGCCAGCGAGGATGGCGACAGGAACACATTCTTCTTCGCAGCCTTGGAGTACACCGACGGCATGTTGTGCACCAGCAGGCAACGGTCGAAGCCCAGGTCGGCCCCGCCCAGTTCGCCGCTGTAGGTCACTTGGTCGGCCACCGAAGCGTCCTTGCCATCCAATACCACACGGGCCTTGATGCGCTTGCCAAAGGAGGCGAACTCACCGGCCACGGCCTTGGTGCCAGTGAAGCCTGGAGCGCCGATGATGGTCAGGTCTTCAGGGACGCTGCTCAGGGCAGCCAGGCCCAGTTTGCGACCGGTGACCGGGTCGTTGCCGCCGATCACATTATTGATCGTATCGGCCGGGGTGGCGCCTTCTTCGACGATGACCACATAGACCGGCACCTTCACCACCTTGAGGATCTGGTACACCGCCTGGAACAAGGTGCCCGACTCAGTGCCGGTTGGGTCCAGCAGCGCCTGGGTGGTGAAGCTGTTGATGCGAAACGGGGCGTTTTTGGGGATCGACGCATGGGCATTCGGCGCAGTGCCGACCAGGCCAATGACGTTATCGCCAAGGCCACCCATGGCCTCGGGGGATTCAGTGGCATTCACAGTGATGCCGTTGTGCTCGAAGTTCAGGACTTCTGCCATGGTTATTCAGCCTTCTTGGGGGTGGAGTTGAGGACGCTGGTCAGTTCCAGGCGGCCAGCGGTGCGCAGGGCGGATGCTTCGACGTCGAGCAGTTCCAGCTCCTCGCCGGCGGTGGACCAATGGCCGTTGCCGATGGGGAATGGGATGAGGACGGTGTAGGTTTGGCGGGTGGGCATGGGTGGAAATCTCCGGGGGAAAAATGCAAAAAGCCCCTGCGGGGAGGGGCTTTGGGAAGGCGAAAAAAAACCGCTTTCGCGGTGGGGTTACTTATCTTCTGGCAAGGGGAAGCGCGCCTTGATTTCGGCTACTTTGGCTCGCCATTCTTTTTCCTTTTCTGCCGTACCGTCGAATTGCCATTCGAGATACATCGGGTCAGCTTCGCTGACGTAGGCAGAGCGGCGGGCAGCAATAGTGCTAGCGAGCGCGGCTGCGGACGTGGCGTTCTCGATCAGCGTCTGGGCAGCCTCATCGCTAAAGCCCAGACCTTTGAGGGTCTGCGCACTGGCAGGTACGTTGATCAACGAGTCACCAGCAGGGGTTACCAACTTTTCGATAAACAAAGTCATTTGATCAGTCCTTAAACCTTGGCGGTATAGCGAGCGTCGTTATCGTGGGAATAGGCTAGGCGTTTCTCTTCAAAGGCTTTGCCGAGCACAGCATCAGCCTGCGTCAAGCTATAAGGTTTCACCGCCCAACGAACTTCCCAATCGGCGTTAACGTCATCTTTCATAACCACTTCAGTATCTAACTTGCTGTAATTAACAGGATAATCAAACGTCTTAGTGATGGTATAGCTCAGCCCACCCCTCAGGTACAGCCCGGAAAACTGTGGAGCGTTCGTTTGTTGTCCAGCGACCAAACCTAAGTACATGGGTTTGAGCCCAGTAATGGCACGTGCTGTACAAATCATACCAAACGAAACACCTCTCACCGTTTCACGGTAAGTTTGGGATATCCGCTTAATCGCTAGAAAGTTAGCATCACCATTCCATATATATCCGACACCCTCAAGTTGCAAGTTCAAGCCAGCAATGTGATAAATCCCTTGACCAAAGGGAGCTTTTTCCTGGTCTCGATAATATACCCGCGAGACGGTAATTTCTGTTTCACCCGCCTCGTTACCAGGCATGGTCCACCAAACAGGATAAAATACCTCCGTAGACAAGCCAGTGAGGTCAATGTCCTGCTTGTAAAGCGCACGACCATTAATATCTTTAGCCTGCACACTATTACGCCAAGCAGTAAACTGACTCGAAGCGGCCTCTACCCGCGCATCAATCTTCCCAATTTGGTTGGTAACCGTCTCCGTAAGCTTATTACATGCATCCACAACTTTCGTGATAGTCGTTTCAAGTCCCATCATCAACTCCCTGTCAGTTAATCTTTCCAGCACTTTTGTCAGTGCTACTACTTCGCTTCGAGATGCATAACCCGAAACATCAAATCAACGTGGCGGGACATATTGCCAACCGAAGCCGCGGCCATAATCGCGATCTCCTCCGCCAACAACAGATTCAAGTTCTCACTCCCCACCACAATCGTCACGCTATCCGCCGGCAACGGCGAAACATCCAGCGTAAACTTCTGCAGCACCCTTGCCGCCGCCGCCTTATACGTCAGCAACTTCCCCGCCACGGAATACACCGCCAGCAAAGTCCCGCTGGCGAGGTAAAACCCGAACTCGCCAATCTCATACTCGCCGTCGCCGTCAAACAGCGCGGCCATCCTGAGTTGGCGTTCGCCCAAGTCTTCGTAATCGACGATGGCCACCCGTTGGCGCTCATCACGCAAGGCCACTTCGCTGCCGTCGGGGTTGTAGCGGCCGGTGCCGGCGCCGATGTGGGTGATTTCGCCTTTGAGGCCCTGGTTCTTTGCCTGCAGCACTTCATCCAAACCTTTGGAGGTGAAGCGCACCAGGCGCGTGGTTTCATCTGTCATGGCTGCGCCCTGAGGTCGTAATCGTTAATGGTGTAGTGCTGGGCAACCCCGGCACTGTTTAGCCGGGCAACCAGCGCCAAGTCCGGCAACGCGCCGTTCAGGTAGAACTCGCCGTCGCTTAAAGGCGCGTCGAGCACTTGCGTGAGGGCGAGCTGGCCTTCGGTTTCATGCACGATGGTAATCGTCGCCTGGTCGCGTTCACTCTTCGCTGCGTTGATACGCCGGATCAGCCGGTTGTGGTCGCCGCTGGACCAACTGCGCCCGATGATCGCCTGCACGTCGAAGGTGTAAGGCACGCCCAGCGGACGTTGCTGGTACCAGGCGCTGATATTGGGCGTGAAGCCCAACGACTCCACCGCATGGCTCAGCGCCTTGGGTGTGCCGGCCTGGCGTTGGATCTGCCAGGACAAGGCCACGGTCAGGCGTTTTTCCGCCTCGCTGGCCTCGGCATCCCATTCGCTGACGCCACGGTCGGCGGCCAGGTAAGGCAGGAATTCGCTGGGGGTGTGCAGGGGGTTCATCAGCGCCGGAAACGGCGGAGTGACGCGCTCAAGCAATGTGCCGAAGCCCAGGTCCAGCGCCTTTTCCAGCGGTGAGCTGTTGGCGGGCAGCAAACTCGCTTTGGGTTCGCTCATAGTGTGCGCACCTCCACCTCGACGCCCGTGCAATACGGGGCCTGGAACGCGGTGCTGATAATCGGCGCCAACGGTTCCAGGATATGCAGTTGCGCGGCGCCGGCACTGTGGATGGCGTAGTCGATCCAGCTGGGGTCCACCCGCCCTTCCAGGCGGTGGCAGGACTCGGCGTAGTCTTGCAGCAGTTTCTGCGCGGCCACTTGGGTCAGCCCCGAGTCCGGGCCGGCGTTGATCTTGGCCACCACGCGAATTTTGTAGGGTTGAATCTGCGCGCCCTGGACGCTGACCAAGTCGGTTTCGGGCCGTACATCCGGCCGTGCGAAATGTCGACGTACACCGTCAAGCAAGTCGGCAGATGGCGTGCCGTCACCCTCCCTGGAAAGCACGGTGACCATGACTTCCCCCGGTGCGGTGCGTCGGGCGTTGCCGTCCTTGATCTGGGCCGCATAGCCGTCCGGGTCGAAGGTGTAGGTGACCGTCACCACACCCGGCGTCGCGCTCTGTACTTTCACCGCCGGGCGCTCGCCGAGGGTGAACACTTCGCGGCGATACTGCATCCGCGAGCCTGCTGCTGGAGCGTGGGGTGCCAGGTAGTAACGCAGGCGAGCGTCGTCATCGCTTTCCAAAGTAGGTGGCACCGGCGGGAACGCGGCCGGGTCGCCAGGGTCGAGCACTTGGCGTTCCAGGCCCATATCGGCCAGGCGTGCATCCAGGTTGCTACCGGTGGCCCACCACGCCAGCACCTGCTTGATGCGGGCATTGTATTTGCGCTCATGGGTTTGCAGGCGCACGCAAAAGGCTTCCAGGGCCAGGGTCAGCAGTTCACTTTCGTTGTCGAGGCTGACCTGGAGTTTGGCTGCGCTTTGCGGCGCGCGGGTGGCGACGTAGTCAATGACGAACGCCTTGAACTCGGCCAGCAACGGCTCGAACTCATCCACCTTGATGATGGTCGGTTCCGCCAGTTGGTTCTGGCCGGGGATCAACATGCTCATGTCACGACCTCGAAGGATTGTTGGCGGTTTTTCCAGGTGCCGGCAAACCGCAGCAGCAGGCCGGCGCCTTGGCGGGTGGCGACAATGACTTGGGGATCAAAATCGCCGATGCCGTTGTGGGTGTTGTAGAAGGCTTGCGCGGCGTGGCTCTGGGCGAGGATCAAGAGGTCGTCACCGAGGTTCTGGCCGAGCAACTGCGGGATCAGCGAGCCGTACAATGGGCGTTTTTGCCGAGTACCCACGGGGGTGGTCAGCGCTCGGGTGGCGCGCTGCACAAATTGCAGCCAGTCGTCGACGGCTGCCCCGGTGCTCCTATCGATTCCGATCATGGGGTGTCCTTATCGGGGGCTGATGACGCGTCCTTGATGGTCCACTACCGGGCCGCTGAAGTGCGCGCCGCCGGCATCCAGCAACAGGCTGGTACCGCCGATTTGCAGAATGATGCCCTGGGCGCTGAGGGTCAGGCTGGCGGCGCCGACTTTGACGTCAACTTGTTCGCGCGAACCGCTGAAGGTGGTCGGGCCATTGACCCAGTTGAAGGTGTGGCTGGCGTCGTCGTAGTCGCTTTGGGTGCCGTCTTGATGGCGACGCCGGGTGAGCGTTGCCACGCTGGAGACCGGCGGGAAGCGATCACTATTGAGGCCGAACAGCGCCACGGATTGCACACCGCCCTCCCCCCCGCCGTAGTTGAGCAACAGGCATTGCTCACCCACAGTAGGGATGCGGGTTTCAGTCTGCGCACCGGCACTGGGGTTGAAAAAGCGGATCGCCGGGGTGAGCAAGTCACCGTGGCTGACCTTGCAGGTGTTGCTGGCCGCATCGACCTGCTGGCAAATCCCGATCCGGCAGAAGCTCTCGGCGCGTCGGTAGAGGTCCTCGAGCTGGGACTCCATCTCGGCCAAGCGTTCAACGATCGGTCCTAATTGCATGCGTAACAGCGCGTCGAACATGGGCTACCCCGCCATTGGCTGGTATTGGGTTGGGTCGTCGATGTTGGAGACGTCCCAGGTGCAGGCAAATAGCGGTTGGCCTGTGGGATCGTCGAATAACGCCGGCCCGAGATAGAGGGTTTGCGTGAAGGAAACCGTCCAGGAGTCGTAGTCGGTTTCCATGGAAGTGCGCACAGCGGGAGCAGCGACGATATTCGCCGGCAAATCGCACTGTGACTGAGGCAGGTTCCAACGGTTATCCAGCACCAGGTCCATCAGTTGGCTGGCCAGGTCGCAGGCATCGAACGGCAATGCACCGGGAGCCACCATGGCCCTGAGTGAAATGGCCAGGACGTGGGCCTTGCGCCCTTCGCGAGAGCGAATGCCCGGGCCATTGCCTTCGACCGTGACCTGCACACCGGTTTTTTCAGCATCGCCCTGGAAGTCCTGGTGACTGCCGACCTTGATGTCCGGGAAGGCCGCATGCAGCACCGCGCCGATGGCCTGGGGCAGTTGGGATGGCTTTTCGATAAGCGTCATTTTAAGTAGCGTCCTTGCAACAATTACTGCGGGTCCTGGCGGGAGCCTTGGTTGATCCCGATGCGCTTGGCCGCCCATCGTTCATAAAGGCCGATGGCTACATCGGCACCGGCCATGGCAGTCAGGCAACCAATGGCACCGGCAGTCCATATCGACATGCCGGCGGCGTAGCACAGCATCAAGGCCGAAACCCCGCAGACCATGCACGCCCCGGAACGCAGGGCCAGACGGCGGATCAGCGACCAACCGCGGGCGCCCTCTTTGTCGGCGCGCCACATTTCTCCAGACACCCCGCCGATCACGGCCAATACGATGACCAGCCAGATAGGCATTTCCGCTAACGCTTGCTGTTCATTTGTCATGTCACGCCTCCTGGCTGAGCAATTAATAATCCATATTTCATTTACAGATGCTTCGATAGGTAGGCATTCCAAAAAGCCCGGTCGCCCGGGCTTTTCAGTAATGCTGTCCTCGGACTTTCGGCGCTACTGGCGCGGTACGGTCCTTTCCTCGATGTTTTTCCGACCACGATCCCTGTCTGCCGGATAACTGCTTCTGGTGCTTTACGCTGCACACCCGGGTCAGTTGCCAACCCTCTGAACCGTCAAGGCCGGTTCATCGCTGCCTGTTGTTGAAGCGTTGAAACTAAAGAGCGTCGGCATCCTTGCCGGTGTTGCCAGGCATCCCTGCCATCGCTTCGATGGCGTCCTTGCCGATGTTGCGTGCCTTCCTTGTCTTCCTTGGCAGCATCCTTGCCGCCTCCACCAAGCCTTATTGGCTGGCTTGAGGTGAAGAATATGCATGTATGCATATACAGTCAATGCACAAATGCATTTATTTTTACGCCGAGTATGCGCGTATGCATTCCGAGCCTTGCGGGCTTGGGGTTTGGCGGTTTTCTGCGGGCGAAAAAAAACCCGCTCATGGGCGGGTTTCGTCTTACGCGGGGACGTTAACGGGCGTACATGCCCCACCAGAAAACATGGCCGAGGATGCTGATCTGCTCGTCCTGAATATCCTGGAAGCTGTAGTCCTCATCCGGATGCTCATCACGGTTGAAACTGCGCAGGCGAATCCCGGAAGGCAGGCGGTAGAGCTGTTTAACTCGCAGCTGGCCGTTGTGATTGATGGCATACAGATCACCATCGACGATATCGCCAATGCCGCTTTTACCGGCGTTCACCCCAACCGTGGCGCCGTCGCGCAGTACCGGCAACATGCTGTTGCCGCGTACCGTCACGCACTTGGCCTGGTCGAACTGCACGCCGTTATGCCGCAGGCTGCGCTTGCCGAACCGCAGGCTGGCCTTCTCGCTTTCCTCGATGACGAATCTTCCTGATCCAGCAGCCAATTCAACCTCGCGCAGAAAGGGGATCGACACCTCGTCATCATTAACGGGGGTGTCGTCGTCCCACAGGCTTATGTCCTTGAGTTCCGAATGCATCGGGTCGCGCCCGTCATCGCGCAAGCCCGCCACCGCAACGCGCCCGCGCAGCTGGTCGGTGCTCACGCGAAAATATTCGGCGATACGGGAGATGTGTTTATCCGACGGATCAACGATCTTGCCGCTGAGGATCCGGGACAGTGTGGATTGAGGCACGCCGGTGCGTCGGTGAAGCTCCGTGGGGGAGATCCGGTCGCGATCCAGCAGTTCTCTTAAGACGATAGAAACGTTGCGTTTTTGCATAACGCGGATAGTGACGGGAGTTTTTGAGGTTGGCAAATGCTAATTTGCATATTTATGCATTAAACATTCAATCTCAATCAACCCGAAACAAAATACTGTATATACGAACAGTTATTTGCCCTCTATTATTCTCCCTTCTTCATATTGCCGCAGGGTGCCCCTTGCTTATCGACAACTCTGGGCCTATGTATAAAACTCTGTAGCAACCTAACCAGCAACGACGGAGGTGCTCATGGCTTATTCAGCGCTAGCTGTCGCTAACGCCTTCATTGAGCGCGCGAAGGAAGGCAAGCTTTCGGGCCTGACGCCCATGAAGCTGCAAAAACTGCTGTTTTATACGCAGTCCTGGCATTTGCGCGAAAGGGATCAACCCCTGATGGATGATCACTTCGCCCGCTGGCAATACGGCCCGGTCATCCCGTCGCTGTACCACGAGTTGAAGTCCTACGGTAATCGCCCGGTGACGTCGCTGCTCAGCAACCTGAAGCCCGACGCCGAAGACATTGTCTTCGTTACTCCGAGGGTGCCTGAGAGCGATACCTACACCCATCGCTTGATTGACCGGATCATTAACAAATACGGCAAATGGTCCGGCACCCAACTGTCCAACCTTTCCCACGAGGACGGCACAGCCTGGGCCCTCAAGGGCGCCGACGGCTCCGCCATAGACTGGGAAGACATGGCAGCACTTATTCACCCAAAGAGCCGCATCCGTGAGTGAAGAACTCGACAACCTGGAACTCACCCTGCCACCCGTGGCAGGGCCTGACCAGGACTCCCAGGCCGGTGGCGAGCAAGCCATAGGCACCGACGATGAAAGAAGCCAAAACCTCAAAGACCAGAAAGCCGAGCGGCAACTGCGCAAGAAGTATGCGGGGCGTGCATTTTGGTTTGCTGCCTGCGGCGTGATCTTCTGGGCGGTTCTGCTGGTGTGGAATGGGTGGTCGACGTATTACTCGGGTAAAGCGCCGTTCTCGGACAATGTATTGATTGCCATCACTACGGCCACTTCAATCAATTTGTTTGCGGCGTTTCTGGGGGTGATCAGAGGGTTGTTTCCGGCCAGTGGGCGTAGATCCAAGTAGCCTGTTCCTACTCACGCCCTGCGGGTCTATCCATCTGGTATTGATTCGCGGGCAACCGATAACTTGCTTGCGTTGGACTGCATAGCAATCCCAATTTTTATAACAATTAAATATGCTGCGCAAAGTCGGATCCTAACCTTCCCTGTATTGATCGGATTGTTACTCTTACTCACAGGCTATCCGTCGCCAGCCGAATTCACACAGTGGCGGCGCACTTCGACAACAATCAATAGCGTTAAGGCAGCAATGGCGGGATGTGGCGACCCAGGAGGCGGTTCATTGACTCGCTTCCTCATAAACGAAGAAGTGATCTATTTTCAATGTATGCTGCGCCTTGGTTTTACCCGAAAGATGATTTCAAATTCCGTGAAGTCATGAAGAACGTTCCGGCCTGTGTCGAAGGAAGAAAAGGTTGTCCGCTTAGCCTCTTCACGTTATGCACCACGACCGGCTGCTCACTGTGAACGATGCATAGGTATGGCTAGCAGAGGCACTTATACCCGCATGTCGACTGACGGCTTGATTTATGCCTACACCCTCTTAGAGTTTTTTACTTAGCAAGTCATCGCAAAAAATTATAGAAATTAAACTTCAACAATCAAATTTGCTGCGCTAGCATAAAACAACTAACAGAAATTGTAGCGCCCATCCCGCAAAGGAATGCAACTATGACTTTAGTCTGTGAGTAATTATTTTCTTTGTAGGCTAAATAACCTCTAGCTAGCGTAGCCGTTTCCGAGCTAGTGGTTCGCAGCCTATGAAAATTTAAAAATATTAATAACCGCCAGCCATCGACAGTTTTCTCATGGCAGAGCTTTTTGCGCCTATTGTTTTACCGGAGGGAAATCGAATGTATAAGCCTTGTCCTCTATAGCCTGATTGTTGTCGCTCGGTGCTTTTCACTTCATGCGCGAGGGTTGTTTCATTTTTTAGTTACGAAACCAATACAAATTTTATCTTCAGGAATAGGGAGAAGAAAATGTGTAATGTGTTGTCACAATTCATCCAACAAGCCACCGGCTTCCCAGATAACGTTGCCGTCATTCATGGTGATGCCAGGATGACTTATCAACATTTGAATCAGGAAAGCGACAGGTTGTGCGGAGTATTGCAACAAGCAGGCGTCAATTCCAGTCACACAGTTCCCTTGATAGCACGGCGTACGCCGGAGCTCATCATTGGTATCTTGGCAATAGCCAAAACCGGTGCTGCTTATATCCCGGTTGATATCCATTATCCGGAAAGGCGCATTGCACAAATCACCAGACAAAGTAATTCTCCCATCATTCTAATAAGCCATCGGGCATTTTCTGCAATCGCCGGAACATCGGCGCAGCAGGTGATCGCCATTGACCAATCTTGTGAAGGCATCAAGGTGCCCGCCACACTTCACTTACCGTACCCGGGTGATACAGCCTATGTGATTTTCACATCAGGGACGACAGGGACCCCCAAAGGAGTCATGATTTCGCACGCCGCCTTGAGTAACTTGGTTAACTGGCATAACACGCATTTTGATATGGACCAACGTAGTCGCAGTACGCTGATGGCAGGCATAGGGTTTGATGTCGCGCAATGGGAAATCTGGTCACCCCTAATATGTGGCGCCACACTTATTTTGCCAGATAACGAAGAAGCCCGATTACAGACAGACTCTCTACTGCGCTTTCTTGCTGTCCATAAAATAACGCATGCCTTTGTCCCAACCGTGCTCGTTCCCGAAATTGTAAATCAGCCCCAGCCGGACAATCTCGCGCTACGTTATCTATTCACCGCGGGCGAAAAACTGAACCCTGTCAATCTCACCCGGGCAAACTTCCAGTTGATAGATTATTACGGTCCAACAGAAGCTACTATTTTCACCACATGCAATACAGTAGTTTGTGCCACACAAAATCCGCTAGCGAGTATTGGTTTCCCGATCGCCGGTGCAGAGGTTTTTATTCTCGATGAGCAATTAAATCCTGTGGCGAACGAACAACCCGGAGAGTTATTCATCGGTGGGCCGGGCTTGGCTACTGGCTACCTTAATAACCCCGGTTTGACGAAAGAAAAATTTCTGACGCTGCCGTTTGCGCCCGAAAAAAACCTTTACCGCAGCGGCGATCGCGCCCGCTGGTTGCCGGACGGACGTATACAATATCTTGGCCGTCTCGACGATCAGGTGAAAATTCGCGGTAACCGTGTGGAGCTCGGCGAAATCGAGAGCATCCTTCTGCAGGTGGAAGGGGTGAAGGGCGCTGTTGTTCTGGTTACACAAGAGGAGTCTGCCAGCGAGAAGCGGATACTCGCTTTCGTCGCCGCTGAACGTGGTAATAGCGTAATACTAAAGGAAACCTTGCGCGCCCACCTGACTGACTCGCTGCCTGCTTACTTTTTGCCTGCCGGGATTCAGATTCTGCCGCGCCTACCGTTGACGGCTAATGGAAAAACGGATAAGCAGGCCCTGCTGGCCGGCTACTTTCCGGACCTCCCAACAGCATCGCCAGCCCCCTTACACGGAACAGGAGCCATTCTGACAGAGGTCTGGAAGACATTATTAACTGGTGTTACTCCCGGCCCTGATGACAACTTTTTCGCACTCGGAGGGCATTCCTTACTAGCCGCTAGGATGGCATCGGCCATTACAGAACAAACTGGCATCCGAGCTTATGTACGCGACATCTACGACTACCCGACGATACGTTCGTTGGCTCACGCGCTGGAGTTGCGCAACCTGTCCGCACCATCGACTGCCGACAGCGAACCCTTGCGTATTCTACAGGACGACATTTTTCTGCCTGATGACGTTCATATCAATCCGCATTTTGACGAGCGGCAAATCAGTACGCCGCGGTATATCTTGCTGACTGGAGCAACTGGATTTGTAGGCTCCCACCTGTTGGCAGACTTGCTACAAAGCACTCAGGCACACATTTATTGTCTGATCCGTAGTAAAAATACAGAAACGGCTCGACAAAAACTCACCGACACGCTGCATCGGTATCTAATTCCGCTGACGGATGAGCACCGTGCCCGCATTCACCCCCTGGCTGGCGATCTGGCAGAGCCTCACTTCGGTCTAAAGCAGGAGGAATATCATCGTATAAGCCAGGAAACCGACATCATTTATCATTCCGCCAGTGCGGTAAATTTCATTCAACCTTATTCATACATGAAGCGAGATAACGTGCAGGGGTTGCGAGAGGTCATTCGTTTCGCTGCCGTCGAACGCACCAAGCCTCTTATGTTGCTCTCCACCATCTCTGTGTATAGCTGGGGACATCTACATACAGGGAAACGGATAATGCGCGAGGATGACGATATCGACCAGAACCTACCCGCCGTGATCACGGACATCGGGTATGTGCGCAGCAAATGGGTGATGGAGAAGATCGCAGATCTAGCTGCTGCGCGTGGCTTACCGCTGATGACTTTCCGCCTTGGTTATGCGACCAGCCACAGCATTACCGGCGTCAGCGCTGGTTATCAGTGGTGGGGGCGGCTGGTCAAAACTTGTCTAGATACTGGCACCGTTCCCGCATTGCAAGATTTGCGCGAGGGACTCACCACAGTGGACTACATGACCCGCGCCATCGCATATATCACTCGCAACCCCAAGGCATTGGACCACAAATTCAACCTGATTCACGAACAACAAAACAACCTAACGCTGAACGCCTTTTTCAACCTGCTCGAACAATATTTCGATTTCCGCTTCAGCCCGCTGCCTTTCACCGACTGGTTGGCGCAGTGGGAACAGGATGCGAATGCCCCCCTCTACCCGTTGCTCAGCCTGTTTAAGGACAACATGACAGGCGGCCAGTCCACGGTGCAGCTCTATCAGGACACCTATCTGTGGGATTGCAGTAACGTGAAACACTTTCTGCAAGGCAGCGACGTCCGCGAGCCGGTGTTTACTCGTGATCTGCTGGAGCGTTACTTGTACCGCTCCATCGGTTGTGAAGGGATGTCACTCTAACCTCCGCTGCTGAAAAAAGGCCCTGGGCCTCATTGCCTCTGTACTGAAACCCCGAAAAGCGGGGCAGTGGTATGACAGCATTTTCCTTACATTGTGAGTCGAGGCACGACAAGTAGTAGCTGGTGGTATGCCCTGTCAAATCGCGAAGATGCTCAACATACTGAATCGCAAACGCCGAAAGGAAAAACAACCGCCAAGATGAGATAGACCTGAAGACAGCTATCCGCCAGTTCATCGAAACCCATAATGAATTCTCAGCTAAGCCGTTCAAGTGGAACAAAACAGCTGGAGCCGTTATCAATTCGGTACACAAGGCGAAGCTGAGCGCGATAAGAAATAAATTAATGAATTAACCGCTCAGGCCACTAGGCTGAGAGGCCTCGCGCTCATCCACCGCCCGGTCAGCCGGACGTTGGGAATCCCCCAAAAGGGGGGTCACCCTCCTCCACGTCGCCAAGCTACTCGCAGAAGATGCGGCGATGACAAAGGAGACGGACCGTTACGCTTGGGCTTCGCATTACTTGCAGGAAATGGTCAAGGCGGTGGTTGATGATGTGGTGAAGGTGTTGGATTCGCTGGTTAATACTCAGTAAGCCGCGAAAATAGAAAAGGCGGGCAGCCGCTAACCTGTGGCGGCGCCGCTCCTTTAGTGGTGGATATCGGGGCGGCACCGCTTTTGCTTTTTACCTATCCGTTTGCGACCTGCGCCCCCCCGACCTCGCGTGTTAACCTTGCCGCCATCGCAAAAAATGCTGGGCCAAGCGCGCCCTTTGCCCCATCACTTTCAACGAATTTGCCTACTACCCAATGAGTAAAAACACTTCAGACCTGTCCTCCCACACCCCGATGATGCAGCAGTACTGGCGCCTGAAAAACCAGCACCCTGATCAGTTGATGTTCTATCGCATGGGCGACTTCTACGAGATCTTCTATGAAGACGCGAAGAAGGCCGCCAAGCTGCTGGACATTACTCTGACAGCGCGCGGGCAGTCGGCGGGGCAGTCGATTCCGATGTGTGGCATTCCTTATCACTCGTTGGAAGGCTACCTGGTCAAGCTGGTCAAGCTGGGCGAATCGGTGGTGATCTGTGAGCAGATCGGCGACCCGGCCACCAGCAAAGGGCCGGTGGAACGTCAGGTGGTGCGCATTATTACGCCGGGCACGGTGAGTGATGAGGCACTGCTGGATGAGCGTCGCGATAACCTGATCGCTGCGGTGTTGGGCGATGAGCGTCTGTTCGGCCTTTCGGTGCTGGATATCACCAGTGGCAATTTCAGTGTGCTGGAGATCAAGGGCTGGGAGAACCTGCTGGCGGAGCTTGAGCGTATCAATCCGGTGGAGTTGTTGATTCCGGATGATTGGCCCAAGGACTTGCCGGCGGAGAAACGTCGTGGGACCAAGCGTCGTGCTCCGTGGGATTTCGAGCGCGATTCGGCGCTGAAAAGTCTGTGCCAGCAGTTTTCGGTGCAGGACCTTAAAGGCTTCGGTTGCGAAACCCTGACCCTGGCTATCGGTGCGGCAGGCTGTTTGCTCAGCTACGCGAAGGAAACCCAGCGCACTGCCCTGCCGCACTTGCGCAGCCTGCGTCATGAACGGCTGGACGATACCGTGGTGCTCGATGGCGCCAGCCGTCGAAACCTGGAATTGGATACCAACCTGGCCGGCGGGCGCGATAACACCCTGCAATCGGTGGTCGACCGTTGCCAGACTGCAATGGGCAGCCGCTTACTGACCCGTTGGCTGAACCGGCCGCTGCGGGACTTGACCGTGCTGCAAGCGCGTCAAACCTCTATTACCTGCCTGCTCGACGGCTACCGCTTTGAAAAGCTGCAGCCGCAACTGAAAGAAATCGGTGATATCGAGCGTATCCTCGCGCGAATCGGCCTGCGCAATGCGCGGCCCCGCGACCTGGCGCGCCTGCGTGATGCCTTGAGCGCCCTGCCGCAGTTGCAACTGGCAATGACGGAGTTGGATACGCCGCACCTGCAACAGCTGGCGGTGACTGCCGGCACGTACCCGGACCTCGCGGCGCTGCTGGAAAAAGCCATCATCGACAACCCACCCGCGATCATCCGTGACGGCGGCGTGTTGAAAACCGGCTACGACAGCGAGCTGGATGAGCTGCAGTCCCTGAGCGAAAACGCCGGCCAGTTCCTGATCGACCTGGAGGCTCGCGAAAAAGCCCGTACGGGCCTGGCGAACCTGAAGGTCGGCTACAACCGAGTTCACGGCTACTTTATTGAGCTGCCGAGCAAGCAGGCCGAGTCGGCCCCCATCGACTATCAACGTCGCCAGACCCTCAAAGGTGCCGAGCGATTTATCACCCCAGAACTGAAAGAGTTCGAAGACAAGGCCCTGTCGGCCAAAAGCCGCGCCCTGGCGCGGGAAAAGATGCTCTACGAAGCCTTGCTCGAGGACTTGATCAGCCGCCTGGCGCCGTTGCAAGACACCGCCGCCGCCCTGGCGGAGCTGGATGTGTTGAGCAACCTCGCCGAACGTGCGCTGAACCTGGACCTCAATTGCCCACGGTTTGTCAGCGAACCGTGCATGCGCATCGTGCAAGGCCGCCACCCGGTGGTGGAGCAGGTGCTGACCACGCCGTTCGTCGCCAACGACCTGTCGCTGGACGACGATACCCGCATGTTGGTGATCACCGGTCCGAACATGGGTGGTAAATCCACCTACATGCGCCAGACCGCGTTGATCGTGTTGTTGGCGCATATCGGCAGCTTCGTACCGGCAGCCAGTTGCGAATTGTCCCTGGTTGACCGCATTTTCACGCGGATCGGCTCCAGCGATGACCTGGCCGGTGGCCGTTCGACCTTTATGGTGGAAATGAGCGAAACCGCCAACATTCTGCACAACGCCACCGAACGCAGCCTGGTGCTGATGGACGAAGTGGGCCGCGGCACCAGCACCTTCGACGGCCTGTCCCTGGCCTGGGCGGCGGCTGAACGCTTGGCGCATTTGCGTGCGTACACGTTGTTCGCCACGCACTACTTCGAGCTGACGGTGTTGCCGGAAAGCGAGCCGCTGGTGGCCAACGTGCATCTCAATGCCACCGAGCACAACGAGCGCATCGTGTTCCTGCACCATGTGCTGCCAGGGCCGGCAAGCCAGAGCTACGGCCTGGCCGTGGCGCAGTTGGCCGGTGTGCCGAACGAGGTGATCACCCGTGCTCGCGAACACCTCAGCCGCCTGGAAACCACGGCGCTGCCCCATGAAACTGTGGTCACCAGCCCTGCCAAGGTCAGCAAGAAACCTGCCGCGCCGCACCAGAGCGATATGTTCGCCAGCTTGCCCCATCCGGTGCTGGATGAGTTGGCAAAACTTGACCTGGATGACTTGACGCCGCGTAAAGCGCTCGAAATGTTATATGCACTGAAGACTCGGATATAACGCAGACGCTTGCAAGCTGATAGAATCTCGCGCGGTTTGGGATGCTGCGGGCTTTTAGCCTGGTCCGCAGACTATCGCTCTCAAACCTCGCGAACCCCACCACAAGGGGTTTCGCTGCCGCCGCCTGAGGAGAAAATTAGAAATGACCTTCGTCGTCACCGACAACTGCATCAAGTGCAAGTACACCGACTGCGTAGAAGTCTGTCCGGTGGACTGCTTCTACGAAGGCCCGAATTTCCTGGTTATCCACCCGGATGAGTGCATCGACTGCGCCCTGTGTGAACCAGAATGCCCGGCCGTCGCGATTTTTTCCGAGGACGAAGTGCCTGCGGAGATGCAGGAGTTTATTCAGCTGAACGTCGAGTTGGCGGAAATCTGGCCGAATATCACCGAGCGCAAAGACCCGATGCCCGATGCAGCGGAGTGGGATGGCAAGAAAGGTAAGATTGCAGACCTCGAACGCTGATAGCGTCGTCGCCCCCAAAAGGCCCCTTGCGGGCCTTTTTGCGTTTCTGAAGGGAGCGTTTTACTTTTCTACAGGCGAAAAAAGGGGCGGTATGACCCGCCCACATTTTTTCCCTAGTCCCTGTATTCCTTTTCATCATCCTGATGAATCGCATCCTGCGACGTTCCTTCAAACCATCGTTCCTTGATAGCTGTGCCAATCCGTGGACACAGGGCTGATGTTAGAGCGTTCCGAGGGAAGTTCAACGCGATCCCCACGGCGGGCTGACAAACTTTGCCGCTCGCCAGTATGAAAATAATCGTTATTTTTCAAAAAGATAGATAATAGCTTCGTCGATTCAAGACGTACGCAACCGCTAAAAAAACCAAACACTTACGAAAAAGTAAGCGAATGCTTACACGCGCATTGCGTAAAGTAGCAACAAGCCCTATTGGCGCCCCACCTGTAGGAGCGAGCTTGCTCGCGAAAAACCCGAGAGCCACACTGGGCGTCAGGCTTTTCGCGTAACCGTTAAAGCCTAATCAATCGTCGCTCACGGTAATGGTCGGCATCGCCGGCGCCGTCGCTTCCTGCAAAACAATCCGCGCACCGACATGACGGGCCAATTCCTGATAGATCATCGCGATCTGCCCATCAGCCTCTGCCGCGACGGTAGGTTTGCCACCATCGGCCTGCTCGCGAATCTCCATCGCCAATGGCAACGATGCCAGCAGTTCAACGCAATACTGGGTAGCGAGCTTCTCGCCCCCGCCCTCACCGAATAGATGCTCGGCATGCCCGCAGTTGGAACAGATGTGCACCGCCATGTTTTCCACCACGCCCAGCACCGGGATGTTGACCTTGCGGAACATCTCCACACCTTTCCTGGCGTCGAGCAGCGCCAGGTCCTGGGGCGTGGTGACGATCACCGCACCGGCCACCGGGACTTTCTGCGCCAGGGTCAACTGGATATCGCCGGTGCCTGGCGGCATGTCGATCACCAGGTAGTCGAGGTCGCCCCAAGCTGTTTGTGTGACCAATTGCAGCAACGCACCGGAGACCATCGGCCCGCGCCAGACCATCGGCGTGTTGTCATCGGTGAGAAACGCCATGGACATCACTTCCACACCCAGCGACTCGATCGGTACAAACCATTTCTGATCCTTGACCTTCGGTCGTGTGCCTTCGGCTATGCCGAACATCACGCCCTGGCTCGGCCCGTAGATATCGGCATCGAGAATGCCCACGCGCGCCCCTTCCCGGGCCAGGGCCAGGGCCAGGTTGGCCGCCGTGGTGGATTTACCCACGCCGCCCTTGCCGGACGCCACCGCCACCACATTCTTGACGTTGGCCAGGCCCGGGATCTGCGCCTGGGCCTTGTGCGGCGCGATCACGCATTGGATATCGACCTTGGCCGAACCCACACCGTCGAGGCCCTCGATAGCCATTTGCAGCATCTGCGCCCAACCGCTTTTGAACAAACCCGCGGCATAACCCAGTTGCAACTGCACCGACACCTGGTCGCCCTGGACCTCGATGGCACGCACACAGCCGGCACTGACCGGGTCCTGGTTCAAATAAGGGTCGGTGTACTGGCGAAGAACGGCTTCCACCGCTGCGCGATTGACGGCGCTCATGGGCTACTCCCGAAAAAAGACTGACTGAAACAGGCGGCTATCCTAACCGTTCCAGCCGCCGAACGGCATGCTTTCGAAGGTGCGCAAGATACTGAAACAGCGTCACGGGGTGAAATAAATTTCCCGGCGCTTTATAGTGGCCGACCTCCGTTTCATCAAGTAGCCGAGCCCCATGTCCGAGCCACGCAAGATCCTCGTCACCAGCGCCCTGCCCTATGCCAATGGTTCGATCCATCTTGGCCATATGCTTGAGTACATCCAGACCGATATGTGGGTGCGCTTCCAGAAGCATCGCGGCAATCAATGCATTTATGTCTGCGCGGACGACGCCCACGGTTCGGCCATCATGTTGCGCGCCGAAAAGGAAGGCATCACCCCGGAACAACTGATCGCCAATGTGCAGGCTGAACACAGCGCCGACTTTGCCGAGTTCCTGGTGGACTTCGACAATTTCCACTCGACCCACTCCGAAGAAAACCGCGAGCTGTCGAGCCAGATCTACCTGCGGTTGAAGGAAGCCGGGCACATCGACCAACGTTCGGTGACCCAGTATTTCGACCCGGAAAAGAAAATGTTCCTGGCCGACCGTTTCATCAAGGGCACCTGCCCGAAATGCGGCACCGAAGACCAGTACGGCGACAACTGCGAAAAATGCGGCGCGACCTACGCACCGACCGACTTGAAGGATCCCAAGTCAGCGATCTCCGGCGCCACTCCGGTGCTCAAGGACTCGCAGCACTTCTTCTTCAAGCTCCCGGATTTCCAGCAAATGCTGCAAACCTGGACGCGTAGCGGCACCTTGCAGGACGCTGTGGCCAACAAACTCTCCGAATGGCTCGACAGTGGCCTGCAGCAGTGGGACATCTCCCGCGACGCGCCGTACTTCGGCTTCGAGATTCCGGGCGAGCCGGGTAAGTATTTTTATGTATGGCTGGACGCGCCGATCGGCTACATGGCCAGCTTCAAGAACCTGTGCGATCGCACCCCGGAGTTGGACTTCGACGCGTTCTGGGGCAAGGACTCCACCGCCGAGCTGTACCACTTCATCGGCAAGGACATCGTCAACTTCCACGCGCTGTTCTGGCCGGCAATGCTTGAAGGCTCGGGCTACCGCAAGCCGACCGGCATCGCCGTGCACGGCTACCTGACGGTCAACGGCCAGAAAATGTCCAAGTCCCGTGGCACCTTTATCAAGGCGCGCACCTACCTGGACCACCTGTCGCCGGAATACCTGCGCTATTACTACGCGTCCAAGCTGGGCCGTGGTGTGGACGACTTGGACCTGAACCTGGAAGACTTCGTACAGAAGGTCAACTCGGATCTGGTGGGCAAAGTCGTCAACATCGCCAGCCGTTGCGCCGGGTTTATCCACAAGGGCAACGCCGGTGTACTGGTAGCCGAGAACGCCGCACCGGAGTTGACCGACGCCTTCCTGGCCGCCGCGCCAAGCATCGCCGACGCCTATGAGGCCCGCGACTTTGCCCGTGCCATGCGCGAGATCATGGGGCTGGCCGACCGTGCCAACGCCTGGATCGCCGACAAGGCACCCTGGTCGCTGAACAAGCAGGAAGGCAAGGAAGCTGAAGTCCAGGCGATCTGCGCCACCGGGGTCAACCTGTTCCGCCAGTTGGTGATCTTCCTCAAGCCGGTGCTGCCATTGCTGGCCGCCGATGCCGAGGCGTTCCTCAACGTGGCGCCGTTGAGCTGGAACGATCACACCACCTTGCTCGGTAATCATCAGTTGAACGCGTTCAAGCCCTTGATGACCCGGATTGACCCGGTAAAAGTCCAGGCCATGACCGACGCTTCGAAAGAAGACCTGGTGGCCAGCCAGACCGATACCGGCCAATCCGCGCCGGCGGGCAATGGCGAGCTGGCGAAGGACCCGATTTCCCCGGAAATCGATTTCGACGCCTTTGCCGCCGTGGACCTGCGTGTGGCACTGATCATCAAAGCCGAAGCTGTGGAAGGTGCCGACAAGCTGCTGCGCCTGACGCTGGATATCGGCGACGAACGGCGCAACGTGTTTTCCGGCATCAAGAGCGCTTACCCGGACCCATCCAAGCTCGATGGTCGCCTGACCATGATGATCGCCAACCTCAAGCCGCGGAAAATGAAGTTTGGCATTTCCGAAGGCATGGTGATGGCGGCTGGCCCTGGCGGCGAAGAAATCTACCTGCTGAGCCCGGACAGCGGCGCCAAGCCGGGCCAACGCATCAAGTAACCTCTGCAAAATGCCCCGCTGTTGCTACGGCGGGGCTTCTCAGCTTGCCCTCCTCCCTGGGCCGGGCGTCAACGCTATGATTACAGCATGAACCTCATTCAACGTATCGATGCGCTGCTGCCGCAGACTCAATGCGGCAAGTGCGGGCACCCGGGTTGCAAACCTTACGCAGAAGGCATCGCTAAAGGCGAAGCCATCAACAAGTGCCCGCCCGGCGGGCAGGAAACCATCGTCGGGCTTGCACAACTGCTGCGCCTGCCGGTACTGGACCTGGACACCAGCCGTGGAGATGCGCCTGCGCAAGTCGCCTATATCCGCGAGGCCGAATGCATCGGTTGTACCAAATGCATCCAGGCCTGCCCGGTGGATGCCATTGTGGGTGCCGCCAAGCTGATGCACACCGTGATTGTCGACGAGTGCACCGGTTGTGACCTGTGTGTTGCGCCCTGCCCTGTCGACTGTATCGAGATGCGTCCGCTTGCTGACGTTCTGCCTATCGTCGGTGACTTGGCCAGCAACGATGATGAACGGCGTGCACGCGACTTCAAACGCAACCGGGCGCGGCGGCGCTTCGAACAACGTAACGCCCGCCTGCAACATGAAGAAACTTGCAAGCTCGCCGAACGCCTGGCACGAGCCAAGCGCACAGCGCCGATGGAGGTGGCACCGGTCGATCACCCTCAGGCTGCTCAGGACGCCGCGATCAAGCAGGCCAAAAGCAGCGTCGCCATGAGTCGCGCTCAGTTGCACAAATCCTTGAAAGCGTTTGGGCATCCGCCGACCTTTGAGCAACAGTCGCAATTGATTATGCTGCAGCGACAGTTCGAGGCATCCGAGCAGGCGCTTGCCGCACTGGAGGCCAACAGCTCACCGCAGCCACCAAAGACGGCCACTAAAAGCGCCGAGTTCAAGCGCGCAAAAATCCAGCTGGCCATGCGCCGTGCAGCGTTGAAAAAGGCTCAGGATCACCATGCTGACGAGCATCAATTGGCAACCTTGAAAGCCGCATTGAATGCCGCCGAGCAAACGCTGCAAGATGCCGAGGCCAACGGCTGACCCACTGCGCTGTGTATTGCTAACATCACGCCGACCGCCTGCAAGGAAACGTCTGTCCCTATGAATGCCGCAAAACGCCTGGAAATCTTCCGCAGGTTTCACGAAGACAATCCGGAACCGAAAACCGAACTGGCCTACTCCTCATCGTTCGAATTACTGATTGCGGTGATCCTTTCGGCTCAATCCACGGACGTTGGCGTTAACAAGGCCACGGCGAAGTTGTACCCCGTGGCCAATACACCTGCCGCGATTTACGCCCTGGGTGTGGAAGGCCTGTCCGAATACATCAAGACAATCGGCTTATATAACAGCAAGGCCAAGAACGTGATCGAGACATGCCGCCTGCTGTTGGAGCTGCATGGAGGCGAGGTACCACAAACCCGCGAAGCCCTCGAAGCCTTGCCAGGCGTGGGCCGCAAAACCGCGAACGTGGTGCTCAATACGGCGTTTCGGCAGTTGACCATGGCGGTGGACACGCACATTTTCCGCGTCAGCAACCGAACCGGCATTGCACGGGGCAAGAATGTGGTTGAGGTGGAAAAGCAGTTGATGAAGTTCGTGCCCAAGCCCTATTTGCTCGACTCCCACCATTGGCTGATCCTGCACGGACGCTACGTTTGCCAGGCCCGCAAGCCGCGCTGCGGCAGCTGCCGTATCGAAGACTTGTGCGAATACAAGGACAAGACCTCCGACGATTGAGCGATCATTGGTTTTTGTGATCAGGCGATTGAAAAAATCTTTTTTACCCGTTCGCGGATTATCGCTATAAGGAGCCCCAACGGCAGTCTTAGCCTGGAGTTGACCTTATGAGCGCTGGCAACGAACAACTGGAAGTGGAAGACGACCTCGTTGAGTCGGATGACGATGTGGTAGAGGCACCTGTGGCAGAGGTGGCCAAGACCAATTTAAGCAAACGCCGCACTATCGACAATCTTCTGGAAGAGCGACGCTTGCAAAAACAGCTGGCCGATTACGACTTCGATCTCTGATCGAGCCGTTGACGGCCGGAAGCCTCCCTGACGGAGGCTTTTTTCTGCCGGTTACACGGGTATTCAAGGGGGGCAATATCCTCCTAGACCAGGCCGTTGCGCTGGGCCAGTTCGATCAGGTCCACGAGGGACCTGGCATTGAGCTTGAGCAGCAAGCGCGTCTTGTAGGTACTGACGGTTTTGTTGCTGAGGAACATGCCATCGGCAATCTCCTTGTTGGTTTTGCCACGGGCCAGTTGCTGCAGCACCATCATCTCCCGCCCCGATAAGCGTTCGACCATGTCAGCTTCACTGGCATTGCCCATGGTTGACCGCACTGAGTTGAGCGCCTGGTTCGGGAAATAGCTATAGCCGGAAAGCACCGCCTTGATAGCACTGAGCAACTCTGTCAGATCCTGCTGCTTGCACACATAGCCGGCGGCACCCGCCTGCATGCAGCGCATGGAAAAATGGCCGGGAGCCTGGGACGTCAGCACCAGCACCTTGAACGAGACGGCTTGCTTGGTCGAAGCCAGCCGACAAATAACTTCCAAGCCGTCAAGCTTGGGAATTCCGATATCCAGTATCACAATATCCGGCATGTGTTCCCGTGCAAGTTGCAACGCATCGACACCGTTATCAGTCTCGGCAACGACCTCATAACCATGACGCTCCATTAGCATGCGCACAGCAAGACGAATGACGGGATGATCATCCACGATCAGCACTTTATTCATGAGAAAGTCCAATTTCGCTGTTCGAATTATTTAGAGCAAACACAATAGCCTAGTCGATTACTAGTTGGCATAGCATTCCACCCCGAGCAAGAGCAGGCAGAGACCCAACCCACAAGAAGATAGGAATTAACCTACAAAAATTCGCCAACTTAGATGCATGTAGCTTTATGGTTGCTTTCAGACCTTTCTCGGCGCGCACATATTTTGAGTGAAATGTCTGGGGCATGCGCCCCTGATGGTAAACGTGCCGCACAAGACTTTCAGGAAATGCCCCTTGCTTGTCGCAATGACGCCCGCAAACCGAGCAGGAAAAACCGTCCGCATTAGTTCCATTTAACATATTTAAACACTTCCATAATTCCTACAGAAAATTCAACAACTAACATCTCCATTGCAACTACATGAGTGAATTTTCTGTCAGACATAGTTCCTCCTCAGATGTAAAAAATCATTCAACCTTAAAAACAAAAAGATAAAACCGGAAAATAATTGCGCAAGTTACGAAAAAACCTTAAACGCACGCTAAACGCTAATAAACAGCGCGGCATCTAAAATCCAGGCAAAAAAAATGGCCCCTTGCATAAGGGGCCATTTTTCACGACAGGCGCACGGTTCAGAACAACGAGCGGCCCTTGTTGGCAGCAATGCGCATGCGCAGTGCGTTCAACTTGATGAAGCCTGCCGCGTCCGCCTGATTGTAGGCCCCGCCGTCTTCCTCGAAGGTGGCGATGTTGGAGTCAAACAGCGACTCATCGGATTTGCGGCCGGTGACGATCACGTTGCCCTTGTAAAGCTTCAGGCGCACAACACCGTTCACATAAGCCTGGGAGGCGTCGATCATCTGTTGCAGCATCAGACGCTCAGGGCTCCACCAGTAACCGGTGTAGATCAGGCTGGCGTACTTGGGCATCAGCTCGTCTTTAAGGTGAGCGACTTCGCGGTCCAGGGTGATGGATTCGATGGCGCGGTGAGCGCGCAGCATGATGGTGCCACCTGGGGTTTCGTAGCAGCCACGGGACTTCATGCCCACGTAACGGTTCTCGACGATGTCGAGACGGCCGATACCATGCTGGCCACCGATCCGGTTCAGGGTCGCCAATACGGTGGCCGGGGTCATTTCAACGCCGTCCAGCGCAACGATGTCGCCGTTGCGGTAAGTCAGTTCCAGGTATTGCGCCTTGTCTGGAGCGTTCTCCGGGGAGACCGTCCATTTCCACATATCTTCTTCGTGCTCGGTCCAGGTGTCTTCCAGCACGCCGCCTTCATAGGAGATGTGCAGCAGGTTGGCGTCCATCGAGTACGGCGATTTCTTCTTGCCATGGCGCTCGATCGGGATGGCGTGCTTTTCAGCGTAATCCATCAGCTTTTCACGGGACAACAGGTCCCATTCACGCCACGGCGCAATGACTTTCACCCCTGGCTTGAGTGCGTAGGCACCCAGTTCGAAACGGACCTGGTCGTTGCCCTTGCCGGTGGCGCCATGGGAAATGGCGTCGGCGCCGGTTTCGTTGGCGATCTCGATCAGGCGCTTGGCGATCAGTGGACGTGCGATGGAGGTACCCAGCAGGTACTCACCTTCGTAGACAGTGTTGGCGCGAAACATCGGGAAGACGAAATCGCGGACGAACTCTTCGCGCAGGTCGTCAATGTAGATCTCTTTCACGCCCATGGCTTGCGCCTTGGCACGTGCAGGTTCGACCTCTTCACCCTGACCCAGGTCAGCGGTGAAGGTCACCACTTCACAGTTATAAGTATCCTGCAGCCACTTGAGGATCACCGAAGTGTCCAGGCCGCCGGAATACGCGAGAACGACCTTGTTTACGTCGGCCATGCCATCACTCCACGGGGTTGTACGGAAAGGCGACGATTCTACCGATCAAAACCGTGAAATTACAGGGGCGCGACAGCAAATGAAGATAAAGCGACAGATTATGTCGAGTGGGCGACCGATGGTCGCCCTTATGAGGTAGCCGCCGGGTTGCTCGGCGTAGTGGCCTGGGGCGCAGGTTTCTCAGGGGCAGCCACGCGCTCAAGCTGAATATTCACACGGCGATTACGCGCGCGGTTGGCGGCATTGGTGTTGGGCGCCAAGGGGTAGCTTTCGCCATGGAAGCGCATCGTGATCTGCGATTCCTGGATGCCGTTGGCCTTGAAGTAGTCCATCACCGCCAGGGCGCGGCGGCGTGAAACGTCGCGGTTGGTCAGGCGGTTGCCACTGTTGTCCGAATGGCCGTTCAACTCGACATGGTTGACCGTAGGATCGGCCTTCATGAACGCCAGGATCACGGACAACTTCTTCTTGGCCGCCGCGTCCAGCTCAATGCCGCCGCCGGGAAAGCCCACTTCGGTCTGTTTGACCTGGTCGTAATTCATGGGCAGCAGCTTGGTGGTGCACAGCTGATAATCGCTGTAGGCCTTGTTGAACTTCACGGGCAGCAGGCGAATTTCCGAGTAACCGCCTTCACGCCCGTAATGCCGCACGGTGGGGCTGCGCCCTTCAAGCAAGCCCGTGAACAGGCGACCGGCCTGGGCCTGGGAGCTATTGAACAAAACGTCGCCGCTGCCGACACGCACGGCCCCAAGGTTGATATCACCTCGGCCCGGCTGCCACGGTGCGGCAGCGGCCAACAGGGTTGCCGAGCCAGCGCCGAGGCTGCTGCCATAGGTTTTCAGACGAAACGTCGCCTGCTCGCCGGCCCGGCGTACGAATTCACCGGAACCGAAATCGGTGATCGGCTGGGTCAGGCGGCACTCGAACTGGTCGCCCTCTACCTTCCACTCAATATTCTCCAGGCGTGTCTGGAACGTGAGGGCCGCCGCAGGCAGGCTGGCGAACACACTGAGCAGGGCTAGATAATGCTGGCGCACGGGAGGCTCCACTGGTTTCTACAACACTTCACAGCGTCATACATCGTTAAGGCATACCCCCCTGCTATCGGTCGCATCCTGCAAAACTTGATAGCGAGTGCCTGCAAGTGTCTTTTCCGGTAGCATCCCCACCAGATTGACCCGCCTGGAATCCCCAATGTCCGACCGCCTGACCCTGCTGCGTCCCGACGACTGGCATATTCATCTTCGCGATGGTGCTGCGTTACCTCAAACCGTGGCCGATGTCGCGCGCACGTTTGGCCGCGCCATCATCATGCCTAACCTCGTACCTCCGGTGCGCAATGCCGCAGAAGCCGACGCCTACCGCCAGCGCATCCTCGCTGCGCGACCGGCCGGCAGCCGCTTCGAACCGTTGATGGTGCTCTACCTGACCGACCGCACCCAGCCTGAAGAAATCCGTGAAGCCAAGGCCAGCGGTTATGTGCACGCCGCCAAGCTGTACCCGGCAGGCGCGACCACCAACTCCGATTCCGGTGTAACCAGTATCGATAAGATCCTGCCGGCGATCGAAGCCATGGCGGAGGTCGGCATGCCATTGCTGATCCACGGGGAAGTCACCCGTGGCGATGTGGACGTGTTCGATCGCGAAAAAATCTTCATCGATGAACACATGCGTCGTGTGGTCGAGCTGTTCCCCACGCTCAAGGTGGTGTTTGAACACATCACCACTGCCGATGCGGTGCAGTTCGTCAGCGAGGCGTCGGCCAACGTTGGCGCGACCATCACGGCCCATCACCTGCTCTACAACCGCAACCACATGCTGGTGGGCGGGATTCGGCCGCACTTCTACTGCCTGCCGATCCTCAAGCGCAACACCCATCAGGTAGCCCTGCTGGATGCCGCCACCAGCGGCAGCCCGAAGTTCTTCCTCGGCACCGACTCGGCGCCCCACGCCCAGCACGCCAAGGAAGCCGCATGCGGCTGCGCCGGCTGCTACACCGCGTTTGCCGCCATCGAGTTGTACGCCGAAGCGTTTGATCAGCGTAACGCGCTGGACAAGCTCGAAGGTTTCGCCAGCCTCAACGGCCCGCGTTTCTACGGCCTGCCGGCGAATACCGACCGCATTACCCTGGTTCGTGAAGACTGGACCGCCCCTGCCAGCCTGCCGTTTGGCGAGCTGACCGTTATCCCGCTGCGCGCCGGTGAAACACTGCGCTGGCGCCTGCTGGAGGAAAGCAAGTGAGTGAAGACCATTACGACGACGAACAAGAGCACGGCGGTGGCGGCTCGCGCCATCCGATGGCCGAGCGTTTTCGCGGCTATCTGCCGGTCGTCATCGACGTAGAAACCGGTGGTTTCAACTGCGCCACCGATGCCTTGCTGGAAATTGCCGCAACCACGATCGGCATGGACGAACAGGGATTTGTGTACCCGGAACACACCCATTTCTTCCGCGTCGAGCCGTTTGAAGGCGCCAATATCGAAGCCGCTGCCCTGGAATTCACCGGGATCAAGCTCGACCACCCACTGCGCATGGCGGTAAGTGAAGAAGCGGCGCTGACCGATATCTTCCGTGGTGTGCGCAAGGCGTTGAAGGCCAATGGCTGCAAACGTGCGATCCTGGTCGGTCACAACAGCAGTTTCGACCTGGGCTTCCTGAACGCCGCCGTGGCGCGGTTGGACATGAAGCGCAACCCGTTTCATCCGTTCTCCAGTTTCGACACCGCAACGCTTGCCGGCCTGGCCTACGGTCAGACCGTTCTGGCCAAAGCCTGCCAGGCAGCCGGTATCGACTTTGACGGGCGTGAAGCCCACTCGGCCCGCTACGACACCGAGAAGACCGCCGAGCTGTTCTGCGGCATCGTCAATCGCTGGAAACAGATGGGCGGGTGGGAAGACTTCAACGACTGAAATCAAATCCCGCGCATAAAAAAACCGGCCTTTTCAGGCCGGTTTTTTTGTACCGTGACGTTGGCTTACAGCTTGCCAGCGTTCTCGGTGAGGTAAGCCGCAACGCCTTCTGGCGAGGCGTTCATGCCTTTGTCGCCTTTTTTCCAGTTGGCAGGGCAGACTTCGCCGTGCTCTTCGTGGAATTGCAGCGCGTCGACCAGGCGGATGAGCTCTTCCATGTTACGGCCCAGCGGCAGGTCGTTGATGATCTGCGAGCGCACAACGCCCTTGTCATCGATCAGGAATGCGCCACGGAACGCCACGCCGCCTTCGGACTCAACGTCGTAGGCCTTGGCGATGTCGTGCTTCATGTCGGCAGCCATGGTGTATTTGACTTTACCGATGCCGCCGTCATTGATGGCGGTGTTGCGCCAGGCGTTGTGGGTGAAATGGGAGTCGATGGAAACCGCGACCACTTCAACGTTGCGCGCCTTGAAATCGTCCATGCGGTGGTCCAGGGCGATCAGCTCCGAAGGGCAGACGAAGGTGAAATCCAGCGGGTAGAAGAACACCAGGCCGTATTTGCCTTTGATGGCTTCAGACAGTTTGAAGCTGTCAACGATTTCGCCATTGCCGAGCACGGCTGGTACGTCGAAATCCGGGGCTTGTTTACCGACGAGTACGCTCATTGGATATCTCCTGATGTGGGGGTGACGATTGAAGTAAAAGGACAGGTCGAGTCTGCCGGGGAAAATCGACAGAAACATGACGCAATCGCGCTTCGTAAAGACCGACCATCATACACCGAAAAAACCGTTCGTCAGCGCATGGGCAATGTGCGCGGGATCGGGGATGAAACTATTTTGACAATCATTCTCGTTAACATTAAGATCCATCGCACTTAAGCCTTAAACCCGCGACGGTTCTCACTTATGTATGTCTGCCTCTGCACTGGCGTCACCGACGGACAAATCCGCGAAGCAATCTACGAAGGTTGCTGCAGCTATAAGGAAGTACGTGAAACCACCGGCGTTGCCAGCCAGTGTGGCAAATGTGCCTGCCTGGCCAAGCAAGTGGTACGGGAAACCCTGACGCAACTGCAGACAGCCCAGGCCGCGCTCCCCTACCCAGCAGAATTTAAACACGCCTGAATAGGCATGTTTTGAAGAACCGGACCTAGTGTTCGGTTTTTTTATGCCATTAATTCAAATAGTTAGCGCCAAGACGCGGAACACAAACATTCTTATTCCGATTAATTTTCATTTATTATTCAATAACTTAGGTTTGACACTAAGATTTTCACCGCTCAGACTCCGCCCTATACACAGCTATTACAGGGCAGGACCCCAGTCATGAAAGGCGACATCTCAGTCATCCAGCAACTCAACAAAATCCTTGCCAATGAACTGGTCGCGATCAATCAGTACTTTCTGCATGCGCGCATGTACGACGATTGGGGCCTGGAAAAGCTCGGCAAGCGTGAATACAAGGAGTCGATCAAGGCCATGAAGGACGCCGACGCGCTGATCAAGCGCATCCTGTTCCTGGAAGGCCTGCCGAACGTGCAGGACCTGGGCAAGCTGAACATCGGCGAGCACACCCAGGAAATGATCAGCAGCGACCTGGGCTTTGAGCGCAAGAGCCACAGTGACCTGAAGGCCGCTATCGCTCACTGCGAAACCAAGGGCGATTTCGGCAGCCGTGAACTGCTGGAAGATATCCTGGAAGATCAGGAAGAGCATATCGACTGGCTGGAAACCCAACTGGGCCTGATCGACAAGGTCAGCCTGGAGAACTACCTGCAATCGCAGATGGGCGAATAACTGCGCTTGCTATCACTGTAGGAGCGAGCTTGCTCGCGAAGGACTCCCAGGCAACGCGTTAAACCAGGCGCGCTGCGTTATCGTTGACGCTCTTCGCGAGCAAGCTCGCTCCTACAGAAAAGCTCAAAAAAAGCCCCGCTCTCTTGTGAGAAGCGGGGCTTTTTTATTGCTCGCCAATTAGGCGTCAGTCTTGGCCGCTGCTTTTTCCGCTGCGTCCTTGATCAGCGCTTGCAGGGAACCATCCGCTGCCATCTCGGTGATGATGTCGCTACCGCCAACCAGCTCACCGGCTACCCACAACTGCGGGAAAGTCGGCCAGTTGGCGTACTTTGGCAGGTTGGCGCGAATTTCAGGGTTTTGCAGGATATCCACGTAAGCGAACTTCTCGCCACATGCCATCACGGCCTGGGACGCTTTCGCGGAGAAACCGCACTGAGGCGCGTTTGGAGCGCCTTTCATGTAAAGCAGAATGGTGTTGTTGGCAATCTGCTCTTTGATCGTTTCGATGATATCCATGGAACACCTCTGCAGGAACTTTGCGACTCACGGGTCGGCACGGTGGCGCATTGTAACGCAAAAATCCAGCAGGATCCTCAGGCCGCCGCCACCTTCACCGGTACGCCGTTGAGCGCCGCATTACCCGACAACTCATCCAATTGCCGCTCGTCGGTCAAGTCATTGGCACTGGCCCCCGGCTGGCTGCTCGCGATGCTCATCTGCACGCCCGGGCGACCGTGGCCCCAGCCGTGAGGCAGGCTGACCACACCCGGCATCATGTCTGCACTGGCCACTACTTCCACTTCGATCATGCCGGTGCGCGAACTCACTCGCACCCGTTGGCCATCGCTCAACTGCCGTCTGGCCAGATCGTCGGGGTGCATCAACAGTTGATGGCGTGGCTTACCCTTCACCAGCCGGTGATAATTATGCATCCAGGAATTATTGCTACGCACATGCCGTCGCCCAATCAGCAGCAGTTCGTCGGCCACCGGCACCGGCTGCGCGGCGAAACGCGCCAGGTCTGCCAGGATCACGGCCGCTGCCGCTTGCACCTTGCCATCCGCCGTTTTCAAACGCGCCACGAGGTTGGGCTTGAGCGGTCCCAGGTCCACGCCATGGGGATGATCTGCCAGCATCGCCACCGATAGCTTATGACTGGATGCGTCACCGTAGGCACCCGCGCGCAGCCCGAAATCGATCATCTGCGCCGGCGGCAGGGTGGGTTTGAGCACCGCGCCAGTGTGCGCCGCAAATGCCTTGGCCAAGCCGACAAAGATCTCCCAGTCATGCAGCGCACCTTCCGGCTTGGGCAGGATGGCACGATTGAAGCGCGTGACATTGCGCACCGCAAACAGATTGAAGGTGGTGTCGTAATGATCGTTTTCCAGCGCCGAAGTGGAGGGCAAGATCAGGTCGGCATAACGCGTGGTCTCGTTGATATACAGGTCGATGCTGACCATGAATTCCAAGCCGTCCAGTGCTTGCTCCAATTGACGACCGTTCGGCGTGGACAGCACCGGGTTGCCGGCCACCGTCACCAAGGCGCGGATCTGCCCTTCACCCTCGGTCAGCATTTCTTCGGCCAGCGCCGACACCGGCAGTTCTCCACCGTACTCCGGGCGCCCAGACACGCGGCTCTGCCAGCGGTTGAAATGGCCGCCGCTGGTGGAGGCCACCAGGTCCACTGCCGGGCTGGTGCAGAGCGCGCCGCCGACGCGGTCCAGATTGCCGGTTACCAGGTTGATCAGTTGCACCAGCCAATGGCACAACGTGCCAAACGCTTGGGTCGAGACACCCATGCGGCCATAACAAACGGCCTTGTCAGCGCCGGCGAAGTCCCTGGCCAGCTGGCGAATCTGCTCGGCAGGCACCGCACACTGGCGGCTCATGGCCTCGGCATCGAAGCCGGCAATCGCCTTGCGTACATCATCCAGGCCTTCCACCGGCAAATGGCTGTCGCGTGTCAGCCCTTCTGTGAACAACGTGTTGAGCACCCCAAACAACAACGCCGCATCGCCGCCGGGGCGCACAAACACGTGCTGGTCTGCGATGGCTGCTGTCTCGCTGCGCCGAGGATCGACCACCACCACTTTTCCGCCCCGCGCCTGGATGGCCTTGAGGCGTTTTTCCACATCAGGCACGGTCATGATGCTGCCATTGGAGGCCAGCGGGTTGCCGCCGAGGATCAACATGAAGTCGGTCTGGTCGATGTCGGGAATGGGCAACAACAGGCCGTGGCCGTACATAAGGTGGCTGGTGAGGTGATGAGGCAGCTGGTCTACCGAGGTCGCGGAAAACCGATTGCGCGTCTTCAACAGCCCTAGAAAGTAGTTGCTGTGGGTCATCAACCCATAGTTATGCACACTGGGGTTGCCCTGATACACCGCCACCGCGTTCTGGCCGTGCCTCGCCTGAATACCAGCCAGCTGCTCGGCCACCAGGGCAAAGGCTTCATCCCAGGCAATCGGCTGCCATTCGCTGCCCACCCGCCGCATGGGTTGGTGCAGGCGGTCTGGGTCATTCTGGATATCCTGCAGGGCCACGGCCTTGGGGCAGATATGGCCGCGACTGAAACTGTCCAGAGGGTCGCCCTTGATCGAGGTGATCGCCAGGCTACCGTCTTCGGCTTGGGTGGTTTCCAGGGTGAGGCCGCAGATGGCTTCGCACAGGTGGCAGGCACGGTGATGGAGAGTCTTGGTCATGGCCAGTCTCTTTTATAGGGGCTTTGGCTCAACTATGGGCCGCGACCACCTGGGGCGCCAGCAACCTTCGCGCTGTGAATCGACGGGCATAGGCCAGGGCATGGCTAAGCATGAGCAAATGTTTCAGAAACCTTGCCCACAGGCGCTGAAACCGACGCGACCTGGCCCAAGCCCGCCCCCGCGCATTGCAAAAGGCCTGGACGCCAGTGTACAAATGGCTCGCTGCTGTCAGGAAATCGTCTTCAAACGCGCGTCAGCGCCCTGCTTGAACACCCCTAAAACCGTAGCCCCTATTGGTAAAACGCGACATTTAATGTCAATATCGCGTCTTCCCCTATTTCGTCGCCCCGTGCGGCTTTCGCCGCAGGTCTCGCCCGTTGTCGCAATAAACAAGGCTTTGAGTATCTGCGGTCTGTTGCAAAAGGTAGTTAATGATGAGCGCAAGGCACTTTCTCTCCCTGATGGATTGCACGCCCGAAGAGCTGGTCAGCGTGATCCGTCGAGGCATTGAGCTTAAAGACCTGCGTAACCGCGGTGTACTGTTTGAGCCGTTGAAAAACCGTGTGCTCGGGATGATTTTCGAAAAGTCCTCGACCCGCACGCGCCTGTCGTTCGAAGCCGGCATGATCCAACTGGGTGGCCAGGCGATCTTCCTGTCACCGCGAGACACCCAGTTGGGCCGTGGTGAGCCGATCAGCGATTGCGCCATCGTGATGTCGCGCATGCTCGATGCCGTGATGATCCGTACCTTCGCCCACAGCACCTTGACCGAATTTGCCGCCAACTCCCGTGTGCCCGTGATCAACGGCCTGTCCGATGACCTGCATCCCTGCCAGTTGCTGGCCGACATGCAAACCTTCCTCGAACACCGTGGCTCGATCCAAGGCAAGACCGTGGCCTGGATCGGCGACGGCAACAATATGTGCAACAGCTATATAGAAGCAGCGATCCAGTTCGACTTCCACCTGCGTATCGCCTGCCCTGAAGGCTACGAGCCCAGCGCCGAGTTCATGGCCAAGGCCGACGGTCGTGTGCAACTGCTGCGCGATCCAAAAGATGCAGTGGTCGGCGCTCACTTGGTCAGCACCGACGTCTGGACCTCCATGGGCCAGGAAGACGAAACCGCCAAGCGCCTGGCCCAATTCGCGCCGTTCCAAGTGACTCGCGCGTTGCTCGACCTGGCCGCGCCGGACGTGCTGTTCATGCACTGCCTACCCGCCCACCGGGGCGAAGAAATCAGCCAGGACCTGCTCGACGATCCGCGCTCAGTCGCGTGGGATCAGGCCGAGAACCGCCTGCATGCGCAAAAAGCCTTGCTCGAATTCCTCGTACCACCGTCGTACCACCACGCATGAGCCAGCCATTACTGCTGAACCTGCGCAATCTGGCATGCGGCTATCAAGACCAACGTGTGGTGCAGAACCTCAACCTGCACCTTAACGCCGGCGATATCGGTTGCCTGCTCGGCTCTTCGGGCTGCGGCAAGACCACTACCCTGCGCGCGATTGCAGGCTTTGAGCCGGTGCATGAAGGCGAAATCAGCCTGGCGGGCGACGTCATCTCCCGTGCCGGTTTCACCCTTGCGCCGGAGAAGCGTCGCATCGGCATGGTGTTCCAGGACTACGCATTGTTCCCGCACCTGAGCGTGGCTGACAACATCGCCTTTGGCATTCGCAAACACCCGCAAAAAGAGCGCGTGGTCGCCGAGTTGCTGGAACTGGTCAACTTGAAGAACCTGGGCAAGCGCTTCCCCCATGAGCTTTCCGGTGGTCAGCAACAACGCGTCGCCCTCGCCCGCGCGCTGGCGCCGGAACCGCAACTGCTGTTGCTGGATGAACCCTTTTCCAACCTCGATGGAGAACTGCGCCGCAAGCTCAGCCATGAAGTGCGCGACATCCTCAAGGCACGCGGCACCAGCGCGATCCTGGTGACCCATGATCAGGAAGAGGCCTTCGCCGTCAGCGATCACGTCGGGGTCTTCAAGGAAGGCCGGCTAGAGCAGTGGGACACGCCCTACAACCTCTATCACGAACCGCAGACGCCTTACGTCGCCAGTTTCATCGGCCAGGGTTATTTCATCCGTGGTCGGCTGAGCTCGCCGGAATCGGTCAGCACTGAACTGGGCGACCTGCGCGGCAACCGTGCCTACACCTTGCCAACCGGTGCTGCGGTGGATGTACTGCTGCGCCCGGATGACATCGTTTACGCACCGGACAGCGCGTTGAAAGCCCGGATCGTCGGCAAGACCTTCCTCGGCGCCTCAACGCTGTACCGGTTACAGCTGCCGACCGGCGCGCAATTGGAGTCGATTTTCCCCAGCCATGCCGATCACCAAGTGGGCGCAGAGGTGGGGATCCGTGTGGCGGCTGAACATTTGGTGGTGTTCCAGGCATCCGGCAGCACAGCGGCGCAGATTCCTGCTGTTGAGTCAGGCGTGCGCCGCCACAGCGTCGCTCACTGACAAAACCGGGTCAAACTGTGGGAGCTGGCTTGCCTGCGATGCAGACAACTCGGGTTATCTGGTACACCGCGTTGATGCTATCGCAGGCAAGCCAGCTCCCACATTTGATCCTCATAGACTTCAAAAAATGATTATCAGGCCCGACCGATCGGTGCGAATTTGGCCTGGGTATGTTCAGCCAACACCGCCGCTGGCAATTCAACTTCCAAGCCCCTTCTGCCCGCACTGACAAAAATCGTTGCAAAGGGTTGCGCCGTTTCATCGATAAACGTGCGCAAGCGCTTTTTCTGCCCCAACGGACTGATGCCACCCAACAGATAACCCGTGGTGCGCTGCGCCGCTGCCGGATCAGCCATTTCGACTTTCTTCACACCCGCAGCGTGAGCCAGGGCTTTCAAGTCAAGACTTCCGACGACCGGCACCACCGCCACCAACAATTCACCCTTCTCGCTGCTCGCCAACAGCGTCTTGAACACCTGGGCCGGGTCCAGGCTCAGTTTCTCCGCGGCCTCCAGCCCATACGAGGCGGCCTTGGGATCATGTTCATAACTATGCACACGATGTTCGGCGCGAACTTTTTTCAACAGGTCCAATGCAGGGGTCATAGCGGCTCCGGGCGGGCAAACTGATGGCCAATTCTAGGCCAAGCCTACCTAAAACGCTCTAGCACAGACCTATCACCGCTAAAGCAATGCGCCTTGGCCATGATCATTCACCACACCAATAGTTCGGAAATGACCAATGGTTCACTTTCGACCTTTGACAGCGGTCATTCTTGTCTATATTTTTTCGTTTCCGAATACCATAGGAATTATCCTCTGGTACTCCGCAGTAAGCCGCGATCCAGGATGGGGATCCTTCTCGCGGTGAATATCGCGCAGCTGCCCGTTGAGGCCGTGCGCAAGACAAGAACAACAATTGAGGTTTTCCATGACAACTGCTCTTCAACAGCCTTCACTTTCGAGCCAATGCATGGCCGAATTCCTGGGCACCGCGCTGCTGATTTTTTTCGGTACAGGATGCGTCGCCGCGCTCAAGGTCGCGGGTGCGAGCTTTGGCTTGTGGGAAATCAGTATCATCTGGGGGGTCGGCGTGAGCATGGCGATCTACCTGAGTGCCGGTATTTCCGGGGCTCACCTCAACCCGGCGGTCAGTATCGCCCTGTGCATCTTTGCCGATTTTGAAAAGCGCAAACTGCCTTTCTATATTCTTGCCCAGGTCGCCGGAGCCTTTTGCTCCGCCGCCCTGGTGTACACGCTCTACAGCAATCTGTTTTTCGATTACGAACAAACCCACCACATGGTCCGCGGCTCCCAAGCCAGCCTGGAATTGGCCTCGGTGTTCTCCACCTATCCTCATGCACTACTGAGCACGGCTCAGGCGTTCCTGGTGGAAATGGTCATCACCGCGATCCTGATGGGTGTGATCATGGCGCTCACCGATGATAACAATGGCCTGCCACGCGGCCCGCTGGCGCCCCTGCTGATCGGCTTGCTGATCGCCGTGATCGGTAGCGCCATGGGCCCGCTGACCGGCTTTGCGATGAACCCCGCACGGGATTTCGGCCCCAAGCTGATGACCTTTTTCGCCGGTTGGGGTGAAATGGCCTTTACTGGCGGTCGCGATATTCCTTACTTCCTGGTGCCGATTTTCGCCCCGATCGTCGGCGCATGCCTCGGTGCCGCGGCCTATCGCGGGCTGATTGCCCGCCACCTGCCGAGCGCCGCACCGTTTTTAGCTGAAGAAACACCTGACACGGCTGTCAACGGCAAGACTCGTATTTCCTGAAAGCGCCAGCCTGGTCCCCTGCCCTTCGCGGCCCAGGCTGATTTCTGACTTCCTTATTTCGTCCAAGGCAATTGACATGACCGACCTTCAGAATAAGAACTACATCATTGCCCTTGATCAGGGCACCACCAGTTCCCGGGCGATCATCTTTGATCGTGACGCCAACGTGGTGTGTGCCGCCCAGCGTGAATTCGTCCAGCATTACCCGCAGGCCGGCTGGGTTGAACATGACCCGATGGAAATCTTCGCCACCCAGAGCGCGGTGATGGTCGAGGCGCTGGCCCAGGCCGGCCTGCACCATGACCAGGTGGCCGCCATCGGTATCACCAACCAACGCGAAACCACCGTGGTCTGGGACAAGGTCACCGGCCGCCCGATCTACAACGCCATTGTCTGGCAGTGCCGCCGCAGCACCGAGATCTGCCAGCAGCTCAAGCGCGACGGCCATGAGCAATACATCAGCGACACCACTGGCCTGGTGACCGACCCGTACTTTTCCGGCACCAAACTCAAGTGGATCCTCGACAACGTCGAAGGCAGCCGCGAACGTGCCCGCAATGGCGAACTGCTGTTCGGCACTGTCGACAGCTGGCTGATCTGGAAATTTACCGGCGGCAAGACCCACGTCACCGACTACACCAACGCTTCGCGCACCATGCTCTTCAACATCCACACCCTGGAATGGGATGCGAAGATGCTGGAGATTCTCGACATTCCGCGGGAAATGCTCCCTGAAGTGAAGTCGTCATCGGAAATCTACGGTCGCACCAAGAGCGGCATCGCTATCGGCGGCATTGCCGGTGACCAGCAAGCGGCCCTGTTTGGCCAGATGTGCGTGGAAGCGGGCCAGGCCAAGAACACCTACGGCACCGGCTGCTTCCTGCTGATGAACACCGGCGACAAGGCGGTGAAATCCAAGCACGGCATGCTCACCACCATCGCCTGCGGCCCGCGCGGTGAGGTGGCCTATGCCCTGGAAGGCGCTGTCTTCAACGGCGGCTCCACCGTGCAATGGCTGCGTGACGAGCTGAAGATCATCAACGATGCCCACGACACCGAATACTTTGCCGGCAAGGTCAAAGACAGCAACGGCGTGTACTTGGTACCCGCCTTCACCGGCCTCGGCGCGCCCTACTGGGACCCGTATGCCCGTGGCGCACTGTTCGGCCTGACCCGTGGCGTACGCGTGGACCACATTATTCGTGCAGCCCTGGAGTCGATTGCCTACCAGACCCGCGACGTCCTCGACGCCATGCAGCAGGACTCGGGCGAACGCCTCAAGGCCCTGCGCGTGGACGGCGGCGCGGTTGCCAACAACTTCCTGATGCAATTCCAGGCCGACATCCTCGGCACCCAGGTCGAACGCCCGCAAATGCGTGAAACCACTGCCCTCGGCGCGGCCTACCTGGCGGGCCTGGCGTGTGGCTTCTGGGGCAGCCTGGACGAGTTGCGCGGCAAGGCAGTGATCGAGCGCGAGTTCGAACCACAGCTGGATGAGGCGGCCAAAGAGAAACTCTACGCCGGCTGGCAAAAAGCCGTGAGCCGCACCCGTGACTGGGAACCGCACGAGGGCGCTGAATAAGGTTGTAACTGGCAGGGAGCGGATTCCTGCGTCATCATGGGCCACTTTTGTATGGCAGCCCAAAGGACGCCCCATGAATCTGCCTCCCCGCCAACAACAAATCCTCGAACTGGTCCGCGAACGCGGCTACGTCAGTATCGAGGAAATGGCGCAGCTATTCGTTGTCACCCCGCAAACCATCCGCCGCGATATCAACCAGCTGGCGGACGCCAACCTGTTGCGCCGCTACCACGGCGGCGCAGCCTATGACTCCAGTGTCGAAAACACCGCGTACGCCATGCGTGCCGACCAGATGCGCGACGAGAAGCAACGCATCGGTGAAGCCATCGCCGCGCAGATTCCCGATCATGCCTCGCTGTTCATCAACATCGGCACCACCACCGAATCCATCGCCCGTGCGCTGCTCAATCACAGCCACCTGAAAATCATCACCAACAACCTCAACGTCGCCACCATGCTCAGTGCCAAGGACGACTTCGATGTGTTGCTCACCGGCGGCAATGTGCGCCGTGACGGTGGCGTGGTGGGCCAGGCCAGTGTCGACTTCATCAACCAGTTCAAGGTCGACTTTGCCCTGGTGGGCATCAGCGGGATCGACGAGGACGGCAGCCTGCTGGACTTCGATTACCAGGAAGTGCGAGTCTCCCAGGCAATCATCGCCAATGCGCGGCAAGTGATTCTGGCGGCAGACTCCAGCAAATTCGGGCGCAATGCCATGATTCGCCTGGGGCCGATCAGCCTGGTGGACTGCCTGGTGACTGACCAGCAGCCAGTGCCGGCGTTAGTGCAAGTGCTGAATGAGCACAAGGTGCGGCTGGAAGTCGTTTAGCGCCTGTTCAGGCGTCATCGCGGGCAAGCCCGACTCCCACAGTTTGAAATGCGATCAAATGTGGGAGCCGGGCTTGCCCGCGATGACGGCCTCACTCACACCAATACATTCACCTTTGTTCATAATTCTTCCTTTCCCCACCCTTCGATGAGTTTTTTCAATCGAAGTCGGGTGGCTGTGCCCGCAATTATCAGCTACCATTTTCGCAAATGAACATTAATGTTCGAATTCCAAGACGAAAAGATCGCGAGGCCAGCCGATGAACCCTTCCACCTTGCCTGCTCCACCGCTTGCCGAAGTCTATGACGTTGCCGTAATTGGTGGCGGGATCAATGGCGTCGGGATTGCGGCAGACGCAGCCGGTCGCGGTTTGTCGGTATTCCTTTGCGAAAAGGATGACTTGGCCAGCCACACCTCCTCGGCCAGCAGCAAGCTGATCCACGGTGGCCTGCGTTACCTGGAACACTACGAATTCCGCCTGGTGCGCGAAGCCCTGGCCGAACGTGAGGTACTGCTGGGCAAAGCCCCACACATCGTCAAGCAAATGCGCTTCGTACTGCCGCACCGCCCGCACCTGCGCCCGGCGTGGATGATTCGCGCTGGCTTGTTCCTCTATGACCACTTGGGCAAGCGCGAGAAGCTGGCAGGCTCCAAAAGCCTCAAGTTCGGTGCAGACAGCCCGCTGAAAAGTGAAATCACCCAAGGCTTCGAATACTCCGACTGCTGGGTCGATGACGCCCGCTTGGTCGTGCTCAATGCCATGGCGGCCCGCGAGAAAGGCGCGCATATCCATACGCAAACCCGTTGCGTCAGCGCCCATCGCAGCAACGGCCTGTGGGAAATGAACATGGAGCGTGCCGACGGCAGCCTGTTCTCGATCCGCGCCCGCGCCCTGGTGAATGCTGCCGGCCCTTGGGTGGCCAAATTCATCAAGGACGACCTGAAGCTGGATTCGCCCTACGGCATCCGCTTGATCCAGGGCAGCCACCTGATCGTGCCGCGCCTGTACGAAGGCGCCCACGCGCATATCCTGCAGAACGAAGACCAGCGCATCGTCTTCACCATTCCGTACCTGAACCACTTGACCATCATCGGCACTACCGACCGCGAATACACCGGCGACCCGGCTGCAGTGGCGATCACCGAAGGTGAAACCGACTACATGCTCAAAGTGGTCAACGCGCACTTCAAGAAACAACTGAGCCGTGACGATATCGTCCACACCTACTCCGGCGTGCGCCCGCTGTGCAACGACGAGTCGGACAACCCATCGGCCATCACGCGTGACTACACCCTGGCCTTGTCCGGGGGCACCGGCGAAGCGCCGATCCTGTCGGTATTCGGTGGCAAGCTGACCACCTATCGCAAACTGGCTGAGTCGGCCATGGCCCAACTGGCGCCGTACTTCACCCAGATGCGCCCTAGCTGGACCGCCACGGCCAGCCTGCCCGGCGGCGAACATATGACTACCCCAGAAGCCCTGGCCGATGCCATCCGCGCCAAGTTCGACTGGGTACCGAGCGAGATCGCCCGTCGCTGGTCCACCACTTACGGCAGCCGCACCTGGCGGCTGCTGGAGGGCGTGCAATCGCTCGCCGATCTGGGTGACCACCTGGGTGGTGGCCTCTATACCCGCGAAGTCGACTACCTGTGCGCCGAAGAGTGGGTGACGCAACCGCAGGACGTGCTGTGGCGTCGTACCAAGCTTGGCCTGTTCACCACACCGCAGGAGCAGGAAAACCTGCAGCGCTACCTGTCCAAGGTCGAGCAGAACCGCAGCAAGATCGAAGCCGCCTGACCGCCCCATCGTAGGAGCGAGCTTGCTCGCGAAAAACCTGAGAGCGCCGCGTTTATTCAGCATAAACGCGGCGTTTTTGCGTTTTTCGCGAGCAAGCTCGCTCCTACGGACTATTCGGTTTTCCGAACACGCCCCTCTACCCTATTCGGTTTGCCGGACTATCAACCGAAAATATTGCCGAAACAAAAACTTAATTTTCATATAAATCATGTAGTTATCCTTTTGTTTTCGGTATGGCACGACTCATGCTCTACACTCTTCAACGATTGCCTGAGGCGCCTTAGGAGCCGTCACGGGCAGTCGCTGTACAAGAGAGCCGTTCAGCTGGCTTCATAAAAAAAACAAATGTCGAGGAAGTATTGATGCGCATCGTTCCCCATATCCTGGGCGCAGCTATCGCTGCTGCTCTGATCAGCACTCCAGTTTTTGCCGCCGAACTCACCGGCACACTGAAGAAAATCAACGACTCCGGCACCATCACTCTCGCTCACCGCGACAGCTCCATTCCGTTTTCCTACATCGCGGATGGTTCGGGCAAACCCGTGGGCTACTCCCACGACATCCAGTTGGCCGTTGTCGAGCAACTGAAAAAAGACCTGAACAAACCCGACCTCAAAGCCAAGTACAACCTGGTGACCTCGCAAACCCGTATCCCGTTGATCCAGAACGGCACCGCGGATCTGGAGTGCGGCTCCACCACCAACAACACCGAACGCGCCCAGCAAGTTGATTTCACCGTCAACATCTTCGAAATCGGCACCCGCCTGCTGGTCAAGAAAGACAAGGAAGGCAAGCCGTCCTACGCTGACTTTGCCGACCTGAAAGGCAAAAACGTCGTGACCACCGCCGGCACCACGTCCGAGCGCATCATCAAGGCGATGAACGCCGACAAGCAGATGGGCATGAACGTTATCTCCGCCAAAGACCACGGCGAATCCTTCCAGATGCTCGAAAGCGGCCGCGCCGTTGCATTCATGATGGACGACGCCCTGCTGGCCGGTGAAGAAGCCAAGGCCAAGAAGCCCGATGACTGGGTTATCACCGGCACTCCGCAGTCCTTCGAAGCCTATGCATGCATGGTTCGCAAAGGCGACCCGGACTTCAAGAAAGCCGTGGATGACGCCATTGTTGCCCTGTACAAGTCCGGCGAGATCAACAAGATCTACGCCAAATGGTTCGAAAGCCCGATCCCACCGAAAGGCCTGAACCTGAACTTCCCGATGAGCGACAAGGTCAAGGAGCTGATCGCTAACCCAAGCGACAAACCAGCGCCAGAAGTAAAAATCTGATACCTGACTAAGCTTATGTCCTGAGGGAGCCAACCCTCCCTCAGGCGTCTGTAATTACCTGCTGGTTTTAACTTGGAACACTCGACCTGGCGGTTTTCGAGCCGATCGTGTGTGCCTGGCGTTCAACGTCAGGCGGGAACGGATCTTCCCCAAGCGGGTGCTTGTACATCGATCGATCTCGAGGGGAGACCCTAATGAATTACAACTGGGACTGGGGCGTGTTCTTCAAGTCCACCGGCGTGGGCAGCGAGACTTATCTCGACTGGTACCTCTCTGGGCTGGGCTGGACCATCGCCATCGCTATCGTGGCATGGATTATCGCCTTGCTGCTGGGCTCCATTCTGGGGGTCATGCGCACTGTGCCAAACCGCCTCGTATCGGGCATCGCGACCTGCTACGTGGAACTGTTTCGTAACGTGCCGCTGCTGGTTCAGCTGTTCATCTGGTACTTCCTGGTACCGGACATGCTGCCGCAGAACCTGCAGGACTGGTACAAACAAGATCTGAACCCGACCACCTCGGCCTATCTGAGTGTCGTAGTGTGCCTGGGCCTGTTCACCGCCGCCCGTGTGTGTGAGCAAGTGCGTACCGGTATCCAGGCGCTGCCACGCGGCCAGGAAGCCGCGGCGCGCGCCATGGGCTTCAAGCTGCCGCAGATCTACTGGAACGTGCTGCTGCCCCAGGCTTACCGCATCATCATTCCGCCGCTTACCTCGGAATTCCTCAACGTGTTCAAGAACTCCTCCGTGGCGTCCTTGATCGGCTTGATGGAACTGCTGGCGCAAACCAAACAGACCGCCGAGTTCTCGGCCAACCTGTTTGAAGCCTTCACCCTGGCCACGCTGATCTACTTCACCCTGAACATGAGCCTGATGCTGCTGATGCGCGTGGTCGAGAAGAAAGTCGCAGTGCCCGGCCTGATCTCCGTGGGGGGCAAATAATGGACTTCGATTTCAGCGGCATCATCCCCGCCATTCCAGGCCTGTGGAACGGCATGGTCATGACCTTGAAGCTGATGGTCATGGGCGTGGTCGGCGGCATTATCATCGGGACCCTCCTGGCCCTGATGCGCTTGTCGTCCAACAAACTGCTGTCCCGCGTGGCCGGCGCCTACGTGAACTACTTCCGCTCGATCCCGTTGCTGCTGGTGATCACCTGGTTCTACCTGGCAGTGCCGTTCGTGCTGCGCTGGATCACCGGCGAAGACACCCCGATCGGCGCGTTCACCTCCTGCGTCGTGGCGTTCATGATGTTCGAGGCCGCGTACTTCTGCGAAATCGTACGAGCCGGCGTGCAGTCGATTCCCAAGGGCCAGATGGCGGCAGCACAGGCCATGGGCATGACCTACGGCCAGACCATGCGCCTGATCATCCTGCCCCAGGCGTTCCGCAAGATGACGCCGTTGCTGCTGCAACAGTCGATCATCCTGTTCCAGGACACCTCCCTGGTCTACACCGTGGGCCTGGTGGACTTCCTCAACTCCGCCCGCTCCAACGGCGACATCATCGGCCGCTCCAATGAGTTCCTGATCTTTGCCGGTGTCGTCTACTTCATCATCAGCTTTTCCGCCTCGCTGCTGGTCAAGCGTCTGCAAAAAAGGTTTGCCGTATGATCTCTATCAAGAACATCAACAAGTGGTATGGCGACTTCCAGGTGCTGACCGATTGCAGCACCGAGGTTAAAAAAGGCGAAGTGATCGTGGTGTGCGGGCCGTCCGGCTCGGGCAAGTCCACCTTGATCAAGTGCGTGAACGCGCTGGAACCGTTCCAGAAAGGCGACATCGTCGTCGATGGCACCTCCATCGCGGACCCGAAGACCAACCTGCCAAAACTGCGTTCGCGCGTAGGCATGGTGTTCCAGCACTTCGAGCTGTTCCCGCACCTGACCATCACCGAAAACCTGACCATCGCGCAGATCAAGGTATTGGGCCGCAGCAAAGAAGAAGCCACCAAGAAGGGCCTGCAACTGCTCGAACGCGTGGGCTTGTCGGCACACGCTCACAAGCACCCTGGCCAGCTCTCCGGCGGCCAGCAACAACGTGTGGCGATTGCCCGCGCCCTGGCCATGGACCCGATCGTCATGCTGTTCGACGAACCGACCTCGGCGCTGGACCCGGAAATGGTCAACGAAGTGCTCGACGTGATGGTGCAACTGGCCCACGAAGGCATGACCATGATGTGTGTGACCCACGAAATGGGCTTTGCGCGCAAAGTGGCCGACCGCGTGATCTTCATGGACGCCGGCAAGATCATCGAAGACTGCCCGAAAGAAGAGTTCTTCGGCGACATCAGCGCACGCTCCGAACGTGCGCAGCACTTCCTCGAGAAAATCCTGCAGCACTAAAAGCAACACATAGCTTGCCCTGTAAAAACTGGACCAATGTGGGAGCGGGCTTGCTCGCGAATGCGGCATGTCAGTCACTGATGCATCAACTGGCAGACTGCATTCGCGAGCAAGCCCGCTCCCACACTGAACCGCGCAGGTTGCACGCTCTGGTTGACCCAAGGCATCTGTGATGAAATGCGACCCCAATCAATATCGCGCCGCGCCGCCATCACTTGCCGTGAAGCCTCGTCTGATACGCCAACTGTTCCTGCCGCCTCTGATCATCGCCCTGATGGTCGGCCTGGGTTATATCGGCTTCTGGGTCAGTGACTACTACGGCATCCGCACCCTCAGCGACAATGGCGAACGCCAGTTGGAGCTGCACGCCCGCACCGTCGAAAGCGAACTGAGCAAGTACACCTACCTGCCCAGCCTGCTGGAACTGGAGTCCAGTGTTTCCCAACTGCTCGCCGACCCGACCCAGGAAACCCGCAAGACGGTCAACGACTACCTCGAAGGCCTGAACCGCCGCAGTCGCAGCCGCGCCATCTATGTGATGGACACCACCGGCCGCGTGCTGGCCACCAGTAACTGGCGCGATGCCGACAGTTACCAGGGTGAGGACCTGTCTTTTCGCGCCTATTTCCAGAACGCCGTACGCGGCCAACCCGGCCGCTTTTACGGCATCGGCAGCACCAACGGCGAACCCGGCTATTACCTGGCTCATGGCCTGGAAGAGCACGGCAAGATCATCGGCGTCGCCGTGGTCAAGGTGCGCCTCGAAGCCCTGGAAGAACGCTGGCAGCGCGCCCGTCTCGAGGCGTTCGTGAGCGACGAAAACGGCATCATCATTCTGTCCAGTGACCCGGCGCGTCGCCTCAAGGCTGTACGCCCGCTGAGCGATGACACCAAGGATCGCCTGGCCCACAGCCTGCAATATTACTGGGCAACGCTCAATGAACTGCAACCCCTGGCCCGCGAGCGTCTGAACGAAGGCACGGAGAAACTGACCTTCCCGGCCAACTCGGAAGTGGTCAATGACCAGCACGCCGTCAGCTACCTGGCGCAAACCCGACCGCTCAACGACACACCGTGGAATTTCACCCTGCTCACCCCGCTCAATGACCTGCGCCGTGCCGCGATAAACCAGGGCATTCTGGTGGCCGTCGCCTTTGGCCTGGTCGCCTTCCTGCTGATCGCCTGGAACGAACGGCGCAAGGTCATCGCCACCCGTCTCGCCGCACGGGAAGCCTTGCAGGAAGCCAACAGCCAGCTTGAGCGTCGGATTGCGGAACGCACCGCCGACCTGCGCGCCAGCAACGAACGGCTCAAGGGCCAGATTCGCGAACGACGCCAGGCCGAAGAAACCCTGCGCCACGCCCAGGACGAATTGGTGCAGGCCGGCAAACTCGCAGCCATTGGCCAGATGTCCACCAGCATCGCCCACGAACTGAACCAGCCGCTGGCGGCCTTGCGCACGCTGTCGGGCAACACCGTACGCTTCCTTGAGCGCGGCGCCCTAGACACCGCCAGCACCAACCTCAAGACCATCAACGAACTGATCGACCGCATGGGCCGCATCACCGCCAGCCTGCGTTCCTTTGCCCGGCGCGGCGACGACCAGGGCGAAGCCAGCCTCGGCAAAGCCGTGGACGCCGCGTTCCAAGTACTCGGCGCGCGCCTGGACAGCCTGCCGTTGACCGTGCACCGTGACTTTACCAACGCCCAATTGCAGATCGACCAGACCCGCCTGGAGCAGATCCTGGTCAACCTGATCGGTAACGCCCTCGATGCGATGCAGGCCCAAGCGGCGCCGCAACTGTGGTTGGAAGGCCAGAGCGGCGATGGCAAATACCGCCTGTTGGTGCGTGATAATGGCCACGGCATCGACCCCGAGGCGCGCAAGCATTTGTTCGAACCCTTTTTTACCACCAAGCCCGGCGAACAAGGCCTGGGCCTGGGCCTGACCCTTTCCGCGAGCCTCGCGGCCGCCACCGGCGGTAGCCTTGCCGTGGAACATCCGGCCAATGGTGGTACCGCCTTTGTCCTGAACCTGCCATTGGTGGGCGCTCAACGAGCTGAGTCGACATGAATACTGAAGCCCAAGACCTCACCGTCCTGATCGTCGAAGACGACCCCCATGTACTGCTCGGTTGCCAGCAAGCTTTGGCGCTCGAAGACATCACCAGCGTCGGCGTGGGCAGTGCCGAAGAAGCGCTCAAGCGCATCGGCGAGAACTTCGCAGGCATTGTCATCAGTGATATTCGCCTGCCGGGCATCGATGGCCTGGAACTGCTGACCCGCCTCAAGGCCCTGGATAAAAGCCTGCCGGTGGTGTTGATCACCGGGCATGGCGATATCTCCATGGCGGTTGGGGCCATGCGTAACGGTGCCTACGACTTCATGGAAAAACCCTTCTCGCCCGAACGTCTGGTGGACGTGGCACGCCGCGCCCTGGAACAACGCGGCCTGGCGCGGGAAGTCTGGTCGCTGCGCCGGCAACTGGCCGAGCGCGACTCGCTGGAAGGCCGCATCATCGGCCGCTCGCCGGCGATGCAAAACCTGCGTGAACTGATCGCCAACGTCGCCGACACTTCGGCCAACGTGCTAATCGAAGGCGAAACCGGCACCGGCAAGGAACTGGTCGCACGCTGCCTGCATGATTTCAGCCGGCGCCATACCCACCAGTTCGTCGCGCTCAACTGCGGTGGCCTGCCGGAGAACCTGTTCGAAAGCGAGATTTTCGGCCACGAGGCCAACGCCTTCACCGGCGCCGGCAAACGTCGCATCGGCAAGATCGAGCATGCCCATCAAGGCACGCTGTTCCTCGATGAAGTAGAGAGTATGCCGATCAACCTGCAGATCAAATTGCTGCGGGTGCTGCAAGAACGCACGTTGGAACGCCTGGGTTCGAACCAGAGCGTGGCGGTGGATTGCCGGGTAATCGCTGCCACCAAGTCCGACCTCGACGAGTTGAGCCGCGCCAGCCAGTTTCGCAGCGACCTGTACTACCGCCTCAATGTCGTCACCCTGGAACTGCCGCCCCTGCGCGAGCGGCGTGAAGACATCCTGCAACTGTTCGAACACTTCCTGCAGCAATCGTCGCTACGCTTCGACCGGGCGGTGCCGGAGCTGGATAACCAGACCCTGTCCAGCCTGATGAGCCACGACTGGCCAGGCAACGTGCGTGAGCTGCGCAACGTCGCCGAACGTTTCGCCCTCGGCCTGCCCGCCTTCAAGAAAAGCGGCGCCGGCAGCGGCAACCAAGGGGTTGCCTTTACCGAGGCGGTGGAGGCCTTTGAGCGCAACCTGCTCAACGATGCCCTGCAACGCAGCGGTGGCAACCTGACACAGGCCAGCCAGGAACTGGGGATGGCCAAGACCACCCTGTTCGACAAGGTCAAGAAATACGGGTTGAGTCACTGATGGATCTGTTCTTGAAGGCTGCACTTGGCGCCGCAGTGGTGCTGATCCTGGCGGCGCTGGCCAAGACCAAAAACTATTACATCGCAGGCTTGGTGCCGCTGTTTCCCACTTTTGCGCTGATCGCCCATTACATCGTCGGCAAAGGCCGAACGGTTGCGGACTTGAAGACCACGATCCTGTTCGGGATGTGGTCGATCATCCCGTACTTTGTGTATTTGGCGACGCTGTATGTGATGGTCGATCGGCTGCGGTTGGAGGCATCGCTGGCAGTCGCCGCCGTGGCCTGGTTGATGGCCGCGACGGTGTTGGTCAGCGTGTGGGTACGCCTGCACACCTGATGCAACGCGGTTAAACAGGTGGGAGCTGGCTTGCCTGCGATAGCGGTGTGTCAGGCAAACATCCGGCACAGGCAGACCGCAATCGCAGGCAAGCCAGCTCCCACACTCAGATCAGCGCACGATCTTATCGACCTGAATCCCCAGCTTCTTCAGGCGATACCAGAAGCTCCTCTCGGAAATCCCGATCCGCTGCGCCGCCGCAGCCTGCACCCCATTGCTCTCCTGCAACGCCGCAAGAATATAGGCTTTCTCCACTTCGGCCAGCGCCGCATCCAGATCCCGCGGCACGCCTGGGCCGTCGCTGAGGATCGTGGTCACATCGCCCTCGCTCGGTTTGGAAGCAAACAGATACCCCGGCAAATCAATATCCTCGATCACCGATGAAGCCGCCACGATGGTTGCGCGTTCCACGCAGTTTTGCAGCTCGCGGATGTTGCCCGGCCAGTGGTACGCCGCCATGGCCTGCAACGCCTCGGGGCTGAAACCGGTGATGCGTTTGCCGGTGGTCGCGCTCAGGGTGTGGGCGAAGTGGCGCGCCAGGGGCGCGATGTCTTCCACGCGTTCGCGCAAGGACGGCAACGGAATCGGGAAGACATTGAGGCGGTAATACAGGTCTTCGCGAAACTCTTTGGCCGCCACCGCATCCAGCAGGTTCTTGTTGGTGGCGGCAATTACCCGTACATCCACCTTGCGCTCGCGGGGGTCGCCTACCGGTTCGATAACCCGCTCCTGCAAGGCGCGCAGAATCTTGGCCTGCAACGCCAAGGGCATATCACCGACTTCATCCAGAAACAGCGTGCCCTTGTCGGCCTGCATGAAGCGCCCTACCCGGTCAGCCACGGCGCCGGTGAACGCGCCTTTGCGATGGCCGAACATTTCGCTTTCCAGCAAGCCTTCAGGGATGGCCGCGCAATTGACCGCCACGAAGGGTTGGTCGGCACGGCTGCCATGCTTGTGGATGGCACGGGCGACCATTTCCTTGCCAGTGCCGCTTTCGCCGGTCAGCAGGATGGTGGCGTTGCTGTCACGCACCGAATCCACCGCCTGGAGCACCTGGCGAAACGCCGGGCTGTCGCCCACCAGGCTGTCGAACTGCGCATGCTCGTCCAACTCGGCGCGCATGCGCGCGTTGTCACGCATGATGTCGCGAAATTGCAGGGCCTTGGCCACGGTGATGTCCAGCTCGTCGATGTCGAACGGCTTGGCAATGTAGTCATAGGCACCGTTACGCATCGACTGCACGGCGTTTTTCACCGTGCTATAGGCCGTCATCACGATTACCGGCAAGGTCGGATAACGTACCTTGATTTCGGCCAGCAACGCCGGCCCGTCCATGCCCGGCATGCGCCAGTCGCTGATGACCAGGTCGATGTCCTCCTCCCCCAGCACCTTGAGCGCATGCAGGCCGTTGCCCGCGCTGAACACTTGGATGCCGTTCTGGCTCAAGGCCTGGGTCAGCAAATCACAGAGCTTGGGCTCGTCGTCGACCACCAATACGTTATGCGTCATGCCCGTCCTCATCTTCACCGTCGTCTTCACCGTCAGCCGGAATGTACAGGCTGAAGGTCGCGCCGGCATCTTTCTCACTGGCGCATTCGATGCTGCCGTCGTGACTTTCCATGATCGAATAGACTTTGGCCAGGCCCAGGCCTGTGCCCGAGGCCTTGGTGGTGACGAATGGCGTAAAGATACGCTCCACCATATCCGCGGGGATGCCCTCGCCGGTATCGGCGATGCTGATCACGGTGTTGTCGCCCACGCTACGAATGCCCAGGGTCAGGCGCCCGCCGTCGGGCATCGCGTCGATGGCGTTGAGAATCAGGTTGAGACAGGCCTGCTTGAGCTGCTTGGCATCGGCGTAGATCGTCGCGCCAGGCGCCTGGTCGTCGATCTGCGCGTCAATGCGATGGCTACTCAGCTCCGGGCCGCAGAAACCGAGGATTTCTTCCACCAGGGCGCGTGCCGGTTGCTGCACGCGTATCGGCGGGTTGGGCTTGGCGAAATCGAGGAACTCGGTAATCAGCTCGTTGATGCGGCTGACTTCGCTGATGACATATTCCAGGTGACGCTTGTCGGTTTCTGCCAGGTCGGCGCGCCGATGCAGCAGTTGAGTGGCAGTCTTGATAATGCCCAATGGGTTGCGAATTTCGTGAGCCAGGCCCATGGCGACTTCACCCAGAGCATGCAAGCGGTCACGCCGGCGCAGTTGGGCTTCCAGATGATGCAACTCGCCCAGGCGTTCGGTCATGTGGTTGAAGGTGCTGCTCAATTGCGCCAGTTCGTCACCGCCACTGACCACCACACGGTGCGCATAACTGCCCGAGATCACCGCATCCACGCCCTGGGACAAATCGCGCAGGGGCTTGGTCAGGCGCCGCGACACCAACAACCCGGCCGCCAGTGACAGCGCCGAGCTGACCAGGAAGATCAGCACGAACAGGTTGCTCTGGTTCACCAACCCCACCAGGCTGGTGTGCCGTAGCAGGCCGCTGAAGATCACGCCTTGCAACTCGCCGGCGTCATTGAAAATCGGCCAGTACAAACCGCTGTATTGGTTAGTGAACTGTTCGCTGGGCTGCTTGGTGCTGCGCAGGTAGGCCTCGACATTCTTGGGGATGCGCGAGGGGTGATTGGCGAAGCGCTGGGTGGAAAATATTTCGGAAAACCCTGCAGGGTTGGCCAGGTACAAACGCAGGTCCAGGGAATGCACATCGGCCACGCTGGTGAGGAAACTGCTGTCCAGGTAAGTGGCGACCAGCAACAGGTAATCAACACCGTCACGGCTGGTTTCGAAGGTGGACACCACCAGGCCCGTGCTCACGCCGGCGACTTGCACGGTTTGCAGCACCGCGTTGCTGGTGAGGTTGATCTGCCTGACGATGTCATCGGCGGCCGTGCTGAACATCACTTTACGGTCGCTGGTGCGAATCAGCGCGACCACGTCGATATCGGTGGCATCGGCAATGTCGGCGGTGAGCCGGTCATGCTTCTCGGCATTTTTGGACGACGGCGGGCTGGTATAGCGCAGGAACAGCTTGGCCATGCGCGCGTTGTCGTGAAGGATGTCGCCGATTTCGTCCTTGACGATCTTGGTCGACTCTTGCAGCCAGATGCGCACGTTGCTGTCGAAAATCTGCGACAGCGTGGTGGCGGCCAGTTCAGCCGCGATCATGGTGGGAATCACGCTGACCAGCCAGAACGCCAGCACCAGCTTGCGCTGGACGCTCCAACGCGAGATGGCAAAGGGGCGGGCTTTCTGGCGGGTCTTGGTAATCATCAGGTTTCGCTTATCGCAGCAGCCATGGCAGGGTCGGAACGATCCGGTCGAATAAACAGTTTTACAAGCTTGAGCAGGCCGTTGACCAGCCGGTTACGGTGGCGGAAGAACAGGCTGTTGCCCTCGAACTCGCACCCCAGGCGCAGTTTACTGGCATACCCGGCCTGGCCGCACTCGTACACCGGAATACGGTGTTCAATACAGTAGTCGACATTGGTCAACCAGCTACGGAAGTACAGGTTGTACTCGCGGCTGAACTCAAGGTCATGACCAAAGAACTTGTCCACCAGCCGATGCTCATCCAGCAGGATCAGGTTGAACGCCACCAGGCGCTCATCCACCCAGTACAGAACACAGACCGCCCGCTCGTGAAGGTGTTCGAGCACGCCCGTGAAGTAACCGGCGGGCAGGCGCTCGAACTGCAAGTCTGCGCGCGCGAGCGTGGCCTCATACAGGCGCATGACCTCGGGCAGCACGTCATCGATATTGCGCCGCCACTCGACCCGCGGCCCTGGTGCGCGCAGTTTGCGGCGCAGGTCCTTGCGCGTGGATTTGCCCAGCGAACCCAGGTAGGCATCCACCGAGCCATAAGGCAGCGGCAACACCCCCGTGGGCAAGCTGGGCATGCTTTGAAAACCTGCAGCAAGGCAGCTCTGGGCCCAATGCGGGTCGTTGGTGGGCGCATCCTTGACCGCCAGCAAGCCGATACCGAGCGCATCGGCGTCGCTACGCCCCGCCGCCAATAACTGCTGCAACAGCAACGGGCGCCGGGATTCGGACACATGGCTGGCGACACCGGCATCACAACGCTCAGCCACCGGCGACCCGATGGCGTACAACGCCAGTTGCAAAGCCCCCGGCCACAACCGATCCAGGCGCTCGGTCAAGCGCTTGCCGACCCCCGACACCGTGGTGTCGAGGCGATAATGGGTGATGAACGCGGCGGCTACGGCCACCAGCGTGTCATCCTCAAAGACCGCCAGGTAACGCCACTGAAAGTCATCGATCGCGGCGTTTTCCACGGCCAGGTAATAGTCCCAATCCTCCAGGGCACCGGGAAAACAGTCGTTCCAGGCATCGCGCTGGATAGCCCGGATGGTCGGGTAGGCTTGGGTGGTTATCACAGATTGCCCTTATTTCTATGGCGAACGCCGGTCCAATGTGGGAGCTGGCTTGTCGGATCGCCGCACCGCTGCGATGCAGGCGCCTCGGTACGTCAGGCAGACCGCAGTGATGCCATCGCAGGCGAGCCCGCTCCCACATTGATCCGCGTTGACTTGAAGACTGTGTGCTGCTCGACAAACCTGGCACTCAACTCGATCACCCGCCGGTACTGCAAATCGACCGTGATCATGTGGTAGCAGTTGTCCAACAGGATCTTGGTCACCGGCCCGCCGAGGTGGCGCTCCACGTAATCGGCGTTCCAACGGCTGGTGATATCGTCCTCGATGGAGTGCAGCACCAGCGCCGGCACCTTGATCTGGGGCATGCGCTTCCTGACCACGGCGTTCATGCGGTGCAGCTCGCGCACGGTGATGCCTTCCATGGTCAGCAACCCCGCCTCGCTGCTCTCGCCTTCCTTCATCTGCCGCTCGACGATGGCCCGCAGGCGCTCGTTCTTGATGCCGTAGGGCGGCTTCTCTTCGAAGCTGCAAATGTGCACGCCGAACGGGATCTTCATCAGCAAGGGCGTAAGAAATGCCAGCTTGTTGATGCTCCAGCCGTCGTACTTCAAGGTGGTGGAATACATCAGCAACCCGGCGACTTGCCCCGGGTGTTCGGACGCCACATACATCGACATCACCGCGCCCATGGACAAGCCACCGACAAATACCTGCCCATGGCGTTGCTTGACCTGTACGAAGGTCTTGCGCACGCCTTCGTACCAGTCCTGCCAGCCAGTGGCCTGCAAGTCGCTGTTGTCGCCGCAGTGCCCGGCCAGCGTGGGCACATACACCGTGCAGTTACCCGCCTTGGCCAGGCCCTTGGCGACCTGGCGCAACTCGGTCGGTGTGCCGGTCAGGCCGTGGATCAACAGGATCCCGACCGGACCATCACCGAGAACGAAACCGGCAGTGCCTTCACCGAGGTCGATCCCTTGAGCATTCACCGCGTGGTCGCTCGCACCAGCAGTTGCTCCAGCAACTTCAGGCCCAGGTCGATTTCCGGGTAGCTGATTTCCAGGGACGGCGCCAGGGTGATCACGTTCTTGTAGTAACCGCCCACGTCGAGGATCAGCCCCAGTTTCTGGCCGTCTACCACCATATCGCCTTTCATGCCTTCTTCGACCATATAGTCCAGGGTCGCCTTGTCCGGGGTGAAGCCATCCGGGCCGCAGATTTCGCAGCGCAGCGCCAGGCCCAGGCCGTCCACATCGCCGATAATGGGGAAGCGTTTTTGCAAGTCTTGCAGGCCTTCCAGGAAGTATTTGCCCTTGGCCATGACCATGGCGCCGTAGTCGACTTCGCTGGTCATCTTGAACATTTCCAGGCCCACCGCGGTACCCAACGGGTTGGAGGCGAAGGTGGAGTGAGTCGAACCTGGCGGGAACACCTTCGGGTTGATCAACTCTTCACGGGCCCAGATACCGCCCAATGGGTTGAGGCCATTGGTCAGCGCCTTGCCGAACACGATCACGTCCGGTTGTACGTCGAAGTGCTCGATTGACCAGAGTTTGCCGGTGCGATAGAAGCCCATCTGGATTTCGTCGGACACCATCAGGATGCCGTGCTGGTCCAGGACGTGCTTGAGCTCGCGGTAGAAATTCATCGGCGGGATCACGTAGCCACCGGTGCCCTGGATCGGCTCGACATAGAAAGCTGCGTATTCGCACTGGTTGGTTTTAGGGTCCCAGACACCGTTGTATTCGGTCTCGAACAAGCGGGCGAACTGCTGCACGCAATGGCTGCCGTACTCTTCCTTGGTCATGCCCTTCGGGCCACGGAAGTGGTAAGGGAATGGGATGAAATTGGCGCGTTCGCCAAAGTGGCCGTAGCGACGACGATAGCGGAAGCTGGAGGTGATCGACGAGGCGCCGAGGGTGCGCCCGTGGTAGCCGCCTTCGAAGGCGAACATCAGGCTTTTACCGTTGCTGGCGTTGCGCACCACCTTCAGGGAATCTTCGATGGACTGCGAACCGCCAACGTTGAAGTGCACACGACCGTCGAGGCCGAACTTGTTCTTGGCATCGACCGCGATCATTTCCGACAGCTCGATCTTGCCTTTGTGCAGGTACTGGCTGGCGATTTGCGGCAGGGTGTCGATCTGCTTTTTCAGCGCGTTGTTCAGGCGCGGGTTGGCATAGCCGAAGTTGACGGCCGAGTACCACATCTGCAGGTCGAGGTAGGCCTGGTCTTCGGTGTCCCACACATAGGAGCCTTCGCAGCGACTGAAAATACGCGGCGGCTCGATGTAGTGAACGGTGTCGCCGTAGGAGCAATACTTGGCTTCTTTATCCAGAAGCACCTGGTCTTCGGCGGTAGCGATACGGATATCAGACATGATGGAAGAGTTCCTGTTTGTCAGAAGAGGTGTTGAAGGTGGTGGCGTTGGCGGCGAGGCCTTGTGGCAACTTGGCCAGCAACGCCGGCACTTGCGCAAAGGTGTCGAAGCGCGCATGAGGGATCTGGTGGGCGACGCAGTACTCGGCGAGGCTGCCCTTGGCGAACACGAAGTCGGCAGTGGAGGCCACGCACATGTCGGACTTGCCGTCGCCAATCACCAGCACGCGCTTGTTGCGCGGCGTGGATTTGCACTTGCAGTTGCCGGAAGCGGCGCGGCAGGCATCGCTGGCATACGGGAAGTCGATGCGCCAGCTGTCCTGGTCGACCTGGCGCAGGCGGTTGGCGAGGATCGGCAACAGGGTCACGTAGTTGCGCGAAAGGATGCGGGCAATGCCCTGCTCGATGCCGTCGCTGACCACTTCAATGGAGGCACCCAGGCCCATGACGTGATCGACGAAATCCGGGAAGTCCGGGTCGATCTCGACGCTGTCGAAATACGCCAACAGTTCAGCGGGGGTGGCCTTGATCAGCGCCAGTTGGCGGCTCAGGCATTCGCGTGAACCGATATGCCCATCCAGCCATTCCTGCTCAATGGTTTCCCACTCGGGGCCGGCGAAGCGTTGGAGGACGTTGTCGATGACATCGGTGGGGGTAATGGTCCCGTCGAAGTCACACACGATATGCCAGTTGATCATCTGCCTTTCCTTTAGGTAAAGGGCCTTGGAGGAGCGCGCTGTATGCGCTTGCCAAGGGATAGAGCAGGGACTGTGCCAACTGGTCGAAACCCCGCAGGGCTGGGGGCCTGGGGCGAAATGCGCAGCGATAGGTGTCTCAGGAGCTACAATTTTTGTAGCTTGCTACAAACAACATGAGTGCTTGCGCAGGCGCGCCGGTTTGCGCGTTCATGCGCGCCTGCCCACCTTCAGGAAACGTCCCCATGTCCAAGCTCGCTGCTGTTGTATTCACCGGTTTACTTGGAGGGTGGGGCCTTTGCAGTGCCGCGTGGGCAGCGGGCATCACGGGCGACGTGGGCGCTGGCCTCAGCTATCAGCCCCACGACCCCAGCGGCAGCCGCTACGAAACCCGGCCTGTGCCGTACCTGGACCTGGATTGGGGTGACGTCAGTCTGAGCACCGATGACGGCCTCACCTGGAGCGCCCTGGATACCCACGGCCTTACCGCTGGCCCCTATATCAACTACCTCTCGGGGCGCACCTCCAACGGCGAGTTGCAAGGCCTGCGTAACGTGTCGGACATGGCAGAGGTGGGCGGTTTCGTCCAATACGCCCCGGCCGATTTCTGGCGGGTCTACGCGCAATTGGGCCAGGCCGTGGGCGGCGGGCATTCCCAGAGCGGCGCCTTGGGTAAAATCGGCGGCGAGCTGGGTTACCCCGTGGGCGGCGGGATTATCGGCAGCAATGGCCTGGTTGCGCGTTTTGCCGATGCACGCCAGGCCAATACCTTCTTCGGCGTGGACAACAACGAAGCCGTCGCTTCAGGCTTGCGGCCCTACAACGCGAGCGGGGGTTTCCAGAATGTGACGCTGAGCCAAAGCTTCGCCTTTCCCCTGGCGCCCCATTGGTCGCTGCTGACCAGCGCCAGCTGGGTACGCCTGGTGGGGTCAGCGGCCAAGAGCAGCATCGTCAAGGAGGCTGGCCATGTGAATCAGGGCCAGGTGCAGACGGCGATCAGCTATACCTTCGACTGAATTACACGGCAGCAAAATTGTGGGAGCGGGCTTGCTCGCGAATGCGGTGGGTCAGTTAAATATCGGGTGACTGACACACTGCTTTCGCGAGCAAACCCGCTCCCACATTGAGCCTGTGTTTCATAGCACTATTTTCAGTGTTCTTCGCCTTCAGCCAATAGGGCAATACCCCCGATAATTACCACCACGCCCACCCAATGCAACACGCTGATGTGCTCCCCCAGCCCCAGCCAAGAGCCCAGCAGTACCGCCACAAACACCAGCGAACTCAGCGGAAACGCCAGGGACAAACTGCTACGCCGCAGAATCAGCATCCATACAAAAAACGCTCCCAGATAGCTGGCAATCGCCGCCAGAATTCCCGGGTTGCGCGCCACGTCAGCCAGCCATTGCCAACTGAAGTCCATCGGCCCCAATTGATCGCCGGCCACCTTGGTGAACAACTGCCCGGCGCTTTCGGTGGCAATCAGCAGTGCCCATAGCACCAGGGTGCCAAGACGCCCATGCAGCCAGCCAGTATTGATTGTTTGCGTTGTCATGCCTGGTTCCCCGCTATCGCTACCAACATCACGCCCAAAGTGATCACCAACGTGCCCAGCCAACGACGCCGGCTGACGGTTTCCTTGAGCACCACCCTGCCCGCCAGTACCACCAGGCAATAGGCCAACGCCGCCAGCGGAAACAGCAGACTCAAGGGCGCACGGGACAGCGCTTCGAGCCAGACAAAAAACTCAATCACATAGGCGCCGACGCCGGCCCACAACAGCGGCGCATTGAACACCTGGCCCCAGAACGCACGCAGGCGAAAACCGCCATCGAGTTGCGGCAAACGGTCCACGCCCAATTTGAAACACAGCTGGCCAATCACATCGAGGACGATGGAAAACGCCAGTAACAACACCACGGTCAGGGTCACGGGAACAGCTCCTCAAACAGGTCGATCAAGGCTTCATTGGTTGCAGCATTACGCTGCAAGTCTTGCGGGCTCCAGCGCTCGGGTGGCGGCTGATCAGACTTGGCTTCCCAGCGCTTGAACGCGTTGCTGAACGCCGGCGTGGCGAACTCACCGCAGACGTCGATGCCAATGATGCGTTTACCCGCCGCCAACGCCCGCAGGGCCTGGAGCAAATGGGTCAGGCGCATGCCGCCCTGGTCCCAGTTGGTGGCGGCGTCTTCACTGGCCAGCACATCTTTGTCGATGGTGATCCAGATCGCTTCGGTGGGCAGGCTGGCAGTCATCTGGTCGAGGAAAGCCGCCCAATCCAGGTCCGCCAGGTTGCGCCAATGCAGGTGGTTTTCCTGTTGCTGGTGGCCGGCGCCGTCCCCCACCCGGCCCCAGACCTTGGACGGCGGATGCTGCCAGGGAAACAACTGCAAACGCCCGCGCTTGAGGGCGCCAAGGTTGCCGCCGCGCAGTTGCGGGTTATGCAGGTCATCGCTGCACGGGCCGAGGGTGACGATGCGTTGGATCGCCGGCATCTTCAGCGCCCGGTTGACCCACGAACCGCAGTGCCGCTTGGGCGCAAAGCGCACCCAGTCGGGGTGGTTGTCAAAGTGGATCAGGCTGATGGGCTCTTTGAGGTCGGCCAAAAAGGCCGGCGTAAGGTGGTGATAATCGCCGGAGCCGACAAACAGAATTTCCGGGCGCGCGTCACGGGGCCGTGGCCGTTGGGCCAGGCGCTCGACGAAACGCTTCCAGGTTTTTTCGGTGGACCACAAACGCAATTTCGGGCCCAGGTCCAGCAGGTCCAGGCGCGTGGCCCGACCGCTGGCCAACCGCCGGGCAATCGGTGCCTGGCCGGTGAGGCTGTGGTCAAGGTCAAGAATGTTCAAGGTAAGTTTCACCCCTAATGGCAGCGCCCAACCGCAGGCCGGTTGGGCTTTAGGGGGGTAATGCAAGGGATGGGCCAGCGCTTGGATGAGCGCCATTTTTGCAAACAATGAGTATCAAGTGTGGGAGCTGGCTTGCCTGCGATATCGGTGTGTCAGCCAGCCCATTTGCAACTGACAGTCCGCTATCGCAGGCAAGCCAGCTCCCACATTGAAGCGGCGTCAGGATCGCGCCTCGGCAATGATCTGGCGAATCGCGCCGACGAAGGCTTCAGCCGGTTGCCCACCGCTCACCGCATATTGGTCATTGAAGACAATGGTCGGCACCGAACTCACCCCTCGGGAAACCCACAGCTGTTCCTGCTCACGGACTTCGGCGGCGTATTCATCGCTGGCAAGAATCTCGGCGGCGCGCGCAATGTCCAGCCCTACGCTCTCGGCGATGATCGCCAGGGTCGCGTGATCGGAAGGGTCCTGGCCATCGCTGAAATACGCCTTGAACAGCGCTTCCTTGAGGTTGTACTGCAGACCCTCCAGCCCAGCCCAATGCAATAGGCGGTGCGCGTCGAAGGTGTTGTAGATACGGCTTTGGCCGTCGGTGCGGAACGCAAAGCCCAATGCGGCGCCCATGTCGCGGATGCGTGCACGATTAGCCTGGGACTCTTGCACCGTGGAACCGTACTTTTCAGTGATGTGCTCGACGATGTTCTGCCCCTCGGCGGGCATGTTCGGGTTCAGTTCGAACGGCTGGAAATGGATCTCGGCCTGCACTTCGCTACCGAGCTGGTCGAGGGCTTCGGTCAGGCCACGCAGGCCGATGATGCACCAGGGGCAGGATACGTCGCTGACGAAATCGATTTTCAGGGGAGTACTCATGATGGGCAACCTCGCGGGCATTGATGCGCAGAAAGCTTGCACGATACACCACCTTCACAGCACCTTCGAAGGCTCGCTCAAATCGATCTGCGCCCAGTGCGCGGCATCCTGGCGATGGGCTTGCAGGTAGGGCAGCACCGCCGCCAACAAGGGTGCCTTGAACGCTTCCTGAAAACGGTGGGCCAGGCCGGGAATCAATTTCAACTGGCTGCCCTGGATATGCGCGGCGAGGTGCACGCCGTGCATCACCGGCAGCAACGGGTCGGCGGTGCCATGTACCACCAGGGCAGGCACGCGCAGTTGGTTGAGCAAAGGCACACGGCTTGGCTCGGCCAGGATCGCCATGATCTGGCGCTTCACGCCTTCGGGGTTGAAGGCGCGGTCATAGGACAGCGCCGCCTGGTGCAGCAACGCCTGGCGATCATCCTTGATATCCGGGCTGCCCAACGCCGCGAGCAAATCCGCCTGTTGCTCCAGCGCCACCTCACGGTTGGGTGCGCTGCGCCGCGACAGCAATTGCACCAGCGCTGCGTTCGGTGCGGGCAGGCCCTCGGCGCCGGAGCTGGTCATGATCAGGGTCAGGCTTTCCACGCGCTGTGGCGCCATGGCCGCCAGGTGTTGAGCGATCATGCCGCCCATGCTCGCGCCGAGTACGTGAAATTGCTGCACCTGCAGCGCATCCATCAACCCAAGGGCGTCGTCGGCCATATCAGTCAAGGTATAAGGCGCGGCCACCGGCAGGCCGAGTTTGTAGCGCAGCACTTCGAAAGTCAGGTTGGCGCTCGCCGGCGCCTGCCGCCAAGTGGACAGGCCCACATCGCGGTTGTCGTAGCGAATCACCCGGAAACCTTGTTCGCACAGGGCCACCACCACTTCATCCGGCCAGTGAATCAACTGCCCGCCCAGGCCCATCACCAACAGCAACGCAGGGTCGGACGCACGGCCGATACTTTGATAGGCGATGCTCACCTGAGCCAGGTCGACTGTTTGGGTCGGGACATTGACTTCACATCGAGAAGCCGCAAAAGACGGCAGGCCGAACATTAGAGCGGCCACTAAAAACAACGCACGCATGAAAAACACCAAAACGCAGAACCCCAGTAGAGCGCGAGTCTGATGAAGTTTGTTCAAGCGCGCTGCCACAGTTCGATGACAGTTTGATGAAGAGTGCCCAGTGGTCATGGTCGACACGCCCCACAACATGAGACAAAATCACGCAATCCGTTTTTGTCGCAAATTTTCTTCATGGAGCGCCTGTGCTCGAAATCCGTCACTTGAAAACCCTGCACGCCTTGCGCGAAGCCGACAGCCTGGTGGAAGCCGCCGAACGCCTGCACTTGACCCAGTCCGCCCTCTCCCATCAGTTCAAAGAGCTGGAAGAGCGCCTGGGCATGCCGCTGTTCGTGCGCAAGACCAAACCGGTGCGCTTCACCAGCGCTGGCCTGCGCCTGCTGCAATTGGCCGACGCCACCCTGCCGTTGTTGCGCGGTGCCGAGCGCGATATTGCGCGGCTGGCCGGGGGCACCGCCGGGCGCTTGCACATGGCGATCGAATGCCACAGTTGTTTCCAGTGGCTGATGCCGACCATCGACCAATTCCGCGATGCCTGGCCGGAAGTCGAGTTGGACCTGGCCTCGGGCTTTGCCTTCGCGCCGCTGCCGGCCCTGGCCCGCGGCGACCTGGACCTGGTGGTGACCTCCGACCCGCTGGAACTGCCGGGCATCACCTACGTGCCGCTGTTCACCTACGAAGCCATGCTAGCGGTGGCCAACCAGCACGCGCTGGCGAACAAGTCCTACATCGTGCCGGAAGACCTGCTGACAGAAACCCTGATCACCTACCCGGTGGAACGTGACCGCCTGGACATCTTCACCCGCTTCCTGGAACCGGCCGACGTTGAACCGGCCCAGGTGCGGACCTCGGAGCTGACCGTGATGATGATGCAACTGGTGGCCAGTGGTCGTGGTGTGTGCGGCATGCCCCACTGGGCGCTGCATGAATACAGCTCGCGCGGGTATGTGAAGGCCAAGCGTTTGGGTGAGAAGGGTTTGTTCGCCACGTTGTATGCGGGCATTCGTGCCGACATGCTCGATGCGCCTTACATGCGCGACTTCTTGCTGACGGCCAAGGACACCTCGTTTTCCACCTTGGATGGCGTCAGCGCGGTGCGTTGAGCGGGCACTAGGCGTGCGGGCCAGCGTGGGAGCTGGGCTTGCCCGCGATGCTTGCACCGCGGTGTTTCAGTTACACCGTGGTGATGCTATCGCAGGCAAGCCAGCTCCCACAGTCCACATGCAGTTCGCGCCACATGTGGATCTTGTCGAAGTATTCCACGCCTACCCGCACCGCCAATGGCTCCAGGCCGTACTGAATGAAACCGCAGCGCTGGTAAAGCGCAAAGGCGGCGTCGTTGCCAGCGGTGACGGTCAACTGGATCAGTTTGAGGCGCGGGTGGCGGCGGGCTTCTTCCAGTGCAGCTTGCACCAATTGCCGCCCAAGCCCCTGCTGTTGATAAGCCTCGGTCACGTACATGCCGAACAAGGTCACTTTGTGCCGGGCCTTTTCCCGTGGCTCGAACGCAAGGCCGACAATACCCGCCAACTGATCGCCGTCGAAGGCGCCAAACAGCCGGTCCAGCGGGCTGCCGAGGCGCTTTTCCCACCAGCTCAAGGGCATCAAGGCACGTTCGGCCACGCTGGAGGTGAACGCCTGGGGATAAGCGCCATACGCCTGTAGCATCAACGCCCGGTAAGCAGGCGCGTCGGGAGCGTCCAGCGGGCGAATGATCATGCGTCGATCAGCGACGCGCGGTAGAGCGGCAGGATCGTATCGCGGGTCAGCGGCGCCAATTGCAGGCCGCCATCGCCCGTGGGGTCGATCCAGCGGATTTCTTCAATTTCCGCCGCTGGCATCACCGCAACGTCGATCTGCACCTGGAACAGCTCGGCCTGCACGGTGAAGCCCGGTTCGTTGGCGGCAGGCGCCGAGAATTGGCCGAGGTACGTGGCGTCCTCTACCTTGATGTGCAGGTTCAGCTCTTCATACAGCTCACGGGCCAGCGCCTGGACGGGTTGTTCGCCCGCGTCGATCTTGCCACCAGGTTGCATGAACGCCTGGGTGCCGCGCTTGCGCACCAGCAGGGTCTGGCCGGCTTGGTCAATGAGGATGGCAGCGGCGATGCGGATGGTTGAATCATTCATGAAAGAATCGAGGTCTCTTCGGGCTGTTTGATAAATACGCTGTACTTGGCGCCTTCCATCGCTTCGAACGCGATCAATTTGTCCACCAGCGGCAAGTTAAGCACCTTGCCGGCATTGAGCAGCAGCATGCCGTTATCGGCATTGAGGTTACGGGCCAACACCATGCCGGCCTCAAGCTCACGGGTGGTGAGGACTTTGACCGTGGGGTCGCCCAGGGTCACGTCGCTGAGGAAGGTGGCGCAGGCCTGCACAAAATCTTCCACCAACGCCGGGTCATACAGGCGCCCGGCGTACTTGCGGATATACAACAGCGCTTCGTCGCTGTTGAGGTGTCGCTCCAGGATCAAGCCTTTCTGCAATTCGATAAAGTCCACCGCCAGCTTCAGCAGCCGTGAACCGGGCGGGATGGTATCGCCCTTGAGGTGGTCGGGAAACCCCGTGCCGTCCCAACGTTCCTGGTGATGACGAATGATCCGCGCCGCATCCTTCATCGGCTCCAGGGTCATCAGCAACGACTCGCTCTGCCCCGGATACTCACGGTACAAGCCGCGGTCGGTGCTATGCAGTTTGTCTGACGGTGCAACCATCATGCTGTCGGTCCAGCTCAACTTGCCGATGTTGTACAACGCGGCGGCCATGGTCAGGTCACGGGTGCTGGATTCGTCCATAAACTGGGCGGCGCAATACACGCGGATCAACTCGATCAACGCACGGTTGGTCTGTTTGTCCTTGGGCAAGCGCAGGTTGGCCAGCAGCGAGAATACTTCGGTGCCGGTCACGTAGCTGCGCTTGAGCTCGTCGTAGGCCAGGTCGAGCATGTCGGCGGTTTGTTGCAACTCGGCGGTACGCGCCGCCACGCGTTTTTCCAGGGTGGCGTTGAGCAGCTTGAGCTGTTCGGTCTGGTCTCGGGCCAGGCGTTCAAGCCGTTGATGCTCGAGGGTTTGCTGCAACACCAGTTGCAACTCCTCGTCGTTCCAGGGTTTGCTGATGTAGCGGTGGATCTGCCCGTCGTTGATCGCCTTGATGATGGTGGTCAGGTCGGCGTAGCCGGTGAGCAGGATGCGGCCGGTGGCGGGATACAGGCGGTGGACCTCGGCCAGCAGCGTGGCGCCGTCCATGCCGGGCATGCGCGCATCGCTCATCACCAGATCGATAGGCCGGGTCGCCATGATCTCCAGCGCCTGGGCGCCGCTGGTGGCCAATACCACGTCATAGGGCTGGCCGCGCAACAGTCGGCGCAGGCTGTTAAGGATCGACTCTTCATCGTCGACCAGCAAAACAGCGGACTTCGTAGCGAGTTGTTCATCCATGGCGACTCTGCCTTCAAATTAAACGAAGTTAAGCTAAATTGAATCCGCACAATACAAAGCGCGATTGATTTGACGCCAACTGGCCGTCGATATCAAGGGAACTCAACTATGCTGCACTGCATGCTCGCGCCCCGTTCAGTTGTAGAACCAGGGAAGGAATTATCATGCCATCAAGCCTTTTGCACGTGCCGAGTGCGCCATGAGGACGGAATCGGGCCGGGCCAACCGGCGCATCCTGATCGTGGATGACACGGCTTCGATCCACCAGGATTTTCGCAAGATCCTCTGTGCCGACGAGCATGGCGAGCCCTCCCTCGATACCCTGGAGTCCGCCCTGTTCGGCACCACCGCACCGGTGCGCCAGGCGTTTGACCTGGACTCCGCCTACCAGGGCCAGGAAGCCTTGGCACTGGTCAAGAAAGCCCTCGACGCCCACTCGCCCTACGCCATGGTGTTTATCGACATGCGCATGCCCCCTGGCTGGGACGGCCTGCACACCATCGAACAGTTGTGGGAGGCGGACCCCAACCTGCAAATCGCGCTTTGCACGGCCTATTCCGACTATTCCTTCGAGGCCATCGAAGCGCGCCTGAAATACAACGATCAACTGCTGATCCTGAAAAAGCCCTTCGACCACCTGGAAATCCGCCAGATGGCCAGCGCCCTGACCTGGAAATGGCAACTGGCCCAGGACGCGGCCCTGAAGGTGATCAGCCTGGAGCGCACCATCGAGGAACGCGTGCAGGAGCTGCTCAAGGTCTCGCACTTATTGCAATACGACGCCCTGACGGAGTTGCCCAACAGCACGTTGCTGGGCGACCGCCTGACCCAGGCGATCGCCTTGGGCCGCAGGCACGACACGCAACTGGCGGTGATGTTTCTGGGGCTCGACCGCTTCAAGCGCATCAACAACGCCCTGGGCTATCCGGCAGGCGACGATGTGCTTGCGCAGGTCAGCCTGAGCCTGGTGGCGGCGGTACGGGCGTCGGATTCGGTGTTTCGTTACGGCTCCGACGAGTTCGTGGTGCTGCTCAACGATATCCAGCATCCCCAGCAAACCCAGCACATTGCGCAAAAGGTACTCAATGCCGTCAGCGCGACTCGCCATGTCGCGGGGCATGACCTGAGTGTGAGCGCCAGCCTGGGCATCAGTATTTACCCCGATGACAGCGACAATGCCGTGGGCTTGCTCAAGCATGCTGAAACCGCGATGCGTACCAGCAAAGAGCGCGGCTCGGGGGATTTCAGCTTTTACACCGAAGACATGAACCTGCGCGCCCAGCACCAGCAAAACCTGGAAAGCGCGATCCGCCAGGCGCTGGACCGCGATGAATTTGTGCTGCATTACCAGCCCAAGCTGGCGCTGGAGTCCGGGCGCATTGTCGGTGCGGAAGCGCTGACACGCTGGTTTCGACCGCAGTCGGGTTGGGTCAGCCCGGCGGAGTTCATTCCGGTCGCCGAAGACAGCGGCCTGATCGTACGCCTGACTCAGTGGGTACTGCGCCAAGCCTGCGCACAAGCCCAAGCCTGGCGCGAGATGGGCCTGGCACCCCTGCGCATGTCGGTGAACATTTCGGCGATCGACTTTCGCCAACGGGACTTCGTCGACAACCTGGCCGCCATCCTCAAAGAAACCGGCCTGCCGCCCGCCCAACTGGAACTGGAAATCACCGAAAGCGTGCTGATGCAGAACGTCGACGAAACCGTGGAGACCCTGCAAAAGATCAAGGCCATGGGCATCCGCCTGGCCCTGGACGATTTCGGCACTGGCTACTCCAGCCTCAGCTACCTGCGGCGATTTCCCATCGACGTGCTGAAGATCGACCAATCCTTCGTGCGCGGCCTGCGCATCAATAGCCAGGACGAACAGCTGATCAGCGCTATCATCGGCATGGGCAAAAGCCTGGAACTGAACATCATCGCCGAAGGTGTGGAAACCCTCGACCAACTGAATTTCCTCAAAGCCCAGCAGTGTGAGGAGGGCCAGGGCTTTCTATTCAGCAAGGCGCTGCCTTCGAAAGATTTTGTGCAGTTGCTGCAAACGGATAGCGCGACACTGATGCCGGATCAATAAAATAAATAGCCCTAGGCCTGCAAGGAGTGCTCGCTTGAGCAACGTCGTAAACCACCGTTCTGGCCTGATGTTCGCGTTATGCCTGGGCACCGCATCGCTGTCAGCCGCGCCGCTGGACGAAGCACTCAAGCCCATGCCGGCGGTTCCAGTACTGGACCCGGCCAAGGTTGAGTTGGGTCGCCAACTGTTCAACGAGCCGCGTTTGTCGGTCAACAACACCTTGTCCTGCGCGAGCTGTCACCAACTGACCAGCGGCGGCGCCGACAACAAGCCGTTCTCCATTGGCTTTGACGGCAAACCGGTGCAGATCAATACCCCTTCCGTATTCAATGCCAGCCTGAACTTCAAACAGTTCTGGAACGGTCGGGTGGACACGCTGGAGGCCCAGGTCGAGCAGGTGGTGATCAGCCCGGTGGAAATGGGCAGCGACTGGAACACCGTGGTGCACAACCTGTCCGCCCTGCCCGCCTACCAGAACGCGTTCAAACAGGCCTACCCCGATGGCGTCACCGCATCCAATGTGCAAAACGCCCTGGCCACCTACGAACGCACGCTGCTGACACCCAACTCGCGGTTTGACCAGTACTTGCTGGGCGACACCGATATCCTGACCCGCCAGGAAAAATACGGCTACCAACGCTTCAAGGATTACGGCTGCATCGCCTGCCACCAGGGCGTGAACATCGGCGGCAATATGTTCCAGAAGTTCGGCGTGATGGGCGACTACTTCAAGGCCCGCGGCAACCCGCTGGAATCGGACCTGGGGCGCTACCTGCTGACCCTGGACGAAGAGGACCGCCATGTGTTCAAGGTACCCAGCCTGCGCAATGTGGCCGTCACGGCGCCGTACTTCCACGACGCCTCGGCCAAGACCCTTGAAGAGGCGGTTGACGTGATGTTCAAGTACCAGTTGGGGCGCAACCCTTCCCAGGAAGACAAGGACCTGATTATCCAGTTTCTCAAGACCCTGACCGGCGAATGGGCGGGCAAGCCGTTATGAGACCCCTGTCACGCCGACGCACCAGCCAAATCCTGCTAGGCCTCATCACCCTGCTCCTGGCCTCCACCCTGGTGTTTTTGTACCTCAAGTCTTCACGCGATCAGACGGCCACTTATACCCAGTCGCGCGACTTGATCCGCCAACTCCAGCAGCTCAATGCCCAGTGGGACAGCGAAGTACTCAAGGCCAGGATCGCGATCACCCACAACTACGACCCACTGGTCACACCGCTGACCGAAATGACCCGCATCGGGGCTGAACTGGAGAGCCGCGACACCTACCACAGCGCAGCCGACCTGCCCGGTTGGCAAGCCAGCCATACGGCGTATCTGAGGGCCATCGAGGAAAAAGCCCGGTTGGTCGACCAGTTCAAATCCCACAACGCAGTGCTGCGTAACTCATTGGCTTTTTTGCCGACGGCCGAAGATGACATCCAGGCCCAATTCAACAGCATGACCGACGAAGGCCGGCTGCAACTGCAAAGCGTGGCCACCGACACTTACGACCTGCTGCTCAGCAGCCTGGAGTTTGCCCAGGTCACCAGCGATGAACGTGCCGCCGATATCCTGGTGGGCCTGGGCAAACTGGCCATCAACCAACAGAGCCTGCCCAGTGAGTTCCAGGCACCGGTGGAGATCCTCAGCAATCATATTTCGCTGATCCTGCGCGAACAGCCACTGGTCAACAGCCTGCTCGAGCGGATTGCCGCCGTGCCGGTGGCCGAACACCTCGATGACTTGACCACCCACCTCAATCAGGACCAGCAAGCCACAGACCTCATCGACCATCAATACCATCGCTACCTGCTGATCTTCTCGACCTTGCTTGTGGTGCTGCTGCTCTACCTGGCGGTGCGCCTGTTGCGCAGCTTCGCCGAGATAAACCGCGTCAACCGCGCGTTGCAGGCCGCCAATGAAACCCTGGAGCATCGGGTGGAACGGCGCACGCAACAGCTCAAGGATGCCCAGAGCGAGCTGATGGACAGCGCCCGCCAGGCCGGCATGGCCGAGATCGCCACCAACGTGCTGCACAACGTCGGTAACGTGCTCAACAGTGTGAATATCTCCGCCGATCTGGTCAGCCGCAAGCTGCGCGCCAGCAAGGCGCTCGGCTTGGGCAAGGCCATGCAGTTGATTAACGCCCATCAGGGCGACCTGGGCACCTTCCTTACCGAGGATGAAAAGGGCAAGTTGCTGCCGGGCTATCTGAACCAGTTGGTCGAAGCGATTGCCGTCGAACAGCAAGGCATGAGCGATGAGCTGGCGCAGTTGAGCAAAAGTGTGGACCACATCAAGGACATCGTCTCGACCCAGCAATCCTATGCGGGTGCGTCTACCTTGCTGGAGCCGGTCAATATCAGCGCCTTGATGGACGACGCCCTGCGCATGAACGCCGGCGCGCTGAGCCGTCACCATGTCACTGTTGTGAAGGCGTACGCCCCGGTGCCGGAAATTTTGGCGGACAAGCACCGGTTACTGCTGATCATGGTCAACCTGATCAGCAACGCCAAATACGCCATGGACAAACTGTCTGAGCGGCCACGGCAAATCACCCTGGCGCTGGAATCGGTAGGCGACGAGACCCTGAAGATCAGTGTGAAGGACGATGGCGAAGGCATACCGCCCGAGAACATGGCACGCATCTTCACCCACGGTTTTACCACCCGCAAGGAAGGCCACGGCTTCGGCCTGCACAGCTGCGCCCTGGCCGCCGTAGAAATGAACGGCCAGCTCAGCGCCCACAGCGACGGGCCGGGCCTTGGCGCCGTCTTCACCTTGACCATCCCCATGACCCTTGCCGGAAGCCACTCATGAACCAACCTCCCAACCGGCGCATCCTGCTGATCGATGACACACCGTCCATTCATGAGGATTTTCGCAAGATCCTGATGCCCGACGAAGCCTCAACCGAAGCGCTGGATGAGATGGAGTCGGCACTGTTTGGCGACGCGGCCAAACCTCAAGCCCAGGCATTCGAGCTGCACTGCGCGTATGGCGGCGAGGAAGGCCTGGGCTTGCTGACCAGCGCCATGGCGCAAGAACGCCCCTACGCCTTGGCCTTCGTTGACATGCGTATGCCCCAGGGTTGGGACGGCGCCAAGACCATTGAAGAACTGTGGAAAGTCGCCCCCGACTTGCAAGTGGTGGTGTGTACCGCCTACTCGGACTATTCCTGGGATGACCTGTTGTTTCGCCTGCGCGCCCACGACCGCCTGCTGATCCTGAAAAAGCCGTTCGACAACATTGAAGTCCAGCAAATGGCAAACACCCTGGCCAACAAGTGGGACATGGCCCGCCGCGCCTCCCTGCAAACCTCGCAGCTGGAGCGGTTGGTGGAAGAACGCACCCAAGCGCTGCAACTGGAAATTGAAGAGCGCAAGCATCTGGAAAGCCAACTGGTGCAGTCGGAAAAGCTCGCCTCACTGGGGCAACTCGCGGCCGGCGTCGCCCATGAGATCAACAACCCGGTGGGTTTTATTTCCTCCAACCTCAGCACCCTCGACAGCTACTTCAAGCAGCTGCAGCAGATGCTCGATGCCTACCAGCGCAGCGAAGCGCACATCGGGGCGCCAGAACATCGCGAACCGCTCACGGCATTGCGCAACGAGCTGGACCTGGATTTTCTCAAGGACGACATTCCGATTCTGATCCGCGAGTCCAAGGACGGCATCGGCCGTGTGGTGCAGATCGTCAAGGACCTGAAGAACTTTTCACGGGTGGATAACGACCAGACCTGGCAATTCGCCAACCTGCAGCAAGGCATCGATTCGACGCTGAACATCGTCGCCAGCGAACTCAAGTACAAGGCCGATGTGGTCAAGCACTACGCGCCGCTGCCGGAAATCGAATGCCTGGCCTCCCAACTCAATCAGGTGGTGATGAACCTGGTGATCAACGCCGCACAAGCCATGGGCCCTGAGCGCGGCACCATTACCATCAGCAACGGAGTGGAAGGCGAAAACGTGTGGCTGGAAGTCGCAGACAACGGCTGTGGGATTGCCCCCGACACCGTGCAGAAGATTTTCGACCCGTTCTTCACCACCAAGCCGGTGGGCGAAGGTACCGGGCTGGGTTTGTCGTTGTCCTACGGGATCGTCAAGAAACACCGTGGCAATATCAGCGTCAGCAGCGAGCCGGGCAAGGGTACGAAGTTTCGGGTGGTACTGCCGATTCGGCAGACGGCGGCGTAGGACACGCCGCCGGATCATGCTCATGCGTCAGCTTTTTTCGGGCTCGACCCAAACGATGCAAAACGCTTATTGAACCCGGCAATCCGGCCTTCGGCCTGGGTCTTGCGCTGCTGGCCAGTGTAGACCGGGTGCGAGGCGCTGGAGACGTCCAGCGGGATGTAGGGATAGGTGTTGCCGTCGCTGTGTGTATGGGTGCGATCACTGTCGGCGGTGGAGCCGATGAGGAAGAACACGTCGGCGGCAGTGTCGTGGAACAGCACGGTGCGGTAGTCGGGGTGGATACCAGCTTTCATGAGGCCTCCGGGGCGTTTGGGTGCGGTTGATTTGTTATACAGTAACACAAAGAAAAGCATCCAAACGAGAACCTTTTGCAATAAGGTTAGGCTTAATGGGTCTCGTAAGCCGGTGCCGAGAGCAGCTCGAAACTATCAACTCTGCCAAGGGCTGAACCGAATCAAGCGCCGACAGGTGTCTATTCCAGGCCAGTCTGTCCCACCCGCGTTGCCAAACTGAATATTCCCACAGGTTGTCTATGGTTTCCTGACAGGCGCAGAATGGCGGATCGACCTGAAGAGTCCGAACCCAAGGAAACCGTATGAGCCTGTCCTTGTTAAGCCGCTACGCCTTCTTTGCTGTGTGCGTCATTTTCACCCTCGCCAGCCTCCCCTTTATCGAACATGAATGGCTGTGGCCTATCACGATAGTCACCGGTGTACTCAGCCTGATCGGCATTGTCGACCTGCTGCAAAGCCCCCATGCGGTGCGCCGCAACTATCCGATCCTGGGCAATATCCGCTACCTGGTAGAAACCATCCGCCCGGAAATCCGCCAGTACCTGCTGGAGTCCGACAGCGACGCCCTGCCCTTCTCCCGCGCCCAGCGCTCGCTGGTGTATTCGCGCGCCAAGAACGAAACGGCGGACAAACCCTTCGGCACCCTGATTGACGTGTACCAGTCAGGCTTCGAATTTATCGGCCACTCCATGCGCCCTGCGCCACTGAGCGACCCCAGCAGTTTTCGCGTGATGGTCGGCGGCCCGCAGTGCACGCAGCCGTACTCGGCGTCGGTGTTCAATATCTCGGCGATGAGCTTCGGCTCATTGAGCGCCAATGCGATCCGGGCACTTAACCACGGCGCCAAGCTCGGTAACTTTGCCCACGACACCGGCGAAGGCAGCATCAGCCCCTATCACCGAGAAAACGGCGGCGACCTCACCTGGGAACTGGGCAGCGGTTACTTCGGCTGCCGCACCAGCGACGGCCGCTTCGACCCGGAACGTTTTGCCGTGCAGGCCCAGAACCCGCAAGTGCGCATGATCGAAATCAAGATGAGCCAAGGCGCCAAGCCCGGCCATGGCGGGATTCTGCCCAAGCACAAGGTCACCCAGGAAATCGCCGACACCCGCGGCATCATGATGGGTGAAGATTGCATCTCGCCGTCGCGCCACAGCGCGTTTTCCACGCCGATTGAGCTGATGCAGTTCATCGCTCAGTTGCGTGAACTGTCCGGCGGCAAACCCGTGGGCTTCAAGTTCTGCTTAGGCCACCCGTGGGAATTCATGGGCATCGCCAAGGCCATGCTCGAAACCGGCATCCTTCCGGACTTTATCGTGGTGGACGGCAAGGAAGGCGGCACCGGCGCCGCACCTGTGGAGTTCACCGACCATATCGGCGTGCCGCTGCGCGAAGGCCTGCTGTTCGTGCACAACACCCTGGTGGGCCTGAACCTACGCGACAAGATCAAGCTGGGTGCCAGCGGCAAGATTGTCAGCGCGTTCGACATCGCCAGCGTCCTGGCTATTGGTGCTGATTGGGCCAACTCGGCGCGTGGTTTTATGTTCGCCATCGGCTGCATCCAGTCGCAGTCATGCCACACCAACAAATGCCCGACTGGCGTGGCGACTCAAGACCCACTGCGTCAACGCGCCCTGGTGGTGCCGGACAAGGCCCAGCGTGTGTTCAACTTCCACCGCAACACCCTACACGCCTTGGCCGAAATGCTCGCCGCCGCCGGGCTGGAGCATCCGTCGCAGTTGTCGGCCAAGCATCTGGTACGTCGGATGTCGGCGACTGAGATCAAGCTGTTTTCGCAGTTGCATGTGTTCCTAAAGCCTGGGGAATTGCTCACCGGGGAAGTGAACGGCGAATTTTATTCACGGATGTGGCAGATGGCGCGAGCTGACAGTTTTGAGCCGCATGAAATTGCTGCAGCCTAAAGGACACCTAGCATGTTGAAAGTCATCGCTGAAGACTTTATCAAGCCCAAACATTTGGAAACCGTGCGCCCCTGGTACGCTGAACTGGTGGAAAAAACCCGCCAGGAACCGCTGTGCATCGCCTACGACTTGTTTGTCGATCAAAAAGACCCCGGGCACTTCGTCTTTATCGAACAATGGCCCGATCAGGCAGCGCTGGATGCGCATTGCCAAACCGAGCACTTCAAACGGTTGGTGCCGCAGATCAATGCGTATCAGGCCAAGCCGTGCAGGGTCTTGCTGATGGACGCTTTCTGACAAGACCCTCCGCCTGCTGAACCGGACCACCGACGGCATCGTTGAAACAAGGAGACTCACATGCCGTTACTGGACTTCGCCGTAATCTGCGCGCAACTGCCTGACAGTTGGACATCCACACGTCTGGGCCAGGTTGGCCCGGCGCGGATCAAAGTACTGCGCATGGATGAACAGGCATACGAGGAAGAAACCCACGACTACAACGAAGGGTTGTTGGTGATCAGTGGGTACTTGCACCTGCGCATCGGTGGTCAAGCCATCAGGGTGGACGTCGGCCAGATGTACCTGGTGGAAGCTGGCACTGCCCACGGTGTGCTCACCGGCAGCCAGGGCATCCTGGTGATCATTGATCTCTAGAGACATTCAGCAATACCCAGCCTTTGCAATTGCTTACAAATACCGCCACCCTGCGCCCGCCCGACGTGCGACGTACGACAACGCCCGCGCTCACCTATCGTCATTCAACTACTTGTTCAAGAGCCCGCTGCCATGCTTAACGGACGCGACCCGCGCATCGACTTTTTTCGGGGCCTGGCGTTGATCTTCATTTTCTGGGATCACGTGCCCCACAACCCTCTCGCCAACATCACCGTGCAGAACTTCGGGTTCAGTGACGCCGCGGAAATCTTCGTGTTCCTGGCCGGCTACGCAGCCGTGCTGGCCTACGGCAAGATTCTGCAGCGCGATGGCTATCTTTTCGCCTGCCTGAAAATCCTGCGTCGGGTGTGGACGCTCTACGTGGCGCATATTTTCCTGTTGGCGCTGTTGATGGGCATCGTGATTTTCGCCAACAGCCATATCGAGACCCGCGACCTGGTGCAGGAGATGGGCCTGGGGTATTTTCTCAGCAATACCCAGCAGGCCTTGATGGATGAATTGCTCCTGCGCTTCAAGCCCAACCTCACCGACCCGTTGCCGTTGTACATCGTGCTGATCCTGAGCCTGCCGATCACACTGCCGCTGCTGGTGTATGTGCCCAACGTGATGGTGGCGATCTCGGTGGCGGTGTACCTGCTGGCGCCCTGGCAGGGCTGGAACTTGCCCGCGAGCAACGGCGGGGTGTGGTACTTCAACCCCATCACCTGGCAATGCTTGTTCATCCTCGGCGGCGCAGCCGCGTTGCGCTCACCCAGCCGCGCCGAAGCGCAGCCGTTGCTGCGCCAACCCTTGTTCGTGGCCGCTGCGCTCTACGTGTTGGTGACCTGTGTGATCACCCTGTCGTGGCGCTGGCCCGAGGTGCATGACGCCTGGATGCCACGCGTAATTGGCGAATGGCTGTACCCCATCAGCAAGACCGACCTGTCGCCGGTGCGCCTGCTGCACTTCCTGGCATTGGCCTACGTCACCGCCAAATTGCTCCCCGACATCGGCTGGACGCAGCAGTGGCTGGCCCTGCAATTGGCGCGGATGGGGCGTTACTCCCTGGAAGTGTTTTGCCTGGGCGTGGTGCTGGCGCCACTGGCCGACATGCTCAATGCCATGGCCGGCGACAGCTTGGCAATCAAGCTATCCACGGCCTTGGGCGGGGCTGTGCTGATGGGCGTATTGGCGGCATGGCTGGACCTGAACAAGCGCCTGGACCAACGCAGCGCCGCCCGCCCCTTCGCCGCGACTACATAGTTAGCGACGACGACCGTCAACGGGATGGTTCCATTTGCCTTTGCACTTCACCGTCAAAGGAAATGGCGCCATGCCCACTCAGTTACCCCCCAACGGCTTATCCGGCAACCTGCAAGACAGCGAGTCCTGGAACCGGCAACAAGCCCTGGAGATGATCCGCCAGACCGTTACTCAAAGCCTGGCCAGCCTCACACCCGACCAACAGCGAACCTACGTAAAACTGCAACGCGAGGCGCACGCCGCCTTGACCGCGGTGGAGGACGCAAACGCCGCGCTGATCAGCACCTTAAAGACCCAGGGCCTGGCCCGCCTGCGCGAAAAGCTCGGCGGCCAGGACCCGGAGAAGGTCTTGCTGCACACCCGCTACCTGGAGCCAGTCACCCCGCCGCTGCCATGGGAACCACGCAGCAGTGACGTCAACGACCAACGCCAGGGGCGCTTTCGCCGCGCCTATGACGAATGGAAGTACCGCCCGCACCTGTCGACGATGTCGCTGTGGGAGGCGGCCTGCCTGAACTTCAGCCACACCACCCAGACGCCCCAGGCATCCGGCCAGACCTTCGTCGATGCCACCTATCTTTCCGGCAACGATGACCCAGGCCTGACCGTGGAAACCTTCATCCAGATCGCTCGTGAACTGGACCTCGGGGGTGAACTGCAAAGCGTGCTCACTGCGCAACTGAGCAGCGGTGGCAGCCTGCACACCTTGCTGCGCGCCAGCGCACGCGCCTGCCTGCGTTTCGAAGCACTCGAGGCGTATCGCAACCGCAGTGCCAGCGGCCTGACCCTGGCCCTTTACCAAACGCTGACCCAGGCTATCGACAGCGATGAACCGTTCCCTGCCATCGACCGACTGGCGATGAGCAAACCCTCAGGCGTATTTCCCGAGGTGACCCTGGCACCGCCCGCCACCGCTGTAGCGCTGCCACTGTTGCTGATCCCCGTGGGCAGCCTCGGGGTGATTTCCTATTTCCCCTTCCGCCCCGGCGGTGCCCTGCGCTATCACCCCGATGCGCGCAGCGCCAACGCGCAATTTGTGGCGCAACTCAAGGACAGCCATCGCAAGCACGACCTGGGATGGTTTGCCCGTCAAATGCCGCTGGTTGAACTCAACGAATTCAAGCGCCTGCTCCATGAGGAACAGCGCCCGCCAGGCTTGTCCGCCGCCGCCAGTTTCCTGTACGACAGCCTTCACTACCTGTTCCCCGAAAGCAGCGTGGGCGACCTGCGCTTTAGCGCACTGCCCAGGCCCTCACGCCCCGCGTCCCTGGTCGAGACCTTGACCGGGTCACTGGTTCAGCAAATGCAGGCCAACCTGGCGACGTTGGCCAACCGTCGCGCCGACCGTGACGTGCAGGCTGTCGTCGACGGTGCCGCCGCCATTGCCGCCGAGGTACTGGAGCTACTGCTCACCCCCGTGCCAGGTGGGGTGACCGGCCTGAACCGGATCATGCAGGTCGCGGTATTCGGCAGCCTGGGCCACAGCGTCATCCAGGGTGTGAACGAAGCCCTCAAGGGTGAGGCCGCCAATTTTGCCGCGGCCATGGGGGATGTGGCCGACCTGGCTGTCAGCGGCCTGCTGATCTCCACCGCTGGCAGCGTGCATCGCCGGCGCATGCGCAGGCTACTCGACCAACTGGGCAACCCACGCAAAGTGACGCGCAGCGATGGCACTCATATCCTGTGGAAACCGGATATCAGCCCCTATGCGATCCTCCATCAGCACCTGCTCGACGGCCAGGTAGCCAACGCCCAGGGCATCTATTCACTGCGGGCGAAACACTACGCGTGGCTACAGCACACCGAACAAAAACATGTGGTGGAAGTCGGCTACGACAGCAGCCACATGCGGTTTGTACTCAAAAACGATCATCGCGGCGGCTTCGCGCCGCCCATTGTGTATGACCCGCACTTGAGCGCATGGACGTTGGACTTGAACAACGCACACACCCTGAGCAACGTGCAATTGGCCGAGCGCATGCTGCCCAATGGCTCAAGCGCCGTGCCCCCGCACGCCATAGAAACCCTGCTGCGCAGCACGGCCACCACGCGAGGCACTCTGGATGCCATCTGGCAAGGCGAACCTACGCCGGTCAACCTCATCGAAGGTGTGCGGCGACTGCAAGCCGACCGGGTGATCGACCAGCTCATCCAGCAGTTTCATCGCCGCGGCCACATGCCGCCTCACGCCAACGGCGCTGTGTTGAGCCTGCTGACCCAATTGCCGGAATGGCCAGCCGGCGCCTTGATCAATGTGCACGCTGCCGACGGCGCATTGAGCGAAACCTACGGTGCCCTTGAGCAGCCCTCTGTCACCACACTCATCAGCCTCAAGCGTCGTGACGATGGCACCTACACAGGGCTTGATGAGCACACTGGCGCCGATGAGCCACTCTTCGCACTGGTCCTGCGCCAGCAACCACCGGGCTCCGTACTGGGCAAAGCCGGCAGCCCGCATTTGACCGATGCCCAGCGCATTGCGCGCCTGCGCGTGCAGATCAGCGCCTTGGCTCAGGCGCGGCGCCTGGACCTGTTCCAGGCCCTGACCCGTTACGCCGGCTACGCCAGGCATGAAGTGCCCGAGGCCCAAGCGGCGCGCGATTTCGTGCCCGTCCAGGTTGCCCAACCGCTGCTGCAAGTCACGCCACTGCTGCGCACACTGCATGAGCTGTACCCACCGCTCACCCCGGCCAACCTTGCGCAACTGCTGGCACAACAGCCGCTCAGCGCCTCGCAACAAACGCGCTTCCTGCAAGACGCCAGTCTGCCCAACGTTACCCGGCAACTGCTGGAGCAGCACCGCACCGCCCTGCGCATCGACGCCGCCATCGACGGCTTGTACCACCCACGCCCGTTCAACCCCGACAACGATCAATGGGCCAGGGAGTTCGCCTCCAGCCTGCTGCGCAAATTGTTCAACCGCCACTTCGTGGTCACCGAGATGGCCAACGGCGCGCCGTCCAATCGCTATGTGTCCACCGGACCGGACGACACCACCGTGGAGCTGCTGCATTACGGCGAGGGCCGCTACGAGGCGTACGACATGCGCAATGCCGGCCCCATTCCAGTGGCACCGGCCGTCGACAGTTTCTACCTGGCGATCGGTTCGGTACTGCAACCCCACGAACGCACCCGCCTGGGCATGAGTGCCGACACGGATGCCAAGGGCCTGCGCAAAACCCTGGGGGATCTGATGAGCGCGCAACGCAGCCCCGATGGCTATGTCAGCCTGCTCAATGGCTCCCTGGGTCAATACGAAAAATCTCTGGTGTTGCCGGCTGAACGCCAGGCCAATGCCGAGGGCATCTACGCGTGGCAGGGTCAACAACTGATCAGCCTGTACGGCTCGCTGTATCCGATTACGTTTGACGAGCAGTTGCTCAAATGGAGACTAAAGCACCCGCAGAAAGTGGGGGTCGATACCCCGCTGCTCGAGCACAACCGGCACGGCGCCTGGCGCTTGGCGAGTGAAGACCCGATGAGCTGGGATGACCACCGCTTGCTGTACCGCCTGGGGCCGGGAAACGCCCATGTCGACCAGCGCACCTCGGCGCGCATCCTCGCCATCACCGACACACCGGCCCGGGCCCTGCGCGAGGTGCACAGTGCTGGCCTGCCCCCGCCACCGCTGCTGGAGGACACCACCAAACGCGTAGGGATCGAGCGGCAGATCCTGCATTTTATCCAGGCGATGACCACCGCATCGGCCCGCCACAACGCCCGGCCCACCCTGCAGTTGATGCTATTGAGCTTGCTGCCCGGATGGCCCGACAGCCATGCGCTGCACGTGGTGGATCAACACAATCAGGTGCTGGTCCAGTACCCCGCCAAGGCCAAGGCACCCGTAGAAATCATTCGTGTATCCCAAGGCAATGCGCGTGGCACCACGCCGCTTTACGACGCGGCGCTCAACGGCACCTTGGTTCAAGCACTGTTGGGCGAGCTGCCCGCTACCGTCGAAGAGCGCCAGTTCAAGCTGGCCAAACGTATCGCCGAATACGCCTACCGCGAAAGAGCCCAACTGTTCGAGCAGTTCTACGCGCAAAGCGAGCAACCCGGCACGCTGCTGGAAACCCGCCTGAAACAGCATCATCCACAACTGCCGGTCAGTGCCGTGCGCGCCATTCTGGGCCAGGCCACGGTCAAGGAGCAACGCCAACTGCTGGACAAAAACCAGGTCGGCCTGCGCCTGGCCGAACAGGCGCGCCTGACCGCCCACGACCTGCGCTTGAACCGCGCCTATGAAGGCTTGTACCTGACCACGCTGATGAACCCCGACAGCGACACCATTACCCTGCATATGCTCAAGTCGCTCAGCGGCTGGCCTGCCGAGTTGCGCCTGGACATCCACGAGGACACCGACATTGGGCGCCTGCTGGAAAGCGGCGGACACCTCAATGGCAGCGACCGCCGCACCCTCGTCCGAGTCGGAGGTCGTTACCGCGCACTGGATAGGCATGGCCGCTCCCTCAACGATCCGGCCGACAGCACCTGCGATCTGCTGAGCGCCATTGCCCTGCTGTTGTCGCCCAGCGAATGCACCGCGTTGGGCATGGCCGATCGGTTCGACCTGGCCACCCTGCAATCACGTGTTGCAGACCTGGCGCTGAAACAGCGCGTGGCGGTCAAACGGTTGCTCGACCTGCCCGCCATCCCGCCATGGTTGCAGCCGCCGATGAAGGTGGACAGCTCATTCGTGGCCTATCCACTTTCGCTGCAAAACCTCTGGCCGTTTCGTGGCCCCAGGACTGCTGACCTGGTGCGCAAGGTGCAGAAACTCTACCCCAGCTTCAGCGTGGAACAGGCTGAGCTATTGATCGACTCGTTGGACCTGTCGGCGCCCGCCACCCTGCTGGAACTGGAGCGCCGCGAAGCCGAATACGCCACCCTGGATCATGGCCTGACCCGCTGGGCCGAAACCCCGCAACCCATCGACGACCCGGCCACCGACCCCATGGGGCTGAACGTGGGGCGGCGGCGCTACCTGGCCCAGCACATCCGCCAAGCCTGGCGCCATGAAACACCTCGATCGCGCAGCTACGATTTCTTCGAGCGCCATTTTTTACATCTGCAATTGGAGGACAACAACCTGCCCGATGCCGATTTCATCCTTGGAACCCGTGCCTTTGAACACATTGAACAGTTGAATATCTCAGGCAACGCCTTCCCGCCGACCGGCAACGCCTTTCTCAGCCGCTTCTCCAACCTGCGGCAATTGAACATCGACTGCCTGCTCACCGAATTACCGATGGAAATCACCCAGATGCGGCATCTGGAAGTGCTCAACCTGGGCGGCAACCACATCACCCTGGACGAAGAGGCCCGCCAACGCCTGGCGCAAATGACTTCGCTGCGTGAGTTGAACCTGAACGACAACCCCCTGGGCCTGGCACCGGATGTCAGCGCCATGGACAACTTGCGGATACTGAACCTGCGCAATACCCAAATCGACCAGTGGCCATTGGGCGCCGACGACAGGCCCGTCTTGAGGCGGCTGCTGCTCCAGGAAAACCGCCTGACCACCTTGCCGCTCACGTTGTTCCAGCCTGGACGCAGGGCTCGGGTACACCTTGACCTGCAGTTACATGACAACCCGCTGGATGCCGACACCCTGGGCCGGATCAATGCACTTGCAAACCGCACAGCGACCGCCCTGGGTGGCCCGCTGCCAGGCATCGCCCACCAACCACCTCGCGAGGCAGACTTTGCCAATTGGCTGACCGGCGTACCCGCTGAGCAACACGCGCAACGTCGCGCCTTGTGGGACCAATTGCTGGCCATCGAAGCGCCCAGCCCGGACGATGCGTTCCGCGTACTGCGGGATTTGACCCAGGCGTATGCCTACACTCAGGCAACCGCGCGCCCTGCCCTGACGGAAAGGGTGTGGAAGCTGCTGGAGGCGATGGGCAACTCCACCGAGTTGCGCAACGAAATCTTCCTCAATACTTATCTTGCGGGCACTTGCGGCGACGGTGCATTGCTGACGTTCATCGACATGGAAATCACTCACCTGCGTCACATCGCCAAGGTGCAACCTGCCACCCTGCAGGCCAGCCGAGACTTGATGGATTTGTCCATCCGCGTGTTTTTCCTACGCGAGCTGGACCAATTTGCCGACGAACACATTCTCGCGCTGCAGGCTGCTGGCAAGAATCCGGACGATGTGGAAATTAAACTTCGCCTGCGCATCGCCCTGGCTGAAGAGTTCAATCTTCCGATTGGGCATGAAGAAATGCTGTATTCAGCAGAACGCTGGGTCAAACCCCAGGATGTGCGCCGCGCCCATCAACGGCTGCAAAGATTCAAGGCCAGCGATGCGGCAATCAACGCGCTGATGATCGAACCGTTCTGGATCGAGTTCATGGCCCGCCATTTACCCGAGCCCTTTGCGACGATCAGCGCCACCACTCGCCATAAAGTCGAACGGCTGAACCGAGAAGAATCGGACCGGCGCTCAGACCTTTACCTGGAGCGCCGCCAAGCCATCATTGATGAAGAAAAAGACGAGTTGGCGCTGCTGGTACGGCAATTGACCCAAGCCGTGCAGGCTACAGGAACAACCGCTTGAGCGCCTGACACCGCCTAACGCCCCGCGATTGCGGCGGGTCAGTCAATTAATCTGCAACTGAACGACCGCTATCGCAGGCAAGCCCCACATTGGTTGGGTATTGCCCACGCAATCAGCGCCCGGCATCAATCCCCTGTGGGAGCGGGCTTGCCCGCGAAGGCGGCGTGTCAGTCAATGAGTCTGTCACTGAACCACTGCTTTCGCAGGCAAGCCAGCTCCCACATTGGCTGTGTATTGCCCACGCAATCAGCGCCCGGCATCAATCCCCTGTGGGAGCGGGCTTGCCCGCGAAGGCGGCGGGTCAGTCAATTAATCTGCAACTGAACCACCGCTATCGCAGACAAGCAAGCTCCCACATTGGTTGGGTATTGCCCACGCATTCAGCGCCCGGCATCAATCCCCTGTGGGAGCGGGCTTGCTCGCGAAGGCGGCGTCAGTCAATGAGTCTGCAACTGAACCACTGCTTTCGCAGGCAAGCCAGCTCCCACATTTAGGCGGAGCGGGTCGCGCTGCTGTTGGTGACGGCGGGCTGCAACTTGAATACGTAGTACAACACGGTCAACAGCACCAGGAACGCAGGCCCTACATACAGCGCCACACGGGTCTCCGGGAAGTACGCCATCAGGCCCACCACCAGCACCAGGAACACCAGCGCCAGGTAGGAGCTGACGGGGTACAGCCACATGCGGTACTTGAGGCCCGCTTGCTCGGCCGGGCTCAGGCCTTTGCGGAATTTGAGCTGGGCCAGCAGGATCATCAGCCAGGTCCAGATCGCGCCGAAGGTAGCGATGGAGGTCACCCACACGAACACCTGGTCCGGCACCAGGTAGTTGAGCAGTACGCCCAGCAACAAGGCAAAGATCGACAACAGCAACGCCTTGCGTGGCACGCCGTTACTGGAGGTGGTGCCGAACGTCGCCGGCGCCTGGCCGTTCTGCGCCAGGCTGTAGAGCATGCGCCCGGTGCTGAAGATGCCGCCGTTGCACGACGACAACGCAGCGGTGATCACCACGAAATTGATGATGCCCGCGGCGGTCTTGATACCCAGACGCTCGAAGGTCATCACGAATGGGCTGCCCTGGGTGCCGATTTCATTCCACGGGTAGATCGACAGGATCACGAACAACGCACCCACATAGAACAGCAGGATGCGCCAGAACACCGAGCCGATGGCGCTGGGAATGGTCTTCTGCGGGTTCTTCGCTTCACCGGCGGTCAGGCCGATCATCTCCACGCCCAGGTAGGCGAACATCACCATCTGCAACGACATCAACACGCCCGTGATGCCATTGGGCATAAAGCCGCCGTGGGTCCACAGGTTGGAAATGCCCAGCGCTACGCCGTCATTGCCAAAACCAAACGCGATGATACCGACGCCGCCGATGACCATGGCGATGATAGTGACGATCTTGATCAGCGCGAACCAGAACTCGAACTCACCGAACGCCTTGACCGCGATCAGGTTGATGGTGCCCATACTGATCAACGCCGCCAGGGCCCAGATCCAGCGCGGGGTGTCGGGGAACCAGACGCCCATGTACACGGCCACGGCGGTGATTTCCGCCACACAGGTCACCAGCCACAGGAACCAATAGTTCCAGCCGGTGAGAAAGCCCGCCAAGGGGCCGAGATAGTCTTGGGCGTAACGGCTGAACGAGCCGGCGACAGGGTTGTGCACCGCCATTTCGCCGAGGGCACGCATGATCACCAGGATCGCCAGGCCGCCAATGATGTACGAGAGCATGATCGCCGGGCCAGCCATTTCAATGGCCTTGGCCGAGCCAAGGAACAGGCCGACACCGATACAGGCGCCAAGGGCCATCAGGCGAATATGCCGTTCACCGAGTTCGCGTTTGAGCGGACCGCCTTGAGCGGTCTCGCCATGGGGCAGTGGGTTGCCGACTGGCATAGGGTACAACCTCATCTTGTTATTGGATAAACCGCCTAGTCTCACACAGACACGCCGATAAGCCTGGCAGCGGAGTAAGTCCGATGCTGTCTCATGGAGAGACTCGCGACGTAGGACAAAACCTACAAGACCGGCGGGGCGTGCAGTATAAAAACCTCAGCGCAGGGTCTTTCACTATAAAAACCCAAAATTCCAGCGGTAACTCTCGGAAAAAACCGGGTTTATGGAGGGGCATTACCTGATTTATCCCTGAAAGCCGCTGCCCGAAACGGCGGCGAGTATTGCACAGCCTTGGCGCATCGTCATGCCCCTGCCATCGCCTGATTGCCAGTGCCGAAGGCTCTGAAACAGGGCTTTCAGGCCATAGCGACACAACCCATGGAAAAAGGCGAAAGGTCCCGGTGAAGACGGCGCCCGCAACCGGCACGCTCTGTCATTACCTTCAACGAGACTTAATGGATGACTGAATTGACCACCCGGCATGAGCAGCCGACTCCATCCCAGCGCCAGGACGGCGATCGGCAAATGCTGAACACCCTGATCGCACACCTCAAGACCCAACCCTACGCCCCCGCAGACTTACTCCCGGTGCCAGCCCACTGCGCCCTCGGCTGCTGGCTTGTGCTCTATCGCCAAGCGCTCGGCCACCCCTCTTTCGTGGCCTGGGCCGGGCAGCGGCGTTTCAACCCGATGCAAGTGAACGTGCGCAACGGCACTCTGTATGCCAACGGTGCCACCTTCACCGATGAGGATGCCAGCGGCTGGCAGCAGCTCGCGCCGCCCATCCGGGCCATCGCCCAGATCATCGACCCTGATGCCATCGGCTTGGCCTATCCTGCCGCTGACCTATCACTGAGCGCCCGCCAGGTGCTGCGGTTCCAGGGCTGCCCCCAACCGACAACGCTTGCCCAGCGCGGCGTGCTGATTGACGCACTGGGCAGGACCGAACCTGCACTCGCGGACGCGTTCGAGCGACTGAGTCAGGATCTGCACGCAACGGCCAATGCACTGCACGCACAGATCGTCGAAGACGACCTGAACGAACAAACATTCAACCTCTTGAGTGTGTATCGCTGCCGATTCCGGCTGGCTTGCGACTCGTTCTGGGCCGTGACCATGAACACCGCCGCAACGTTACTCGGGGAAATCACTGAGCATCCGCAGTTTCTCGCTTTGACTCGCCCGGATTCACTGACCCCCGGCCTGTACGAATTTGACCACCAGCAACACTCGATCAGAGGCGCCGGCCCCTGGGGTCAACGGGTAGACATCAGCCATGAGCAACTGTCGCCGCTACCCCTGGGCGATCGCCTTGAACGCTTGCAGGCCTGCTCTGCGGCCCTGAACCTGTTAGTGCATCAGGACGGCCAGTTCAGCCTCGCACAGTTGCTCAGTTTGCACGACCTGCCGTTGCCGGATAATCGCGAGGCGGCCTGGGAGCTGATGGCGCAACTGCGGCGCAGCGAACCGGTGCCGGTGCCGCCCGTGAGCGATCTGGCGCATTCCGACGTCGCCTTGTTGCAGTATCGACAACGCCTCGAAACCACCCGGCTCGCTAGCCCCCAGTTGGGTAATTACTGGCAAGCCCTGGGTATGCCACTGCCGGGTGCACTGACCCTTTCAACCGAACAACGCGCCAAGGTGATCCACATTAGCGCCACGTTCGTCGCACCACCCAGCCCCGGTTTGTTCAACCTGCTGGCCGCCGATCTGCCGCCAGGGCCACCGGATGAACAACTGCAACAACTGCTTGCAGCTCCCCGTGCGCAGAAGCTGGCCGACTTGCTGCTCGGTGCCATGGGCTGGTTCGGCCACGCCCCCGGTGAAGCGACCAGCAACACCAGTCGAGACGCATTGGTCCTCGCCGCGCTGATCCTTAGCCTCGACCCACAGGCCGCACAAGCGCGATACACCGTCGCCGGCCTGAACCTGAACCAGAGCGATTTCCACGGCCATCGCTATGCAGACCTGCGCCGCTCACTTGAGCTGCACCTGATTGAGGTCGGTGTTGCTACTCCTCAAACCACAGCGTTGGCCGCGCACCTGTTACTGGCCGGTATCGCACCAGAATTTTTGGTGCAAGGCATCCCAGATTCGCTGTACTTCATGACCTCCCACGCCTGGATGCTGTTCAAACAAGGTGTGATGCTGGCAGAAGAGCTCGCCTGCGGGTCAACACGACACCTGGCGTTCAGCAATATCATAGCCCTCGCCACCCAGGAGCCTGCCACGGACCAGGAGCGCTTGTGGCGCGAGTATTACGCCACCGCCACCCTGATCGACTGGGCAATCTGCCAAGGTGAACTGCAACCGGCGCAGGCCTATCGAACCGAAGAAATCGACGCCGTCAAAGAACGCCTGAAAGCCCGTATTAAGACCTTGCACGACGCAGCCGAAACCTTGCGCAGCAAGCTCATCACGCGCCGCCGCCTGGCCTTGGAGGACCTTAAACGCGTCTTCCCCAACCACCGCTGGCTGAAGAAAAAATGCCTGCAAGAAGGGCAAGACTTCCCCCGACTCCCCTCCCTCAGACCGACTACGGGTGTAAAACTTCAATCGTTGGTGGACCTGCACATGGGCGGCCACCTGCACCCCATTGACGATAAGTGGCGCTCAACCGACCCCGAACTCGACCTCTCCACGCTGAAAAAAAGTTTTGGTCAACTGCGCGATATCAACGCGCTGTTCATTGAGGCGGCGGGTGCTTACACCCAACAACTCAAAGAGGCCTACACCCAGGCCATCAGCTACCTGCTGTCGCAGCTACCTCTGGCCGACCGCAAGCGCTTGCACGAGGGTGCGGTGCAACTGCTGGTGGTGAGGCAAGCCGCCAGCAAGCCGCAGATTGAAGAAGGGCCCGGGGAGAAAATGGCCCGTACCGGCCGGTTCGGCTTCATCCTGCGGTGTACGGCAGGCGACACCCGCCATGACTACGAACTGTTTCCCCTGCTCAATCAAGTGCAAAAAAACACCCGCCTTCCCGCCACCCTGGAACTGGGTGGCCGCCCTCTTAAAGTCGCCACCGGCGCCCCCCACAGCACACGACCCATCGCCTATTTGCATGAGGGCAGTCGCTTGGCCATTGATGAGGACGCCTACTTCAAAGGCAGCCCACCCACACCGGACAAGTATTGCAACGTGATTGTGGATCGACTCTGGCATGTCGCCGGGCTCCCGACCACGGCCCGGCCGCTGGTACTCGACTCGCCAAGAAACCTCACGTTGGCGAGCAACATCGTCAGTCAACACTTTTTCATTGATATCGATACCTGGGTAGCCCAGGCCAAAGGCTTGACCACCCTTGAACAGCGAAAAAAAAACAGCGAGCAGCTGTTAGAGGCGCTACTGGGTTTCATCCCCTTCTGGACCTGCGGTCACGACCTCGCATCAGGAGAAATCAAGCGTGTACTCGATGGCACCCTCGGCTGTTTCTTCGACATGCTTGGCTTGATCATGCCGACCAAAGGCCTTATTACCAGCGGCTGGGGCCGGCTGATCAAGCCCGCACCGGCCTACTTGAAACTGCTGCACCTGACCAGACTCAGCGCCACCTTTATCAATGAGCTGATCAACCCATTGGAGGCGGTGCCATCGGCGGTGCGCCTGACGGCCTATGGCCTGGCCAGGTTAAACCACTCAGGCCAGCGGGCACTGGCGGGCGCACTGCGTCATGCCCAGCAACGTCTGGCCCACGGGGCGACGATGGATTACGCCCGGCTGATCAACCGCGCCGACGTCAGGTCTGGCGTTCTGATGCAGCCTGAGGGGTTTACGCCTCTGTTGGCGATCAGACGGGCCAACGCCTGGCGTGCCTTTGACCCCTTCAGTGCAAGGCCGTACGGTCCCGCGCTGGAAGGTTTTCAACTGGACACCACGATGGCCCTCACACCGATCAGCTTCGCCGACGGCTACAAGGCGCTCGTTGTAGAGCCCTTTTTTGACACGGCGCCCTTGCTCATTCAACGCGCCGACGCAACCGACTTGCTGGACCAAGACCGCGTCTGGCGTTTGTCCCATAAACACCCCGGCCAGCTGGACGAACTCACCTCAGCAGTCCACACCAAGCTCACCGACCACTTCGACACGATCTGCCCCGTCGACAGAGCAAAGCGCAGCCCGGGGGTGCCCCTCATCTGTTTCACCAAAAGGCTGTACGCCTTCAAGGATTCGATTCATAAACGTCGAGTCCAGGCGCTCGACCATATTCGCATCCAGCCGGCGCCGATGATCGATGGCAACAGACGCCAGTTGGTCTATTACCGAAACGTGCATGATGTCACCCCGCACTACGACAGCTTCGAGTTGACCCCTCAACCCCAACCCTCAGTATTGATCTACCAACCGCAGGTCAGCGGCAGGCGCATTGACAACGAGCCGCAGTTCGGACTGCCCGAAGATGACCTGGACAACCTGCTCACCCGTAAAACCCAAGTGGTGGAAATCGATGGGCTGGTGAACCTCATCAATGACCGCAGAACCCTTCGGGCGCTGGAGATCACCCTACCCAACACGACAAAACCTTACTGGGTGGCCGAGCCCGATGTGGGAGTTTTTTACCGGACAAACGCAACGCCCAGCGGCCCCGACACCTTGCAATTCCACCAATTGGATTTCAGCCGAGGCGGCGACGACACGACCCTGATCAGGGCCTATTGCGACACCAAAATGCAGTTTTTACGCGCTGGCGGGATGATTCCCGACCAGCCACTGGTGACACTGCCGACCCTGGAGGTCCTGTACCGACAGTTGAGCAGGCGCGGCTTCCTGCCCGCGAAAATCGAAAAAATCCGCAAGAAAGCCAGCACCCTGAGTGTCATGAAACAGCGCGAATTGCTGCTCAACGCCTCGGACCAGGGGCGCCGCCTGGACATCAGTGTCGCCTCGCGCCCGGTCCAATTGGACATCTGGCCGCCAAACCCCGGCCTGGGCGCCCAGCACAATCAGTACCTCGCCCAGCAAGCCAACGCCAGCACCCAGGCCATGCTGGAGAGGACCGGCCTGAGATCCGCGAACGTCGTAGGTGAAACCCCGCAAGAAATCCTGCGACTGCAAGAAGCTGAACCCGTAGTGATGTGGGAATACAGCAAGATCGGTCACCCGAACTACACCGAAGTCATCCTCAAGACCGGCGCCGGCAATTGCGACCAGATGGCCCATGTGGCGTGTGAAATGATCCGAACCAATGGCGGCGTCGCTCATGTGTGGAGCTGCCGGGGCCATACTTTTGTGGTGGTGGGTACGATCCCCGCCGGCCTGACCCAGACCCTGGATTTCCAGGGCGCCGGCTGGGCGAACCTGTATATCTGCGACCCCTGGACGTCCATTACGTGTCCGGCGCAGGACTATATGCGGCAACTGAGGATAAAAATGACCGTCTGGTACCTGGAGGACAAGATGGTGTTTTTCCATGATGGCGCGAACTATCGCTGGGAACTGGCCAATCATCCGATCTGGCTGAACATCCTGGAGACCAGTATTAAATTTGCGCAGCCATGACCACAATTTTTTCCCGGCAGGCTGCCAGCGTCTAAGCTTCAGGCAAGTCCGATCAATCTGCGTGCAGGGATCAATCGACTATGGGCGCACTGTGGCAAACCGAATCGAGCAAAGCTGCGAAACGACAGGGCAGTTCGGACCCGGTGCCTTTACCCGAACATAAACCTCGGCCCCGCTATGTGCGGCGCCTGTTCTGGTTAATCGTGCTGATGGCGCTGATAGCCCTGGGGTTTGCCGCCGTCAAAGAGATGCGCACCTCACGCCTGCAGGCCCAGGAACTCAGCCGCCTGGCCCGCAGCCTCACCTACCAGGTCGAGACCGGCCCCAGTGCTGCCATCGTCTATCCTGGCGCCGGCCCATTCGACCGGCGCCTGGGTTACAGCGACCTCGGCACCTTCCTGCCGCGCTTGATCAAGCGCGGTTATGTGATCGAGGCCCAGGCGCGTTTTTCTCCCGCACTGATGGACTACAGCGCCAAGGGTCTGTTTGTGCCCTACGCGGAAAAAATCCAGGCCGGGTTGTCCATCACCGACTGCCGTGCGGTGCCGCTCTACCAGTACAACTACCCGCAACAGCTGTACGAAAGCTTCACCACGATTCCTCCCCTAGTGGTCAACAGCCTGCTGTTTGTTGAAAACCGCGACCTGCTCGACCCCACTCAACCCCAGGCCAACCCTGCCGTGGACTGGCCACGCTTTGCCAACGCCGCGTGGTCACAAGTGGCCAAGGTGCTGCACCTGCCGGGGCAGAGTGCCGGCGGCAGCACCTTGGCCACGCAGTTGGAAAAATACCGCCACTCTCCGGATGGCCTGACCGTATCGGGCACAGAGAAACTGCGGCAGATGTTTTCCGCCGCCGTGCGTGCCTATCGCAACGGGCCGCAAACCTTACCGGCGCGGCAGAATATCTTGCGTGACTACCTCAACAGCGTGCCGCTGTCGGCAGTGCCAGGCCACGGTGAAGTGCACGGCTTGGCCGAGGGTCTGCGGGTGTGGTATGGCGCCGACTTCAAGCAGGTCAACCAGGCGTTACTTGGACCGGTGAACAGCGCACAGGGTTTGGCCTTGCGTCAGGTGCTGGCGCTCATCATCGCCCAGCGCCGCCCTTCTCACTACCTGGCCAGAGGACGCGACGAACTGGCCCGGCTCACCGACAGCCACCTGCGCCTGCTGGCCCAGAACGCGGTGATTACACCCGCGCTGTTGCAGGCAGCGCTGGCTGCCAGGCTCAACTACCGCGACTGGGTGCAACAGCCCACGGTGCAGCCCATCGAGACCAACAAAGGCATCAGCATGGCCCGCGCACGCCTGGCCGCCCTGCTCGACCGCCCGCTGTACGACCTGGACCGTCTCGACCTGTCGGCCACCAGCACCCTGCAAGCGCCGTTGCAGGCCCAGGTCAGCGATTACCTCAAACGCCTCGCCGAGCCCGAGTACGCTCGCCAGGTCGGCCTGCTCGGCGATCGCCTGCTGACCCCAACCAACACGGCACAAGTGCGTTACAGCTTCACCCTGTTCGAGCTGACACCGGACGGCGCTCGGGTACGTGTACAAACCGACAACACCGACCAGCCCTTCGATATCAACGAAGGCAGCAAACTCGAGCTGGGCTCCACGGCCAAGCTGCGAGTGCTGACCACCTACCTGCAAATCATCACCGAGCTGCACGACAAGTACGCCGCACAAGCCCCCGCCGCACTGAAGAAAGTCGACATCGCCGAACAGGACCGCCTCAGCCGCTGGGCCGTCGACTACCTGATCCAGACACCGGATAAATCCTTGGCCAACATGCTCGACGCCGCCCTCAACCGCACTTACTCGGCCAGCCCCAACGAAGGCTTTTTCACCGGCGGCGGCATGCATCACTTCCACAATTTTCGCAACGAAGACAACGGCCGCAACCCGACCCTGCGCGATGCCCTGCGCGAGTCGATCAACCTGCCGTTCATTCGCCTGATGCGTGACCTCGTGCGTTTCAGCACCTATTCGGGCGCCAACAACAGCGCCGAGTTGCTCAAGGACGACAGTGACCCGCGCCGCCAGGAATACCTGGCCGACTTCGCCGACCGCGAGGGCACGACGTTCCTGCGCAAGTTCTGGAAGAAGTACCAGAGGAAGGACACCCAGGCCCGCCTCGACACGTTTCTCGACGGCCTGCGCCCCACGCCAATTCGCCTGGCCGCCGTGCACCGTTACTTGTTGCCCAACGCCAGCCAGGACAGCTTCGACCTGTTCCTGCGCGCCCACCTGGACGGCGTCAAAACCAGTGAGAAACTCACCGACGAACGCCTGCAAAAACTCTACAAAGCTTACGGCCCCGGTACCTATGACCTGCCCGACCAGGGCTATATCGCCAAGGTGCACCCGCTGGACCTATGGCTGGTGGGCTACCTGCTCAACCATCCCGAGGCGACCTTCAGTGAGATGGTCAAAGCCAGCCAGTTCGAGCGCCAGGAAGTCTACAGCTGGCTGTTCAAGAGCCGCCACCAGAGCGCCCGCGACAGTCGCATCCGCACCATGCTTGAGGTCCAGGCATTTCTCGATATTCATCAGCGCTGGCAGACGGTGGGTTATCCGTTCGACCACCTGGTGCCCTCCCTGGCCACGGCCATCGGCAGCTCCGGCGATCGCCCGGCGGCGCTTGCTGAATTGATGGGGATCATCCTCAACGACGGCGTGCGTGCACGGGTGGTACGCATCGACAGCCTGCACTTTGCCGCCGATACGCCGTATGAAACCCAAGTGATCAACGACCCCGCCGAAGGCAAACGGGTGATGCCGCTCGAAGTGGCGCGAGCACTGCGCGGGGCCTTGTCCCAAGTGGTGGATGCCGGTACGGCCAAACGTGTGGCCGGCAGTTTCAAGCTCGACGACGGCACGCCGCTGGCCATGGGCGGCAAGACCGGCACCGGCGACAACCGTATCGAAGCCATCGGCGCCGGTGGGCGGGTGCTCAGTTCCAAGGCGATCAACCGCACCGCGACCTTTGTGTTCTACATCGGCAACCAGCACTTCGGCACGCTCACCGCCTTTGTGCCGGGCAGTTCGGCACAAAATTTCAAGTTCACTTCGGCACTGCCCGTGCAAGTGCTCAAAGGCATGGCGCCGATTCTGGTGCCGTACTTGACGCCAAGCAGCCAGACGCTGTGCCAGCCCGTGGCTAGTCAACACTGAAAAACAGGCGTCGAGCAAAAGGCCGCGTGATCTTCGCCCGGTCAATTTCCAAAGTCTGGCGCACGCGCCCGGTCTGGCCGGTGCGGATACGGGCGAATGCCTGGGCCTCGACCTGGGCCTGTGCCTCGCGACCAAGGCGCTCCTGCTCGGGGCTCTTGATGTGAGGGTCGCCCTCGTAATGATCATCCGGCCCCTGGGGCCTTTTGTAGTGGAAGTGGGCGTAGCACAACGCACGTTGGTTATCCCGTGCGTCCGCGACTACATACACCTGCAGATAATCATCGGTTTTACCCTTGAGCCGCACGCGTTCGCCTTGCTTGAAAATACGCACGGCATCATGACGCAGAAGAAAGTCAACGTGCTCCTGGGTCGTGGGCCGCAGCCGGGTCGCTCTGATCCGTGCGTCCACCCCGGCCGCTTTCAACCGGGCCTCTGCCAGCCGCAGGTCGCGCGCCATCGCCAGTGCCTTGGCTTGCTGCACAGCCACCAGTCGGAAGGTTTCCATACCCTGGCGCCTGCGGTCAATCGACTCGGCGGTCCAGCGGCGGGTATTGGCCTGCGCCTCGAGCAGGTACTCCAGGGAAGACGGATCGTTGATTCGCTCAATCAGAGCGTCGACCTGTTGGATCGCTCTACGCTCATCATCCAGCAGCCCCTGAGCCTTTTTCAGCAAGCTACCGAGCTGCGCATCAGGCTTGGGCGTCGGCCTCACAGGTTCCCAAACCCCGTCCTGGGCCTCGGTAAACGTGCCGATGAGCTCGCCGCCCGCCTCATGCAGCTCTGCGGTGACGGGCGCCAATGACGTGGCTTCATTGATCTGCGCCACATACATATCGTGATTACGCGTACGGATAATTTTTTTACGCCGAGTGCCTTGGGGCACGGGAGCGGGTGCAGCAGGCCGTTCTGTCTGGGGTTCCGGTTGCAGGAGGCTCACCAGTTCGTTTTCGACCTGTTGGTGCAGGCTGGCCAGCAACTCCTGCAGTTTTTGCAGGTACACCAGGTCGAATTTTTCCGGTTCCATGGCACGCCAGAATTCAATCTGATCGTCAACCTGTGCATAGACGTGATCAATATTCTTCAGCAGTTCAATGCGTTCTGCCGGCGTCGCTTGCAGCTGTTGTAAGTCCGCCAGAGAGCGAGTGGCACGGCGTGCACGCTTGATGGCTTCGCTGACAGCGTCAAAGAAATCGTCGCTGAGCTCAGGCCCCGTAATATCGATGGAAATGCCCCACAAGGTCGTCAGTTGCACGGTTTGCAAGTCCGGTATCAAAGGGCGCTCGGTTAATGTCAGCCCCTGGGCCTTGTCCCGCCCTAGTCGGGGAACACGGCTCAATTCATCCAGATAGCCGGCCTCCAGGGTTCGCCAGCGAATGGCCGTTTCCTGTACTGCCGCCAACTCACGCATGAGGGTGCGCAGTTTAGCGTGATCCTGACGGTTGATATCCGAGTCGGCCTCTTCCGGGGTTTCATCGCTCAGCCGGTCCAGCAGCGGCCTGAGCCTGGCATTGCAGTCCACAACGTGTCGTCGAGACTGTGCATCCAATAACTGTGCGGTCAGAATCACTGACTCCAACACTTGGCAGAGTTCTACCTCATAGCCAAGGCGAGGGCCCAATTCCCGCAGGCGCTTGAGCAGCTGCAACTCCCGCTGTGCATACTGGAACTTGTTGCTCATTTCCTGACCATAGCGCTCCCACGCCTGGGTGCGTTGCGGGTCAGTGATTTGCCCGGCGGCCCGGGTCGCCAACGCGCGAGCCAGGTGCATCGCGGTGTTCGCCCGGGTGCGGTCCGCCTGCGCTTTTGTATATTCAACCTCAAGCGCTGCGTGGGCAGCCTGCTGCGCTTGCTGGTCATGCTCAATCACCTCGTCGGGATTACCGCCCGGAAACCGCAGCCTCAAGTCGAAGTCCCACCGCCCCTGGCCCAGATGCCTGAGCCAAGGCCCAAGGGTGGCGCCATCAGCGCTAACCACCCGGACCACGCCTTGATTGATTTGCACCCGGTACAGCGCCCCTCGAACCAACGCCTGCCATTGCGCAGGCGTATGAGCGGTATCGCGCAACAAGCCCTGGGCAGCACCACTGGGCTCGGCGTTATCCAGGGCAACCGGCCAGGGCGTGGGAAAGGTTTTCAGCCGCAACCGCTGGATCAATTCCCTCTGCTGCGGGGTCAGTACGTCGCGGGCATTGGCCCAGCGGGTGGGTGTGTAGAACGTCGCAGGTGCGGGAACAGGCTTGAGCGGCACCGACAGTTGTGCGGGTTCGACACGCGCCAAAGGTGCAAACACCGGGTGCTCCAGCGCCAAATGCTGGTGGGCATTCTGGGGCGTGGCCTGATGGGCCACAATCGCCATCAGGTTCGCCAGCATGTCGGTGAGGGCAGCGCTCCTCGCTTGCCCGTCGTCACTCTGCAGCCCTTGGATATCGCGCTGCGCGCTGTCGACTAACTGAGCCAGCCAGCCCCCCAGCATCAACGGCCCGTTGAGATACGGCAGCACAGTTCCCAACAGCAGCCAACCGGCCTGCTTCAAGTCGGCCCAACGCTGCTCGGCATTCGATACCGACTGGCGGTCCGCCAGGGCTACCAGTGCCTGGGCCGTGGCGTTGAACACCTGATCCGCGGGGTCGGTGGCGGCCACCTGTTTGCTCAGTTGTGCCGGTGCCGGCGCCTCATACACGCTGAATTCATCGCCCGGTAGAAAGCGGCGAATATGCGGCTCATGAAAGCCATTATTGGCATAGACCGCCTGGCGCGCAGGCGCAAGCCAGGTCAACACATTGTCCTGCAGGACGCCCGCGGTCTTGATCGCCGTAAACAGAGCCTCCAGCGATTCATATTCCTGCAGCATCGGGCTGAACAGTGGCCGGTACAACAGGTGCGGGCCGCCTTGCCCCTGTTGCGGCCCGATGATGAACATGTTGGCGACCACATCCGGTGCAGCATTCGCCGAAGCCTTGAACGCCAACGGCCACAGCGCGACAGCCTGCCCACCGACCTGACGTTCGGCGGCACTCGCCTGCAAGGCCGCGAGAACCAGCTGAAAACCGCTCCGGGTCACACCGTACTCGCCCTTGATCTTCGATTCCAGGGCCAACATCGGCAGTTGCACTCGCAGTTGCCGGCTGAACTGCTGCCGACGGCGGGTGACCTCAGCCGTGTCGTCGATCAGCTTTTTTTTCAGCAGGGCGGGATAGGTTTGCCCCACGTCCGCCTCATCCACACAGCATTTGATCAGGCTGTACGTCAGCCAGGTCGGTGCCGCTGCATCGTTGAGCGTGATGCGCTTGACGGTGTGCGGGAACCCAGCGAGGTTTTCCAGGGCCAGCTCGGTCAGCGTCACCGTGACCGGGTCCACCTCACCGGCAATGAACCCGCCCGGCACCGGCACGGCTGCCGCGATCACTCGATCAAAGGTCAGCGAAACGTCACCCGGCTGGAGTTTCGTCGCACCAGGTTGCGCCCTCAGGCACTGCTCTACCTGACGGTCGGCGTACTGGGTAATCGACTCGATACCCTCAAGAAAATGCGCTGCCCCGCTTTCATGCTGGGCCAACACCCACTGCTGCAACAACTGAGCATAGGCGATGCTGTCCTCTGGGCCCGCCTGGGCCAGCCACCCGGGCATGACCTGGCGCAAGCGTTGCTGGGGCGCGCTCAGCTCACAGATAAACCAACGCCTGGGATCAATGATGTAATCGAGCAGCGCTTGGCACGCCTGCGTCGCGCGCGGCACAGTACGCTGGATACTATCGATCTCCAACAGCTGGCGTGCCAGGTAACTTGACGCCAAGGCATCGAACGGGTCGCCCTGAGCCTCCAGGACGAACCAATGATCAGCCGCGCCCGTCAGCACCGCGCTGGTATAAGCCGGCAACATAGCGCCGATGTCGTCCAGGCTATTGAGCACGTGGATACCGCTAGCCGGGCTGAACAGCAAGGTGGTCGAGGCATGGCTGAAGACCAGCAGCGGCAACATCTGTATTTGATCGCCCCCTTGCAGGTGCACGGTCTGCACCCGCAACGGGCCGCCATGCAGGCTCCATGCAGCGGTCGGCCGCACCGGGCGTAACAGGTTTTTGGGGAACAGCGCAGCGAAACGGTTTTCGTCCAGGCCTGGAGGTTTCGGTGAGTCGTAGAGCAACGCCAGCAGGTGGTCGGACAGATAGCCCCAACGGACCCTGTTTATCGGAACAGGCTCACGCCACCACATTTGCAAACGATTGGAAAAGAACCTCAGAAGCACCGCACCGCACTCATTGATCAGCTTCTCCAGCTCAGCCAGGGTCGGCCCACTTGACACAAACACTTCGCGAACCTGTCGGACCACAATCTGATACTGCTCGACCAATAACGTCGGCCTGGCGCCGGCCAAGCGCTGCACCAGTAATTCAGGCAAAGGCTGATAAGCGTAGGACGGCAATGCATCGGTGCTGCCAGCGGTGGGTGTGCCTATATGGATCAGGCCGGCCATCCCTTGTTGCGTCGCAAAATGTTGGTCCAGATAGGCTTGGGCAGCCTCTTGCGCCACAGTGAGCAATGACGGTGGATCACGGAACAGGGTCTCGATTTGGTCAATATGGGTTTGGCGCAGGGAAGCTGGGCCGGGCTCGGACAACGTCATGACAGGGTTTCTCGGTGTGATGGAACCATCGACGCTACAGCCTGCCCGACATCCCGTGTCGATAGACAGCTACTGCCAAGCGCGTCCCTGCGCGAGCCTAGTCTGAGCGCCCGACTCACTCCAGAAAACAAGCCATGAGCACCATTGCCCCCTCTACACACGAAGATAAAGGCCAACATTACGCAGTCATTCGCCAGGCTTTGCCCGACTGGATCAATACGCTCTCGGTATCACGCGTCGGCGCCTTGAAATCGAGCCGAAAAATTATGCCGGACTGGTACAAAAGTGCCTCGCCGAGCCCTTGTTAAAAACCGCGCTGAAACAACAATACAACCTTGATGTCGATGTCCGCAGCACCTGCCTGCGGCTCTATGCTCCGGCCGACCAGGCATGGTGGGTCAGGGACTTTGGCGGTGGCGTGCAAAGCAGCACGGTGTCGCTGCTGGACGCGGCACTGCACAATTTTGCCGACAGCGAGGCGTTCACCGCCGATTCGCAATTCATCACCCAGCCTGACGCCTTGGGCCATTTCGAAGTCGTCCCTCTGAAAGCCCGGCTGTCGATCCAGCAATTCAAAACGCTGTTTCGCGACCTGGACATCGGCGCCCAGTACCAACAGCACCTTGAGAGCTATCTCGGCCAGACCGCCCCTGTGGTCGAAGGTGTACTGCGCGCCCGGGTGCTGCTCAACCAACAGGCCGCCCTCACGGTGGCCGCGCGCATGGCATTGATCAAGGGCGATATCCAGGCGCTGGATCATGCGTTGATCACAGGTTTGATCAAGGGCCAGCAAAACCTGATGCTCGACGGCAAGGCCGCGCACTGCCATGACCTGAGCCGATGCACCATGGCGCGATGCAGGCAGCACAGGAATCAACGCTGTCCATCAGCCGTGAAGCGTTATTGGCAGGCCGGCTAACCCCACGCGTCGTCGACTTTCTGGACAAAGCCGAGCTCACCGCTCTACTCGGCGAGCCCTTGCCCGCCGACAACGAGGCACGGGCGCAAACCCTGCGTGAGCAACTGAGCGGTTATGTGGCCTCGCGCAAGGACGACAACTGGCCAATGCCTACGACAAGGTTATCGAGGAGGAGCAAGGCGACGGGCTGGTGAACCAAATGCTTGAGCAGTATTTCTGGAGCGACTACCTGCTCAATACCCGTCCCGAGGAGTACCGACAGATCAAATGCCAACATGAACAAGCCAGTGAAAGCATCGACGATTTGCGCCTGGCTCAAAACGCTTGGGCCGCCCATGAGCAACTGTCACCGGAGCAACAAAAACCGGCCACCCGGATCCAACTCCGGCAACGTCTGCTCAACCTGGCAGACGCGCTGAATGTACCCCATGAGCAAGTCCTGACTGGCGAGCCTATGACAGATGAACAGTACTTGAGCCTGTTTCTCAATAGTTTCCATGACGAACAGGAGCTGGGCCGCCGCCTGACCCGCCAGGCCATGGTTACCGCCGGGTTATAACCCTCCGTCCCATTGCAGGAGCGAGCAGGAACCAGGCGGCCCCTGGTTCCTGCAAAAACCGCAGTGACACGCAGAGATAAAAGGCCCATGCAGTGGTTATGTATGGCCGCCCCTTTGCCCAGGGTTATTAGTGTAGGTGGAGTCGATTGTTCGATTCACGTGGGGTGCCCTCACCCTATTTCTACAGGAAACCCAGGTTATGCCTTCACTCCCCCTGCCCCCCACCGAAGACTTGCTGCGCCGGTTACCGGTCTGTCTCACCGCCATCGAGCATCTGCTGGATGCCCAGCCGGTCTTCGCCACGTTGATGGCCTCCGAGTTACGCCAGGCACTGGCCAACCTTGTGCCCGGTAACCCGCTTGATCCGGATGCGGTTTTTCTCAACGAGTATATGTACGACACCCCAGCGCAGGACGACTCGGACAGCCTCCCACGGCGGCCCCGTGTTACCCGAACGCGTAACCTGACACAGGTGCTTCAGGAGGCTATTGCCACCGGCAAAATACCGACAGAGCGTGCCAAAGAACCGCAAACCGGCGCGGTCTCGCAGGCAGTCGGCTTCTACGCACGTGCCCACGACGCTGGCCGCGACGGCGAAATGACTGCACTTGAGGTCACGGCCTTCAATCAACTGATCGACAACCTGCGCCACGACAGCCTGGCACTGTACTCGCGCAAGCTCGAGGTGTTCTGGACGTCTGCCCAGGCAACCACCGGGGCCCTGAGTGTGTTTGAGGCCATCAGTCAAAAACAGCGCGTGGTATTTGTGCTTGAGTCGGATCTGAAAACCCACGACGCCCTGCAACAGGTGACACAGGCCGAGCAGGCCTTACAGAAAAACCCCACGGACACTCAAGCCCTGGCAGACGTTGCCGCGGCCAAGGCCCACCTGGAGATACACACCGAGGGCCGGCAGTTGATCGACAATCTGGTGCTCCATGAGACCTCGGGCACCGCCACGCGGCCGCAAGCGGTGGGGATCACCCTGTACTCGACGGGCCAGCCCGAATGGTCGGCGGCGCTGAACGGCTGCTTCGTACTCACTGAACGATTGCACGGGAGCCGACCGACTGTCCTTTACACCCCGCAATTTGGGGTTGAGATATTCGAGCATTTCTCCACCATGGAAAACACCCTGCGCAGACGCCTGGTGGCGGGCGCCGAAAAAAGCCGGCTGCTCACCAACGTCGCACTCAGCCAGCGCAGCCTTGTCGGCGAAGGGTTACGCAGCGCACAGAACTTGCGCTACATGCCGATCACCGGCCCTGTATTCAGTGCGTGCCTGCAAGGCCAGCGTGACCAGCAAGAGGCCGATATCGACCAAGCCTTCAGCGCCCCCCAGACCACGTTCGAGGCCTTGGCGACCGAGCTGAGTGCAACCCTGGCACTGCCGCTCAAGGGCAGTCCGGGATTGAGCGCCCGCTTGCCTGCACCGGTAGACCCCATGAGCCTGCCCGACCTCGTCCACACCCCGCCAGACCCTGAACAGCAGGCGCAACTGATACAACTTTGGAACGCACTCAACCAGCAAATCGAATACGTAATGGCCCAACACACACATCCCTCGCTGGAGGGCGTGTTGTCAGCCCTGCTCAAGGAGACCTTCCCACAGCTGCCCCCCGAGACCAAACCGTCCGATTTGTATGTCAACCGCTACCGCACCGACAGCGACGGCCAGCGCCATTTTGAATCCTCGCAAACCCTGTTGGAGGCGCTGTGCACCTTATTGTGCTGGGAAGATGAACCCCAGGAACGAGCGACCCACACCGAAGGCGTCTTCAGCAGCGCCACGGCTTTCAGCACTGTCGATCAGGTCCCCTATACCGGCACACTGACGGCCCTGGCTGAAACCCTACTGGCCAGGTTGACCGCAAACGTCACCACTTACTGGCAGACGCCCATTGCGCCTGAGTTGGCCTGCCCACAGGCCAGGCTGATAGAGGTACACCGTCAAGTCCTGGATGTGCAGGCGCGCCTGGCTTTCGCCGACAACACCTTGAGCCCCCAAGCAAAACGGCTGATTGATCGCGTGCTGCTCTACCCGACCCTGGCCCGGCGTGAAGCCCGCTTCGGCCACGGAAATCGACCAGGGGTGTATCAACTAACGCTGAGCACCGGTGACGCAGAGGGTGTGCGCCTGGCCGGCAGCTTCGTCCTGACCTCCCGCGACGGCTCCAGCCCGGCACTTCCCCACTGGCCCTACGGGCACAAAAACCTCAGTACCCACAGGGCTGAAGCGGGCCAGGTAGTGCTGTATACCCCAAACCAGGGCTTTGAAGAGTTTGCAACCCTGCAAACACTGCACGACACCCTGAAGGCACGCATCAATACCGGTGAGGACACGGGCAGGTTACTGATCGCCAGCTTGCCGCTGTTGGTACTGCGCGGCAAAACCGGGTTATGGGGCAGTGACCTGCGCAACACCTTTGCGCCGATAGAATGTGATTTTGTCGCCGACAGTATTCAAGCGTTGCTGGACAAGCAGCAGTCTGACATCGAGGCCATCCTGGGCCTGGCCGACGGTGAACCGGATCCCCAAGGCAATGGCCGTACGGAGCTGGTCGAGCTGCTGGACATGGCAGAGGCCTTTGTGGCGCGTAACCAACGACTGCTGGAACATTGGCGGGCGGACTGGGAAAAGCGCCTGAGCCCAGCGGACCAGAAGGCACTGCTAGACCAATCCCGCACCACAGACGAGAAACAGGACGAACTGGGCAAGCAATGGAACGCGCTGATCCCCACACTGGCCAAGTATGCCAGGCAACAGGTACTGCTGAAGATACGCGCCTTCCTGGCAGACCACCCCGCGCAGGGCGTTGACCCGGACCAGACGATGGTCATCCGTACCACAAGAACCCGTATCAGTGGCGGTGCCGGTTTTGGCTCAGTACATGAAACGGTGAGGTCGAGCCCCATCAGCCTGACCAACCTGCTGCTGAAAAACAACAAACCGTGGGCCAGGAGCTTATCGTGGACAGAAGACGACACGTTGGAAGCCAAACTGACCACCTCGCAGGGCAACTGGCTACGTGACGCCCAAGGCAATGCCATCACCGTGGACAAGGAACGCCTCGAACTGTGGGTCAAAGAGCTGAATATCGGCCACGAGTACACCGAGAACATCCTCAAGAAACACCTCGCTCCAGAGAGCCTGGATAGCGAGTCAGGCGGCCGCCCTGGACTATGCAGCCTTGTCGGCCCGCTTGAATCCGGATGCCTACAGCACTGCTGTCGCCGATGACAACCTTCAAAAGAAAGCCGCCGCCTGGGTGACTGCCGTACTCGCCGCGACAGACCCCAAGGCACGCCAACCGGTCGACGGGCAGGCAATCATCGCCAATGCCCTGATGTTCAATCCGGCCAGCAACGCTCCCGAGGGGCGCGGCGGGCAGACCGTGAACGGCGTTTTACTACTCTCCACCGCCGATGATGAAATGCTGGTGCTCTATGCCCCCCATGCGCCCGACGGTTTGGAGCTCAGGGAAATCGCCAGCGAAGCCGAACTGATCAAGCTGATGCGCAACTCGGCCTGGCAGGCTTACCTGCAGGCACGTTTACCGGCCAACACCCGCTTGCTCAATCATCGCCTGGTGGCCCATCCCGGCGATGTGCTGGAGGGGTTGTACCGGCAGAACTACCTGTACTTGCTGGACAAGACCGATACCGAAAGCGTGACCAACGAGGAATTGACCGACCAATCCACGTTCAACAAGGTGATGTTCGGCGTTGAAGTCGTCACGACGGTACTGGGTGGGTTCCCCTGGGCCGGGCATCTGACCTCTTGCACCTTCAAGTGGGTGGGCCGGATGGGGCAAACCACGGTTCAGGCCCTACGCAACCTGGGGCAAAACGTTGCAGGGTTGATAGCACGTCACGCCGGAAAGGGGCGTGTTCTGTTCGAGGTTGCAACGGCCACCACCACGGTCACCGGCGCTGCACGCACCGCCGGTATTGGCATCAAGCCGTTGCAGATGCTGCTCAGGTCCGCCAGAAACACGCCCAAGCCCGACCTGACAGCCTATGAAAGAGCCTTCCAACAAGCGAACCCCAACCTGGTGGTCAAGGGTGGCATTCCGGCCGGCTCCTCGCTGTCCGAAGGCACAGGCATCTATCGCACGCCCGGCGCCCTGCGCACCTTGTTGGTCCGCAGCGCCGATGGGAAAGGCAAAGAGCAGGTGTTTCGGATTCAGGACTCGTTCAACCTCTACGACCCCCATGGGCTGGTCGCCCCCGTGCTCACGCCGAGCGGAGGGTTCACACCTTTCAAGCTGCGCAAACTGGCCAACCAACAGTGGGCATTGGACACCTTGAACCGTGTGCCCGGCGGAGGGCCAAAAGTCGACAGCCATTTCACCGCTGCTCTCAGGGATTGGAACGCGCACGTCGCTGCCAATGCCCAGTCAGCCAACCCGCTGACCACGCTAAACCCCGCAGACTTCTTTAAAAACCGAAATATCGCAGTCAAGTCATGGAACAAATATGTAAGGCAAAGCGGCGAGATAAACGCGGCAGGGATAGCCAAACTCAGCCCTGCGCCCGCGCAAGGGTACGCAAAGTTTACAGACGAGCTTTTCAAGACTTGGACAGGCCTCGGTGATGAAACCTCGGACGCTGCACAGGCCTTTGTCAGGGCCCACCGTATTAGCCCAACCGTGTGGGCAAGGTACGTGACAAAGGGCGGCAAGTTGACCGAGCCAGGCATGATCCGATCAATAAGGCTAGCCAATCTTCCATCGGGGGCGAGAGGCAAGATCACCGACAAACATCTCCTGGACTGGAACAGGTTGTATCTGCGCCCGGAAATCCCGAGAACCACGCCCATCACAAAAGCGGAGATTATGAAATATGCATATGATAACGGCTTTCACATCGACTCCTGGATGAAATACGTATCCCCCAAGGGAGGCGCTTTCCTCAGGCACAACCCTGCTCATACAGCGCGCCTTGAGCGCCTGGGAATTCCCTCTACACCGCCGCAAACCGCCCCTGTTGACCTGTCGGCGGCTGGCACGTCCACCCAGGCTCCGGTCTGAACGCACGTACTTGACCCGCACTTTGCATAGTTACCGCCTGCACAACCCGCCCCAACCCCATGCTGATGGTTCATTCCATCAGCGTGAGGACAGTGCCCATGAGCACGTCGAACACCCCGGCAGCATCACCAACGCTTCAAGAAATACGCACCCATCTGCTTGAAATCGACCCGCAGCTGCGCCCTCAAGCCAAGCCTCCCATCGCCTTGCCAACCGAACTGTTGGCGCTGGAAACACTGAACACCACCCTGACCGCTGCCAACGAACAGTTTCTGATTCAGGCACGCCGCCATTTTGAGACATTGAATGGGGCAGACCTCACCCAGGAAACCGGTAAAACCCTGCTCGCCACGCTCAAAACCGACCTGAACAACCACCTGCAAACCCTCGACGAAACCAGCACGGTGGGCGGTCAAGGGCGCAAGAGCTGCCTCACCCAGACGGCCGGTCTTGATGCGCTGGAACAGCAGGCCAAGCTCGATATGCGCGATTACCTGCTGTCGCCGGCCGAACAGCGCATGATTGAAGACTGCTCCCGGGGCCCGACCTTCCGGCCGGGCATGTATTCGCTCAATTTCAGCTACCAGGACGACACCGTGGAGTTTGCCGGGGCCTTTGTGCTCACGCGTAAATCCAGCCCAGTCGTGGATAACCTGACATCGGAAGAAGACCTCGGCCACGTCCTGTTATTCACCCCAAACCGAGGCCTGGAGGCCTTCGACTCGCTGGCGCAGCTCGACCAGCGTCTCAAGGCGACGCTGGCCTTGCCGGCAGGCCGCGAAGAATTCTGCCGACACCTGCCTGTACGTTATCAAGCGCTGGACGTCGTCGATATCTGGCCATTGCAACTGCTGCCCATTGAAGGCGAGCCACTGTTCGAACATACCTACGACGCGATCATCGACAAGCGCCGCCAGGACATCGAATGGGCATTGAGCCTGGCTGAAAACCCGCTGCACGAGGCAACGCTGCTCGAGTCAGCTTTGGACAAGGCAGTGAAGGCGGCGCTGCCAGACTTGTCATCACGCTTGGCGTTCAGGCGCCAACAGTTGCTAGAGCGCAGCGTCTACAACGGCCTGCCGGATTGGTATCGCAACGCGGCTTCGACGGACCAGCAAACCCTGAGCCGTTTCATACAGGATTACAATCAGGCCCGGGCAACGTATATCGAGCTACTGGGGCCTGCCGCCTCCCCTCAAGCCCTGGCGAGCTTCCAGTTGACCGAGTACCTGGACGAAGAGCTGGAAATCCACGACCTGGATCCGCACCACTTGCACCTCACCACTCGACGCAACGTCGCCAATGTCGGCACCTATGAACAGACACGCAACCTGGTGCACTTGAGCTACGCGGGGCTGCATACCGGCGATGAGTTGCCCGGCTCTGATTTCTTGACAAACACTACCCTGACGTATGCAGGCGCGGCACTGCAAGGTGACCATGCCGTTCTGAATGCGCAGAGCCTGCTCGACATGCTCCGCGCACCGGGCCTGGCACCGCGCCAGGACTTTGCCGCGCTGCAAAAAGACATGCAAACCAAGGCTGAATTCAAAAAGGCGGCTCGCGACCTGTTTGATCATCGGCTGGTATTGCTCGCCTTTATCGCCCGGTTGCGGGGCGATCTGAGCCAGGCAGACCATAGCTTATTCGAAACGTTGCGAGCCGGTACGAACCCGCGCTTGCGTGCACGAACCGTGCTGCTGCATGGCGCGCAACTCAAAGACCTGTGGCTATTGCGCGAAGAAGACGCCACCGGCCAAATCCGGCGCTTGCTGTTGTGCACCCCGGATTCGCCCCGCGAGCGACAGTTCCTGGCATTTACCACCGAACGCGAATGCCAGTCGCACATCATCGGTTGGGCCGATGACAAAACCCGGTTGAAAGGCCGGACCATGAGCGACTACCTGCTGGAGCAATGCCCCCTGCGTTTTCGGCAGAAGATGGGCACGTTCCTGGCAGGGTTAGGCTTCAAGCCCGACGCGAAGGACCACGAGGAGGTGACATTTGGCCCTTTGTGCTCGCACCCGATATGCCTGGACGCCATGGTCGTGCATTCGCAAAGGGCAGCGCAAGACGATTACGAACACAGCACCCCGCTGTGGTATCGCTCGGCCCAGGCGGCGGACCGAACCCGTTTGACCCGCCTTGCCGAAGATGCCGCAGGTGCCTTGCGCACCTATAACGCCATGCCCGATTCGGAAGCCCACTTCATTACCTTCGATGCCTATCTGCACGATAAAGCCAAACGCAGCCTGAACACGCTGCTGGGCCGCGAACAGAATGATGTTGACCCGGACACCCTATACGTCTCGGCACCCTGGCCGTTGTTGGGCGGCAAACCGAAGCCCATCACCTATACAAGGTTGTACAGAGATGGTTACCCGGATAACGTCGGATTCATCGACCCGAAATTCTCCTCCTCGGCCACCTTCAGCGGGCCGGCCGGCGTCGACCTGAGCAGCCTGACACCGCAGAACGTGTCACGCTCGGTGACCGGCGTGTGGATCGGTCAACGCTACACCGACGAAGTTCGCGCCAAATTGCAAAACGCGAGCAGCCCTGGCTACGCCAAACGACGCGACGCCACCTTGGCGATCACACAACTGCAGATGCACCACGCGGCGCTCGATTGTTGCCTGCGTGGCAATATCACACGGGCCGACCTCGCCTGGCTGGAGCGCACCATCGACAGCCTTGGCGACACAGAGGACACGACCCGCAACACCTATAAAGTCCATCGACTGACGATTGACGGCGATTGGGTAATGGGTAACTACCTGTTCAGCCATGCAAACAACCCGGTGTTGCTGTACACCCCCAACGCACCCGATGGCATCGGCTTTCGTGAGGCGAAGCTGTTCAACTACTGGCTGAAAAAAGTCGATGGCGTGTCGGCTTACCTGCTGGGTCGGGTGGCGGTCCAATCCAGGGTGCGAATCGAGACGTTTTTGAAGACGGCCCGCGATGGATTACCCGCAACGATTGACCGTACAACCCCAAGCCCGGCGCGCTATGACCGGACAACCCCCCACACCACCGTGACCGACCTGCGCAATGATCTCTACAACATGGTGCTGCAGCGCAAAATCGATGATGTCGTTGCCACCACGGTCAATCGCACGGATATGATCGTGGGGATCCTCTGGACGTGCATCGAACTGGTCACCGCCATTGCCACTATCCCTTTTCCCGTATTGAGCCTGGGCCTGGGTGGCTTGCTGGCGTTCAAGGACGCGATGCTCGCCATCAGTGCCTACCAACAGGGTGACATGGCCGGTGCCTTGAAACACTACATCGGCTACCTGGCCAATGTGGGCGGTGCTGTGCTGTTTGACTTTCGCCCGGCCCTCAAAGGCCCGCTCAACACACTGTCTATCAGGCCGGCGACTAAAGCGATAACGCAGGCCACGCTGATCAACGATATTGACCCTGGCATTGTTGCCGGGATGAAACCGGTGCAGTTCGAAGGCCAGGCGTTTTGGGTAAAGAACACACCCGACCCTCTGGGGCGGTATGTACTGCTTCGCCATGACCCCGTCACCGGGCAAATGCAGTCAACTGCACGCCTGGTCAACCAGAACACCGATGGTCATTGGGTACGCTCCGGGGTCGTGGGCGGCGGGCGCAAGAAGACGTATCAGGCACTCCAGGAGGAGGTTGACCAGACACTGGCGCGTTACGAGATTCCAGCCGAACAAGGCAAGTACTTCAGACCCGCGCTCGACCCTGAGTTTAAGAAGCGCCTCGCCAGCAATCCGGACGAACTCATTGCGCAGGGCGCACTTGACGGGGCCTTTCTTGATTTGAAGCCTCTGCGCGACAGCTATCCCGATCAGGTGAAACACCTGACTCAAGATGCACAGGCGCTTTACGCTTCGTCTCCAGCGCGCCCGGCCCGCACTGGCTTGCCGGTGTTGGCAGCGGATTCCAGCCCGTCTACCGTGCTTGCCACGCTGTTCCCAATCAAAAAGCGGCTGATCATTGGCGCATCCAACACCAGCGTTGCCAGTAAGCAGTTACTGATCGAAGACATGCAGGCCTTGGCAGCGAAAGGGCTAAAGCGTGTGTACATCGAGAATCTGCCGGCGGATGTTTTCCGTACCAAACTTAAAATTATCAACGGTGAAGCCAAAGGCAATCTCGCTCACGCATTGAAACGTGTCGAGGACCATCTGGCACGGGTCGACAAAGCGTTGGGGTGGAACGTGGATGCCCCTTTTACCTACCGTAAACTGATGCTTGAAGCCCACAAGCAGAAGGTCGCAATCGACGGCGTGGACGCCTCGGTTTCCTACCATATGGAGCATGTGCTCGCGCTTTCTGAGCAAGAACGGTTTATCCCACGTAGCAGCAACCTCAGAAACTTCTATTCCCACAAAACCCTTGCGCAAAAAGACCCCGATGAGGGCTGGATCGCCCTGGTTGAACACAGTCGTATAGGCAGTACTGACGAGGTGCCGGGCCTGGCCGACTTGCAGAATGTCATCGCCCTTCGCGTGGACGATGTCGCTCCGGGCCAGGCTGTGGGCATTTCGCCCGATACCTCCAGCGCCACGCTGTCCCGGGGTGACTACAGGCTGACAATGGCTTCAACCCCACAAACAGTACCGACGGCCGGGCCCTCGAGAGCGGCGCAGATCCCCTCATCCCCCTCTCATTACAGTGAGTTTGATCTGTCCGCGTCGTTTAAACCGAAGCTGGACGAGATGGTGCGTATAGATGACAGCTTTAACACGACCCTCCCGCCTAACGCTGGAGCCCTATACTATTCGGCGTTCCAGGCTTTCAAGCAAACACGCAGTCGCTTGGATGAAGCCGCCAAAAAGGCCTTTACCGCTTACACGCCACGGCCACGCCCCGATTTCGCCGACCTTGCCACGGCGACCAGTGAGGAGGCGTTTATCAAGCAGCTGTGTAAAAAGATCCGGGGACTTGTCATCGGCGAAGTTCATTCTCATACATACAGCAAACAGGCCTTGATCAAGTACATGAAACTGTTGAAGCAAGAGGGCGTCAAGTACATTGTACTTGGAGCACCTGCTCACCGATCTGCATCAGGCAGAGCTGGACCTTTTTAACCTCACGAACAAAATGCCGGAAAACCTGAAACGTTATCTGAAAAAGCTAGATGCCCGCCAAATGCCGCGTTATAACGGCGACAATACTTACACCCATGTAGTCAAAGCGGCTAACAAGGCGGGCATTCGCGTGCGTGCACTCGATTGCACGGCCAGCTATCACGTTAAAGGCATGTACTCGGACAACGCCCGCACGAACCTTTTCAACTATTTCGCCAATGAGGTGATCAAGGCCGACCAGTTGGCACTGGGCCCGCATCATTGGGTAGCGCTCATAGGGGACTCCCACTGCGATACGTTCCTGGGTGTGCCGGGCATCGCGCAACTGCAGGATGCGGTCAGCTTGAGGATACTCGATGTTCCCCCCTCCCAGGCATTGCCCCTGCAGCGGGGAGAATGGACTATCGTCGGGCCCGAACCGGGCGCTCCCGGAACAAAAGCCCTGCGCAGTGACTTCAGGTTGCACGTCGGTATTGCCGGCATGCACGCGCCGTTTCCTGGAACTGCAACGGACCGCGCATGGCTGAAAAATGTCGACGACTTCCTGATCGAGCAGCCCTCAAGCACCGAAGCCAATGTGGTCTTCCGCGCCATTCTCGGAGCGGAGGCGAGCGCCCCGATTAAAATTGACGACATGGGGAAGTTCTTTATTGAAGAGTTTCCGCTATTGAAGGATAAACGTTTCACAACGTTGGAACAGCTGAGCAAGGCACTTAAAGATGACGCGTATATGACCCCCGTTTCCGCTACGACCCTGCCCAGCGCACGGCTGAGAAACATCGGCGACGCCCTGATCGAGCGGCCTACATTTCTTGATACCTGGTTGGTCCACCATTCCAACAGCGGAGAAATTGTTCGCACGCGGATTGAACAGGACGCCAGTAGAAAGTTCTTTATTAAACGTTGGAATCTGGACAATAAGCGCTACCGGACGGTCGAGCATCTGATGGAGGCACTCAAGAAAGAAGTCCATTTGTCATTTGTCCCCACTACGGCGTCGCCCCGAACGCGGCTGGTATCGGCCGGTGAATTCGTGGTTGAGCAAGGGACTTTACCGCCTCAAGCCACTGTGCTCCACCGTTCCAATAATATGGAAATAGTTTCCACCCTTGTTCAAACTAATGCTCAGGGGCAGTTCTATATTGATCGTTGGCCGCAGTTGCTAAATAAACGTTACTCAACGCTGGATGATTTGATTGACGCCCTCATAAAAGACGTGGGCTTGACCGCCGCTTCATAATGCCGTGATCGGTGTCGGCCCTGTCCGTTCCTGGGGCGGGGCTTTATTGACCCATGAAGCGCCTGCTAGACCTCAGAGTCCCAGACCACCGTCACGACTCCCGTGTAAGTGCTACCCGGCTGTTTGAGCATCTCTTTCACCTGGTCTTTCTCGACCTCGAAGTGCAAGGTGCCTGGGCGGTTGTTCACGTAATACACGGCCTGAATCAGTTCGGTGCCCGTACCGTCCAGGCGTAAGGGCAATTTGCTCACGGGCTGCCCGTGGGCGTCATTCAAACCGAAGGGTAGGCTGACGGCGACGTGCAGGGGCACTTCGTCGCCTGCGCTATTGCGCAAGCCGCACGTGTTGCCGATCGCCAGGCCACATTCGAGCTGCATTTTGAAACGCCCACTGGCGAAAATACTGAAGGTCTGGTCGCGGAACAGTCGCGACGGTTGGCGCCCGCGATTGAGCCAGGCTTGCCAGCCGCCTTCGGGCAGCAGTTCGACGCGGTTACCACCCGGTGGCAGTTCAACCTTGAGGATGTGTTCCACCTGCAAGGTGAAGTTGAAGGTAGCGATGTTGTCGTCAGGGACCATCACATCACCGAAATCAAAATCGCCACCGGGCCCCATGCTGTAGGTCAAGGATCCGCGGTACTCGCCGGCAGTCATGGTCAGCGGGTTGGGGGTCTTGAGTTCGTAGCCGTATTCCAGGTAGCTGAATTTGAGCCATGGGATCTGCGTTCCAGGCGTGAGGCTGCAGGCCCCTGCATTCTCGGGAACACTCCAAAAGAACAGCCCATAACTATTCCCCGCCGCCTGATAGCCCAGGCCCACACAGGGTGGAGCACCAGCCACCCAGTAGTAATCCCAGTTTTTCCCCGCATAGGTCCACGCACTGACCCCAGGGGGGTAGGCTATATCCCAGCGCGTACCAATGCCCGCAATGCGCATTTGTAAGGTCGCGGCCTCACCAGTACCTGTATGGGTCACCTGAACATCGCGCCACGCTGACGGCACCTTGAAATAAGCACCCTGGCGCGGTTCTGTATGCCCAGCCGCAATCGGCGCGACAGAGTCGGCCTTGAATTCCAGATTGCGAATACTGAAAATATTCAGCGCCTCGCATCTGGCCGGTATATGCCCTGCACAGACACCGCTTTGCGGCGTGGTGTTCTTGAACTTGTTACTCATTGGGTTCGTGGGGTCGGGGCGAAACACCGCCGTGATGTCCTCGACGAACCCTTGCACCGGCAGGCTGATACTGCCGATTGCCAGCGCCAAAGCGCACGGCCCCAACCGTTTCTTAGTTGCAGCGATCAAGCTCATATAAACTCCGTGCAGCCTCCCCAAGGGACCGGCAATGCCGTGAACTCAAGGCGCCAGAAAATCAAACACCAGGTGCACCGTGCCGTAATACTCCCCGCCCTTGTAACCGTCGTCCGGCTCAATGGCGGAGATTTCCAGTTCGGCGCGACGGCCCGTGCGCGCCTCATCGGCGTTAACCACCTGGGTCGAGTCCAGCGTCAAGGGCACGCGATTGAACAGCACCTGCAACTCGATGCGGTTGCGGCCACTTAACAGGTAGGGCGTGTCACCCAGGCGCGCCGCCACGCCGCCATTGAGGTTCTTCACGTCGAAGTTCTTGCGCAGGCGCCCGAGCCGGGCAGTCGCCAGGTCCCATGCCAACAGTTGGTCATGCGCCATCCAATCCGGCTCGGAGGGCAACACATAGGCTTCGTGGATCGGAATGGTCACCGACACATCAAAGCTTTGCCGCTCCTGGAACGCCGCCGCCTGCCCGCCCATCAACACCGGCGCCATCAGCACAGCCAGTACCGTCAGTTGCTTAAACATAGTCATCACCCGTTACTGTTAACCGACATCGGTTTTTTGGCACGGCCTTCGATCATCTGAAAGCTGAATTGGCGTTCAGGCCTTTTCTCGAATACCAACTGGCGGCCGGGCAGGATGTGGTGCTTGGTAGTGGCTTCACAGTCGGTTTTTTTCGCCACCGAACAGTCCCTGAACTCATCGAGGACCACGACGCTGTTGCCGGCGTTGCGCAGGGTGTACTGGCTGGCGGTCTCGCTGATTTGCGTATCGAAACGGGTGTCTTTGGGCCTGACGAAAAACACCGTGCCATAGCCCGCCATGACATTGACCCCGGCCGCCAGCGCGTCCTTGTACTCGGCACGCTCTTCATCGGTCACGGCAAAGTCATCTTCCTTTTCCGGCACCACCGGAATGAAGCGCACGCGGAAGTAACGCTCGGTGTCGCGTTCCCCCATGTACAGCAGGCGCGTGCCCTGGCGACCACCGGCCGGCACGATCATCCGCGCCGGGCTGGCCATCAGGCCGTCTCGGCTGGTGGCGGCGCCCTTGGCGTCGGTCATCGAGGCGATGGGTACTTCTTTTGAGGTGCCGTCGGCGTTGTAAACGATTTCCAGCACATTGACCTTAATGAACGCGGTGCTGGTGCCGCCGTTGTAGACCCGCTTGAGGTAGGAGCTGCGATCACCTTCCAGGTAGTCGTACACCACCCCCACATTGAGGGCCGGCCCGGCGTGCGCCGTCAATGACGCCAGCAACAGCCCTACTGCTAACACTGCATGTTTCATGTTTGATTACGCCTTATAGATTGAACGCAGCCCAGCGGGCTGATGTGCGATGAATGGCCGCCTAGACTTCCGAATCCCAGACCACGGTCACCACGCCAAAATAGGTACTGCCCGGCTGCTCGAGCATCTGCTTCACATCGTCTTTTTCGACTTCAAAGTGCAGGTTGCCGGGGCGGTTGTTGACGTAGAACTGTGGTTGGAACAGCTCGGTGTCCACACCGTCCAGGCGCAATGGCACCTTGTTTACCGGCTGTTCGTGCTGGTCGTTCAGGCCAAAGGGCAGCGTTACACCGACCTGCAACGGCACCTCATCCCCCGTGCCATTGCGCAGGCCGCAGGTGTTGCCGATCGCCAGGCCACACTCGAGCGTCATCTTGAAACGCCCGCTGGCGGATATGACGAAGGTCTGGTCGCGGAACAGGCGCGATGGTTGGCGCCCGCGATTGAGCCAGGCTTGCCAGCCGCCTTCGGGCAACAGCTCGACGCGGTTACCGCCTGGCGGCAGGTCAACCTTGAGGTTGTGCTCCACCGACAGGGTGAAGTTGAAGGTGAGGGTGTTCTCATCAGGGATCATCGCATCGCCGAAATCGACGTCACCGCCCGGCCCCATGCTGTAGGTGATGCTCCCCTCATACACACCCGCGTCCATGCCCAACGGGTTGGGGGTCTTGAGTTCATAGCCGTACTCAAGCGTGGTGTAGCTCATGCGCTCAATGGCATAACCGTTGGTCACACTGCAAGCCCCGGCGTTTTCAGGCACGATCCAGAAAAACAGCGCGAAATTTACCCCTGCCGCAATGTAATTGATCGGCATACACGGCGGGGGCGCCCCGTACCAGTAGCGGTTCCAGTTTGAATCCGTAGTCGTCCAAGCTGAGACCGGTGCATTCCACCGCCCTCCAATTCCAGCCATGCGCATCTGTACCGTTTCCACTCTGCCAGTGCCCCGGTGGGTCACTTGCAGGTCGCGGAACGCTGAAGGCACCTTGAAATAGGCGCTCTTGCGTGGGTCGTCGGGATAGGCCGGTATCGGCCCGGCGGAGTTGGCCCGGAACGCGCTGTTGCGGATACTGAAGGTGTTGACTGCCTCACATCGGGCCGGAACGTGCCAGGGGCACAACCCACTTTGCGGCGTGGTATTGGTAAACTTATTGCTCATTGGGTTAGAGGGATCAGGGCGAAACACAGCAGTGATTTCCTCCACAATAGCCAGCGCCGGCAGGCTGAAAGAGCCCAACGCCAAGGCCAGCGTACACGGCCCGATGGTGCGTTTTAATGCTGCGATAACGCTCATAAAATCTCCGGTTCCATTATTCAAACCACCGTCAACCGGCGGTTTCGCCCTTAACGGTGGCTTCGGCCAAGGTGTCCGGCGTGCAACGCAAATCACCAATCATCAACACGTCGTTTTCGTTCGGCGCATTGCTGGGGTCCAGGCGGAACTGGCAGAGCAACTGGTTCTGGTAGCGCACCTGCAGGGTCGGCGCGCTGGAGCTCATTTCCATGGAGAAGAACCCGTCCACTTCACTGACACCACGGCTGGCGTGGTTGATCACGTGGTGCCCCCTCAGCGGCACGCCGCGCTCATCCAGTAACCGGCCGAGCACGGTGACGGTTTTCATCACGGTGATCTTGCGGTAGTCCACGCCCCCCTTGTTCAGGTGATAACTGGAGCGCGCGGGTTGGATATTGGCCGCTGGCGGGTGGTTGCCGTCGAAGTCGAAGCTCACGCTGCTGCTCTTGTAGGCCGAGACCGGCACGTAGTTGCGCCCTGGGCGCAACACCGAGCTGCCGCCACCAAGATCGTCAGCGCGCAGGGTGATTTCATCGAGGTCGGTTTCCACGTCGATGATCATCCCGGCACCGTTGCCCTGGTACTGGCTGCTCAGCAACATTTTTCCGGCACCGGCAACGAAGGTGCTGTTGAGGTTCAAGCCACCGCTGAAGTCACCGTTGAAGGAACTGCGCTGCACGAAGCCGTCGCCGCTGACCGTGTCGGTATTGAAGCTGGCCATGCTCGACAGGCCGACGCCATAGGTGTCGCTGATCGCCGTCGCCGAGACGCTTTGCAGCAGGTGCTCGGTGAGGTCCTGGCGGATGGTCACCGACGCGTTATTGTCGCGCCCGCCATCACGGGCGGTGCGGGTGCCGAGGCTGCCGGAAATCTGCCGGCCATCGCTGCCCAGGTTCAGGCTGAGGCTCACGTCGAGCCCGCGATTGCGTGCGTCGTTGGTGCCGGACGTGCCGGGCCGGTCGAACACCGAGAAACGCCAGTTGGCATCGCTGCCGAGCAATGTGTCATGACGGCTCCACCCCAGGTCTATACCGGCGCCTTCCACATTGCCTTCGCTGTGGGACAGACGCATGTTCAGGGTATTTTTCGCGTCGAGGCGATGGTTGACGGACAACGCCGTGTTACTGGCTTCGCCGACAAAGGTGTTGCGCCGCAGACGCGTACCGTCCGACAGGGTTTCGTAGGTGTCACGGGTGTCGAGCCAACTGCGGTTGTGGCTGAACACCAGGTTGGTCGCACCAAAGGTGTAGAGCCCTTGCAGGTCCATGCCCGTGCCATGTTCCTGGGTTTGATACAGGTTGGCGTAGACGCTGGTGTTGTTGGCCACCGTCCAGTCCACCGAGCCGCCGTATTGCAATTGCTCGCGCACCTGGCGTGCCGACAGGCCGAGGATCACCCGGGGGTGCAACAGGTAGTTGAGGGACGCGCCGGCCGTCATCGCGCCTGAGGCTTGCTCATCCCAGTTGCTGAACAGCTTAGTCTCGCGCCCGGCAAATATGTTGTAGCGCCAGCGGTCTTCGGCGTTGCGCCAGTTGCTGGGCTTGTACACCAGCTCCTGGGTGGTGCTGGTAGTCAGGCCGTCTTCTACCAGACGCACTTCAACTTCATAGATGCCGCCGGGCAGTGGCCGGGTGTCCAGAGTCTGCAGGCCGGCCGCTACCGCCTGGGTATTGATCAACAAACCATTGCGGTAGATCTCCACCGCCGCCTGGCGGTTGGCGGTAACGTAGATCGGGTACACACTGGGCTTGGAATTGTTGATGGCCAGGCTGTCGGAACTGCCATACATCAGGCCCAGCGCCGTATCGGGGCTGGCGCCGAAGCTGCGCAGTTGACGGGTCAGGCCATCGGAATTGGGGGTGAAGTGGCCGAGGCGGAAAAACTGCCCTTCCAACTCACGCTGGGTGTATAGCTCGTGGATCGCATGGCGCACTTGTTCTTCATCGCCACTTTGCCGCGCCAGTTGCAGGTTGAACACCTGGCTCCAGTTGCCAAGGCTTGAACTGGCTTGCAAGCCGTAGCGTCCGCCCAGGCTGTCTTCCTGACTGCCGTTGAGGTTGAGCTGGTTGTTGATGATCAGCCCGAGGCTGCCGCCTTCCGGCTGGTCGTAGAAGCGCGGGGTGTCATCACTGCGTTCGACGTCCTGGGTGAGGATCGCGAGCTGGGAATTTTCCAGGTTGTAGAACGCCGAGATCATCTTCTCCGGGCAGGTCTGGGTGCAGGCGCCCAATGCCACGCCCTTCTCCAGCAGCGCTTGCCAGGTGTCACGGGTGGCGGCAGGGACTTTGCTATCGCCGGTATCGGTAAATTCGAGCAGGGTCACCCGGTCATCCCGCGACAAGACGATCAGCGCCTCGCCCAGCAGTTGCTGATCGAGATCCACGCGCACCGCCAGCGGCACGTCGAAAAAGTGATCGCTGAAACCCGCAGGCAGGCCTTGGGCCTGGGTAATCAAACTGCCAAGGGTGGCAGCGCCGGAAGCAGCAGGTGCAGCCAACGCACTCGTACACATCAGCAGCGCAAGCGCAGCCGCGATAGGCGTCATCGGAAACATGAACGGATACCCTGAATGCCAAGAGATAAAAAATCAGGTCGGCGGACAGAGAAGGAAATCAGCCGACCTGCAAGCAAATGCCCGTGGTCAACGGGCATGCATTGGCATCAAAGTGTTGGCAGTACGGCGTCGAAGATCACCGGCATCACCGCGGTGTAGGAGCCGCGTTGAGTGGCGGTAGGCTTGGCCGCGACGATGCGCATTTCGGCGCCCACGCCTGGGGTGGAGTCGGCTTCGTTGACCACTTCCTGAGGCGTGCCGGTCAGGGTGACGCCGTTGAGGCTGGTGGTAAGCGGGATGTTCTGCGCAGCGTCACCGTTGAACAGTACAGCCGGGCCACCTTCGATGTAGGCGGCGACCGAACCGTTGGTGTTCTTGATGTCGTAGATGGCGCTCAGGGGCGCCAACTCACCGCTGACCAGGTTGTAGGTCATGGTTTCGTCACGACCCCAGTTTGGATCGCGCGGCTGGGCGTGGAACACGGTGGTCGGGATGTTTGCCTTGAGGTTGACGGTGTGGCTGGCTTCACCGGCAGCGATAGCCGTGACCGAGGAAGACAGCGCCAGAACGGCCAGGGGAACAGCGACAGCAAACTTCTTGAACATGGTCAATACCTATAGTTGACAACATTGATTGGTTCGTCACCAAGGAAACCCCTTAACAACGAAATACACTGCCGGTTAGTTGAACCACACAATGCCTAACAATGTTCTACGCAAACTAAAAGCAGGTATGCAGGCACACTCCAAAATGCGCGTAGCCCTTGTAAACAGGGCTTGAACGAAAAAGATGGCATTTAGCCAAAACTTTAAAAGTATCCGTAGGAAATAAACTACGTAGTTAAAAACGCACTAAATATTGTGCTGTAAGAAACGGACCATACGAGTAAGAAACAACCGCAAAACAACAAGCCTTGATATAAATTCGAGCGACAACTCTAATTAAAGTTATAACTCTAAAGCCAAAGAAGATCTACCCGGCTTATTTCACTCAGTGGCGAAGCCAGCATTGACCGTTGGTCGCCAGAGGCTATCGCCCACCCAAAGATATATCTTAAGTTATATCTAAACCTGCACAGAGGACTGGCACATGAAACACGAGCCTCGCGGCGAGTTTGAAAAACGCGGCGGCCGCGGCCCACGGGTATTCGCCCCCGGCGACCTGAAGTTGCTGCTGTTGTCACTGATCGCCGAGCAACCTTGCCATGGCTACGACCTGATCCGCCGCATCGAGAGCCTGTTCGACGGCGCCTACAGCCCCAGCCCCGGCGTGATCTACCCCACCCTGACTTTTCTTGAAGAGAGCGAGCTGATCAGCGGCGACGCCGATGGCGGAAAAAAACGCTACACAATCACCGACCCCGGTCGTCTCTTCTTAAGCGAGCAAGCCGTTGCTCTGGACGGTGTGCGCATGCGCCTGGATGTCAGCAAGCGCTCGCTGCGTGGCCACGACCGCCCACCGCAAATCCATGAGGCGGTGCACAACCTGCGCCACGCCTTGCATTCGCATAACGGGCACTGGAGCCCGGAAGAAATCATTCGTGTCGCGGCGCTGCTCAATCGCACCGCCCAAGCCATTGCCGACGGGACAGACCAATGAACACTCAAACCATTCATCGCGTAACCCACGAAATCAAACGCCGCCGCCTGCAAGTATTGCGGGTGGTCGATCTCACCCCGCGCATGCGCCGCGTCACCCTGGGCGGCCCGGAATTGGCGGGTTTTATCAGCCTGGGCAGCGACGACCACATCAAGCTGTTGTTCCCGCAGAACGCCCAAGAGCAGGCGGCGCTGGAAAGCCCGACCTTCAGCATCAAGGGCGACGGCCCACAACCGGCGATGCGCGACTACACGCCACGGCGTTACGACCTGAGCATTGGCGAGCTGGACATCGACTTCGTGCTGCACGGCGATGGCCCAGCCTCCACGTGGGCCGAGCAGGTTCAGGTCGGCCAGCACCTGTATATCGGCGGGCCACGTGGCTCGATGATCGTGCCGGATATCTTCGACAGCTACCTGCTGATTGGCGATGAAACGGCGATCCCGGCCATCGCTCGGCGCCTGGAAGAATTGCCCGCTGGGCGCAAGGTGTTGGCGGTGATTGAAATCGCCGATGCGACGGAACAACAGGCGCTGAACAGCGCAGCCGAAGTCGAGGTGATCTGGGTTCTGCGCGGCCAGGATGACCTGCTCGATGTGGTGCGCAACCTGACGCTGCCCAGCGGCACGCTGTACAGCTTCGTCGCCACCGAAACCAAGCTGTCGCGCCAGGTACGGCGGGTACTGCTGGACACGCACAAGGTCAACGAGGAATACCTCAAGGCCGTGGGTTACTGGCGTGCTGAGGGCAGCGACGAAGAATAAATAAGGTGGGAGCTGGCTTGCCAGCTCCCACCTTAATGGTGCTCACTTTAAATCGAGGGGGATTTGAGGTGCTTGTCCAGGCCAATGATCGCCAGCGCGATGACGATGAACCCTGCCAAAATCCCTGCGGCATTCACAAACACCTGTGGATAACCGAGGCTGTCCACATCCATGAACGGGTACTGATACTGCCCGAGCATGTGCCCGCGCAGCAGCACATAACCGAAGTACACCAATGGGTAGATCACCCAGCCGGCAATATGTTTGAGCCGCAACGTACCCTTGGGCACACACCGCCACCAATACACCACAAACAACAACGGCATGACGTCGTGCAGCAATTCATCGGCGATAAATTGAAAGCCTTGCGGGCTCCACAGATGCCGCAGCAGCAGGTTGTAGGCCAGGCTCACCACCACGATGCTCGCGGCAATCGCGCTACTGATGCGGGGCGCGAGGAAAAACCGCTTGGCGGCAGAGTCGCGCTCGACCAGTGAATAGCTGAGCACCACGACCACCAGGGTATTGGTCAGCACGGTGAAGAAGCTGAAGAAACTGATCAAGCCGCCCAGCAAGCTCGCACCACTGGTCCAGCGCGAATGGAGAATCAGGTATTGCTGGATCGCCAACCCCACCCAACCGGCCAACGCGGCCGCCGCGACAAAGCGCTTCATGCATTCAATCCAGTGGGCGTTTGGTACGCATCAGCTTGACGTACAAGCCTTCGACCTTTTCCCGCGCCCAGGGGGTTTTGCGCAGGAAGGTCAGGCTCGACTTGATGCTCGGGTCGCTCTTGAAGCAGCGGATATCAATGCGCTCGGCCAAGCCGCTCCACTCGTAATGGTCCACCAGGGTGGTGAGCACGTGTTGCAGGGTCACACCGTGGAGCGGGTCGTTGCTTGTCGCGGTCATGCCGGGCCTTTTGCAAAAAGAGGAAACACAGCCGCGCACCTTAGCCGACGGGGCGTGCAGGTGGAAGCATCGCATTGAATATAGCCCCTGGGGAAAAGTTCCCCTTCCTAGCAAAAAGGAGATGTTATATTGTAACTTTAATTAACAGTCATTTTTCCTAGGAATATCCGATGTCGTTGCCTTCTCTCTGGCGCTTGTCCCCTCTCGCCGCCGCCCTGTTGATGGGTTCCCAGGCCCATGCCCTGGAACTGCCGCCCCAAGTGGTCACTGGCAACCCGCTGGGCAGCGAACAGCTGGCCTCGCCCACCACTGTGCTGGAGGGCGATGACCTGACCCTGCAACAAAAAGGCAGCCTCGGTGAAACCCTGAACAAGCAGCCGGGCGTGTCGTCTTCGTACTTCGGCCCAGGGGCCAGCCGCCCGATCATTCGCGGTCAGGATGGTGACCGTATTCGCATCCTGCGCAACGGTGTGGGCGCGCTGGATGCCTCGTCGCTGTCTTACGATCACGCTGTGCCACTGGACCCGATCAACGTTGACCGCATTGAAATCGTGCGCGGCCCGGCCGCCTTGCTGTACGGCGGCAGCGCCATCGGCGGCGTGGTCAACACCTTCGACAACCGCATCCCCACCGAGGCCATTGAAGGCATCCATGGCGCGGGTGAACTGCGCTACGGCGGTGCCGACACCACCCGCAGCAGCGCAGGCAAGCTGGAAGCCGGCAACGGTACGTTCGCCTTGCACCTGGATGCCAATGCGCGCGAGTTCAACGACCTTAAAATCCCAGGCTATGCCCGCAGCCGGCATGCACCGGAGAGCGAAAACGGCCCCGGCAAAAACGGGCGCCTGGGTAACAGCAATGGGCGTCAGGACGGTGGTGCGGTAGGCGGTTCCTACACCTGGGATGATGGTTATGCGGGGCTGTCCTACAGCAATTACGACAGTAACTACGGCTCACCCGCCGAGCAGGATGTGCGCATCCGCATGAAACAGGACCACTACGCCTTTGCGTCCGAGATCCGCAACCTGCAAGGGCCGTTTACCTCGGTGAAACTCGACGCCGGTTACACCGACTACGAACACCGAGAAATCGAAGGCGGCGAAACCGGCACCACCTTCAAGAACAAAGGCTATGAAGCGCGGGTGGAAGCTCGTCACCAGCCGATAGGCCCATTCGATGGCGTGGTCGGCGCCCAAGTGACGCGCAACGAGTTCTCGGCCCTGGGCGAAGAAGCCTTCGTACCGCAGACCGACACCAACGCCGGCGCACTGTTTATCCTCGAAGAAATGCAAGCCACCGAGCGCCTCAAACTCAGCCTAGGCGCACGTCTGGAACACACCAGCGTCGACCCGAACGCCAAAGGCAACGAGCGCTTTGCCAATGCCGACAAGAGCAGTAACTTCACCGCCGGTAGCCTGTCGTCTGGTGCGGTGTACGCCCTCACGCCGATCTGGTCCCTGGCCGCCACCCTCGGCTACACCGAACGCGCGCCGACCTTTTACGAGCTGTACGCCAACGGCGCCCACGTTGCCACCGGTACCTACGAGTTGGGCGATGCCAACCTGAAGAAAGAAAAGGCCGTGTCCAGCGACCTGGCCCTGCGCTTTGACAACGGCACCCACAAGGGCAGCTTCGGCGTGTTCTACAGCCACTTCTCCAATTACATCGGCTTGTTGGGCACGGGTCGTACCCTGAACGATGAAGGCGAAGAGGACGCGGGCGGTATTCCCGAGTACGAATATTCTGGCGTGCGCGCGCGTTTCGCCGGCTTCGAAGCCCAGGATCACTGGAAGCTCGGTGAAGGCGCCTACGGTAAGTTTGCGCTGGAACTCTCGGGCGATTACACCCGCGCCACCAACCTGGACACCGGCGAAGCCTTGCCACGCATCGCGCCCCTGCGCATGAGCAGCGGCCTGCTGTGGGAACTGGACCGCTGGCAAGCACGTATCGACGTGGAACATGCCGCAGGCCAAGGGCGTGTGCCGGATAACGAAAGCGGCACCGATGGCTACACCACTCTCGGCGCCAGCGCGGGGTACCGCTTCAATGTGGGCGGCAGCCAGTGGCTGGCCTTCGTCAACGGGGAAAACCTGACCAACCAGACCGTACGCTATGCCAGCTCGATCCTGCGCGATATCGCGCCGGCGCCAGGTAGAAGCGTGCAGTTCGGCGTTCGCACTACCTTCTAGTCATCACCGCAAATCCTTTGTGGGAGCGGGCTTGCCCGCGAAAGCGCTGGGTCAGTCAACATCAATGTTTGCTGGGCCGACGTCTTCGCAGGCAAGCCAGCTCCCACATTTGATCGTCGTTGCGTTGAGCATTGCGTTCCCTTGACTGATCGGTATTGGGGCGACTATTTGTCACTGTTACCAAAACTGAAATGATGCATCTTGCGATTCACCCTTTCTCAAAACGCCCCGCCGCATTATCCTTCGCAACAATCTGAAACGCTTCAGCTCCCGGTCGACTCCTTTACCGAATCTCTTATTGCACAAAGACAGCGCTGTCTTGAATCGACCGGTGCTGGGAGATTGGTTGCCCGCCTGTGGATAACCCAGTTAGCCACAGAAAAAACCAAAAATAACGATGAACCAAGCCCGAGCCGAATCGTCATCTACAGTGAGTGAAGCACGGGGTTACATAATTCCAACGTAACGGAGAAACACACTATGAGCACTGATGGTGCCTCAAGCCCAAGCCGCCTGTTGCCCAGGTTGCTAGGCGTCTTGCTGCTGATCATGGGGCTGGCCTTGCTGGCTGGCGGCGTCAAGCTGAGCATGCTCGGCGGGTCGCTGTACTACCTGCTGGCCGGTATCGGCATCACCCTGACCGGCGTGTTGCTGCTGGCCACCCGACGCGCTGCGCTGGGCTTGTACGCCCTGGTGTTGTTCGCCAGCACCGTGTGGGCACTGTGGGAAGTCGGCCTGGACTGGTGGCAGTTGGTACCGCGCCTGGCCCTGCTGTTCGCCTTGGGCATCATCATGCTGTTGCCGTGGTTTCGCCGTCCGTTGCTGCGGGGCCAAGCGGCCCCGCTGGGTACCGGCGCGCTGAGCGTTGCCGTGGTGCTGGCGGGCGCTACCGCCCTGGCCAGCCAATTCACCAACCCAGGTGAAATGGTCAAGACCGGCCAACTGGACCGCGACGCGGTGCCGGGCATGGCCAGCGCTGCGCCGACCCAGGCCGATGGCGACTGGAACTCCTATGGCCGCTCGGCCTTCGGTGATCGTTACTCGCCACTGGCACAGATCACCCCGGAAAACGCCCATAAGCTGGTGCCGGCGTGGACTTATCGCACGGGCGACATCCCTGGCCCAGGCGATCCCGGTGAAACCACCGCGGAAAACACCCCGCTGAAAGTCAATGGCATGCTCTACGTGTGCACACCGCACAGCCAAGTGATTGCCCTGGACCCGGATACCGGCAAGGAAATCTGGCGTTTCGACCCGAAGATCACCACCCAGGGTGCTGAAAGCTTCAAAGGTTGGGCGCACATGACCTGCCGTGGCGTGTCGTACCACGATGACGCTGCCTACGCTTCCGAGCAGAGCCCGACGGGCACTGCCAGCCCGGCTGCCGCACCGAATGCCTGCCCGAAACGCATCTTCGTGCCGACCGCCGACACCCGTCTGATCGCCCTGAACGCCGACACCGGCAAGATGTGCGAAGACTTCGGCGACAAAGGCCAGGTCGACCTGCGTGCCAACATCGGCAGCTTCGCCCCAGGCGGTTACTACTCCACGTCGCCACCGGCCGTGACCAAGAACCTGGTCGTGATCGGCGGTCACGTGACCGATAACGTTTCCATCGACGAGCCAAGCGGCGTGATCCGTGCGTTCGACGTGCACACCGGCAAGCTGGTGTGGAACTGGGACAGCGGCAACCCGGACGACACCACCCCGTTGGCCGAGGGCAAGACCTACACCCGCAACTCGCCGAACATGTGGTCCATGTTCGCCGTGGATGAAAAACTCGGCATGCTCTACCTGCCGATGGGCAACCAGATGCCCGACCAGTACGGCGGCGACCGTACCGATGAGTCCGAGAAGTACGCCGCTGGCCTGACCGCTCTGGACATCGACACCGGCCACGTGAAGTGGACCTTCCAGTTCACTCACCACGACCTGTGGGACATGGACGTGGGCGGCCAGCCTTCGCTGATCGACATCAAGACCGCTGCGGGCGTGAAGCAGGCAGTGATGGCGTCGACCAAGCAAGGCAGCATCTACGTGCTGGACCGCGCCACTGGCCAGCCCGTGGTGCCGGTCAATGAAATCCCGGTGCCACAGGGCGCAGTGGCGGGCGACCGTACCTCCCCTACCCAACCTAAGTCCGACCTGAACTTCATGCCGCCGCCGTTGAAAGAACGCGACATGTGGGGCGTGACACCGTTCGACCAAATGCTGTGCCGGATCGACTTCAAATCCATGCGCTACGACGGCCCGTTTACCCCGCCGTCCCTGCAAGGTTCGATCGTCTACCCAGGCAACTTCGGTGTGTTCGACTGGGGCGGCATCTCGGTTGACCCAGTGCGCCAGATCGCCTTCGTGAACCCAAGCTACATGGCGTTCAAATCGAAGCTGATCCCGGCCGCCGACATTGCCAAGCAAGGCCCACGCGTCAGCGAAACCGAAGGCGTGCAGCCGAACAAAGGCGCTCCGTATGGTGTGATCCTTGAAGCGTTGCTGTCGCCGATGGGCCTGCCGTGCCAGGCGCCAGCCTGGGGCTACGTGGCCGCGGTCGACCTGACCAACCACCAGACCATCTGGATGCACAAGAACGGCACCGTGCGTGACAGCTCGCCGGTTCCAATCCCACTGACCATGGGCGTGCCTAGCCTGGGCGGTACGTTCACCACCGCCGGTGGCGTCGCGTTCCTCAGCGGTACCCTGGACCAGTACCTGCGTGCCTATGACGTGAAAAACGGCAAGCAACTGTGGGAAGGCCGCCTGCCTGCAGGCGCGCAAACCACCCCGATGACCTACACCGGCAAGGACGGCAAGCAATACGTGCTGGTCATGGCGGGCGGTCACGGTTCCCTGGGGACCAAGCAGGGTGACTATGTAATGGCGTTCAAACTGCCGGATTAAGTAGCACTGGCGGTAAAAAAAGCGGCGGCCCGAATGGGCAGCCGCTTTTTTTTTGCCTGCTGAAAATGCCCCTGCGGTTTCCCCTCAGCCCTTTAAAACTAATTTAGTGCGCACGCTCTGCGTAATACAAAAGGCGTACGGATAAAACTTTAAAGGGAGCTTCACTGCATGACGGACCATGTCGCTACAAAACCGATTCTTTCCACCCCCACAAAAATCCTGGAACTTGAACACCTCAATACTGCAAGTTTGAAAAAACTCATCAGTGGCGAAGTGCTTGCCATTCGGGTACCTGAATTTGCCAACGCAACCACCAGCGCACGGTTGATTCAGGCCATCGACGACACCGCCACCCTGGAACACTACGGCCATGAAACCTACGAAGAGGGGCGCGTCGTTCAGCACTTCTATGGTGTGCATCGCTGGGGCACCCCGTTCAATTCCACGTACGGCAAGGCCGCCGGCGGTGACGCCCAACAGAAATATTATGCAGACGCGGCCCGTATGCGCGGCCTTATCGACAGCCTCTGTGCGCCGCAAACGCCGCCCATTCAACAGCTGATGGAACAGTTCCAGGCGCTCTGGCCGCAAGGTGCAACCGCCGCTGCGTTCCAGGGCCGACCGATGTTCTGCGGGATCATCCGCGTCATGTTCCCGGAGACGGCGCACCTCTCGGAAACGGTGCCCCATGTGGATTGCCTGCCCCGCACAATCGCTGAACTGCAGCATCAGTTCAGCGCCAACATCTACCTGCAAACGCCGCCTTCGGGGGGCGAGCTGATCATTTGGGATACCCAAGCCTTTAGCTATGACGAGGTCAAGCGCTTCGAGGGTGCCCAACTGCCCGAACACTGTTTACAAAAACCGCTGCGCATCCGCCCACGCCAGAACGAACTGGTGCTCATCAATACCCGCCGCCCCCACGCCATCTGCGGGTTCGATTCGGGAAAACGCGTCAGCATGCAGTCGTTTATCGGCTATACCCCCGGTGAACCGTTTTACTTCTGGTGCTAATACTTTTATTGCTCATGCACATGGACGTCTATCTATGACCCCCGAAGAATTCCGCCAACATGGCTATGCCATGATCGACCTGATTGCAGACTACCGACAGAACATCGAACAACGCGGCGTGCAGCCCACCACCCAACCTGGCGAGATCAAAGCCGCCCTGCCGGTCAGCCCGCCTGAAACCGCCGAACCGTTCGAACAGATCATGGGCGACGTCGAAAAACTGATCATGCCCGGCTTGCTGCATTGGCAGCACCCCAGTTTCTTCGGGTTCTTCCCTTCCAATGTGGAACTGTCCTCAGTGCTGGGCGATTGCCTGAGCACCGGCCTGGGTGTGATTGGGTTGTCCTGGCAATCCAGCCCGGCCCTCACCGAAATAGAGGAAGTCACCACCGACTGGCTGCGCGACATGCTCGGCCTGGGCAGCACGTGGAGCGGTGTGATCCAGGACTCTGCGTCCACCTCCACGCTGGTGGCGCTTATCAGCGCCCGGGAACGCAGCTCCGATTACGCGCTGATGCACAACGGCCTGCAAAACAGCGGCGCGCCCCTGATCGTCTACACCTCAGCCCATGCCCACAGCTCGGTCAACAAGGCGGCGATCCTGGCCGGATTCGGCCAGAACCATATCCGCACCATCGCCACCGACGCACACAATGCAATGTCGCCCCAGGCACTGGCGCACGCCATCGAACAGGACCTGGCCGCTGGCAACACGCCCTGCGTGGTGATTGCCACCACCGGCACCACGGCTGCCATGGCGATCGACCCTCTGGCGGCCATTGGCGACCTCACCCAACGCCACGGTCTGTGGCTGCATGTGGACTCGGCCATGGCTGGCGCGGCGATGATCCTGCCGGAATGCCGGGCCTTGTGGGATGGCATCGAAAAGGCTGACTCGCTTGTGCTCAACCCGCACAAATGGCTGGGCGCGGCCTTCGATTGCTCAGTGTACTTCGTGCGCGACCCCGAGCATTTGATTCGCATCATGACCACCAACCCGAGCTACCTGCAGTCCAGCGCAGACGGCCAAGTGCGAAACTACCGTGACTGGCGGATCTCCCTGGGCAGCCGTTTCCGCGCCTTGAAGTTGTGGTTCCTGATACGCGAGCAAGGCGTCAGCGGCCTGCAAGCGCGGTTGCGGCGAGACCTGGCCAATGCGCGCTGGCTGGCAGAGCAGATCGAAGCCAGTGAGCACTGGGCACTGGTGGCCACGCCCGCCCTGCAAACCTTGTGCATTCGCCATGAGCCGCCGGGGTTGGAAGGCCAGGCACTGGACCATCACACGCGAGCCTGGGCAGAAAAACTCAACCAGTCAGGCGATGCCTACGTCACCCCCGCGATCCTGGATGAGCACTGGATGGTGCGGGTTTCTATCGGTGCACTGGGCACCGAACGCCAGCATGTCGAACGGTTGTGGGCGCGATTGCAAACCCTGGTCTCTGAAACGCGGCCGAAGTAGCCCACAGTTAACTGTTTAGGTAGGCACCCGCTCACGCCGCATCCACCGCTCGAACGCCATGGCGTTGAGCGGCCGGCTGATCAGGTAGCCCTGGGCCGTGTCGCAGTTCCAGCGTTTGAGCAGGGTGAGGCTGTGTTCGAACTCCACGCCCTCGGCCACCACCTTGAGCCCCAGGCTATGACTCATCTCGATGGTGGAACGCACAATCACCCCGTCGCCGCTGGTGCTGTCGAGGTTGCGCACAAAGGACTGGTCGATCTTGAGCTCTTGCACCGGCAGGCGCTGCAACTGTGCGAGGGACGAGTAACCAGTGCCGAAATCATCCACCGACAGGCTGATCCCGCAATTGCGCAGCTGCTCCAGCACGCTGAGGGCCTGCTGCGGGTTGTGCATGATGGCGCTCTCGGTAATCTCGAAAATCAAATGCTCGGCGGCCACCTCGTATTGGATCAGCAACGCGGTGACGCGAATGGCCAGATCATCATCCGCCAAGTCGTTCACAGAGATATTCACCGACAGCTGGATAACCAGGCCACGCTGCGCCCATTCGGCAATCTGGCGGATGGCTTCCTCGATTACCCACAGCGTTAGCGCGCCCATGCTGCCGGTGCGTTCGGCCAGGGGGATGAACTCCCCGGGAGACACTTGCCCCAGCGTCGGGTGTTGCCAACGCAACAAGGCTTCGGCCTGGCTCACATGGCCGTGCCGCAGATCGAGCTTGGGCTGGTAGCACAGGAACAACTCGCCTTCGATCACGGCGCGGCGCAAGTCGCGAATCAGGGTGATCTGGCGTTGGTGGGCGAGGTCGCGGTCCGGTTGGTAGATCTGCAAATGCCCCGGCAGGTTGGCCGCGTCGTGCCGGGCGATGGCCGCGCGGTTGATCAACTCTTCCACCTGCTGCCCATCAGCAGGGTACGCGGCGATGCCGATGCTCACCTCATGGCGCACTTCGTCATTGCCGATGCGCAGGGGTTCGGTCAACGCCCCATGCAACTGGTCGGCGCGGGCCACGGCAGAGTCGATCTCGGTGTTTTCCAGCAACAACAGAAACTCACTGCCGGCGATGCGCGCGGCGGTGTCGCTGGCCAACAGGCTCATGGACAAGCAGCGGCTGGCCTCGCACAACATGTGCTCGACACCTTCGGGGCCAAACCCTTCGTTGATGACCCGGTAGTTTTCAATCCCTACGTACACCAATACCACCGGCCGCCGTGCGCTGATCGCACTGCCCAGGCGCTCCATGGCCAGGGCACGGTTGGGCAGGCCGGTGAGCGGGTCATGCAAGGCATTGTGGGCCAGTTGCCGCTCGCGCAGGGCAATGCCGCTTTGCATGGCATTGAACGCACGCGCCAGCAGACCGAACTCATCGTGGCTGCGCACGCGCACCGGGGTGCGGTAGTCACCGGCCCCGATCCGTTCAGCGGCTTGCACCAGCGCATTGAGCGGGCGTGACACTCGCCGCGCCAGGAATAACGCCACCGCCAGCGAGACCAGCAGCACCGCCAGGGCAATCCCCATGAACTGCCGGTCCAGCGGCGCGAAGGATTCCAGCGCATGGTCCAGCGGGCTTTGCAGCAACACGCGCACTTCATCGCCTTCGCCGCTGTTGGCCAAGGGCAACACCTGGCTGAGCACACGCTGGCCATGGAACAGCTGGATCTTTGCCTCAGGATCGACCTGCGTGCCATGCAAGAGGCTGATGATGCTCGGGCGCCAATTGCCAGGGTGGGTGGTGAACAGCTGACCGAGATGGCCGTCCTGCACACTGAGGAACGACACCTCCAGGTTGCTCATGGAGCGCAGTTCATGGGCGAATTGCGTGTCCATGGGAAAGCCCATGACCACGCGGGCGATAGGCACAGGCCCGAGCACATCTTTTTGCACCAGCAAATAGGGGCGCCCGGCCATGGCGACGATCAACATTTGCTGGCCGCTGCGCCGCGCCTTGCGCAAGGCATCGGCATACGGGAACAGCTGGCCTCGCGTCTGCACCATTAGGGTACTGACCATGACCCTGTCATCCAGGCCCAGCACTATCACTTCGCTGGAACTGACCCCGGTGCCATGGGTACCCAGGGCCTCCAGGATCGGCACCGTGCGGCCACCGGCCACCGCCTGCTTGAACGGCCCATCGGCGGTGAGCCAGTCCAACCCGTACTGCAAGCGCCGCCCGCGCAGGTCCAGCAGGCGCTCGAACACCTGCCGCCCCGTGTTCAGCTGTACGTCGGCCTGGTTCTCCACCGCGCGAGTGGTGGCGGCCTTGACGGCAAAATAGGTGGCGGCCACGACCACCAGCAACAACAGCGCCAGCACGCCGGCTATGCGGGTCTGAAACGTGTGGCGCCAGTGCATGGCCGCGCCCTCGGGCCGTGCTCGTCGCTCTTGGCCGTGCTTTCCTTGTGTCATACGCGTCCCTGCCGACTGCTAACCGGCGTCAAAAAAACATCCTTTTTTAGCGGATATTTTATTTAAGCAGGTTAGCTGGGACTGAGGATAAGTAAACCCAATAAAATCTGGGCCTAGTCGTCATATTATTGACGATCAGTTCGAAAAGCGCCGACATAAAGTACCTTGACCGCACCTCTGCCGTTATTTCATGCAAATTGTTGCTAACGACGCCGCCCCATTGAAACCACCGCAACCCCGCCCCATCTAACCTGCATACTTACTGATGCAGGTGCCCCATGAGCGACCAGCAAGAATTTCCAGATTACGACCTCAACGATTACGCCGACCCCGAAAACGCTGAAGCCCCCTCGTCCAATACTGGCCTGGCCCTGCCTGGGCAAAACCTGCCGGACAAGGTCTACATCATCCCGATCCACAACCGGCCGTTTTTCCCGGCCCAAGTGCTGCCAGTGATCGTCAATGAAGAACCCTGGGCCGAAACCCTGGAGCTGGTGAGCAAATCCGACCACCATTCCCTTGCGCTGTTTTTCATGGACACGCCGCCCGAAGACCCGCGGCACTTCGACACCTCCGCCCTGCCGCTGTACGGCACCCTGGTGAAGGTGCACCACGCCAGCCGCGAGAACGGCAAGCTGCAGTTCGTCGCCCAGGGCCTGACCCGCGTGCGCATCAAGACCTGGCTCAAGCACCACCGCCCACCGTACCTGGTAGAAGTCGAATACCCGCACCAGCCCAGCGAGCCGACCGATGAGGTCAAGGCCTACGGCATGGCGCTGATCAATGCGATCAAGGAACTGCTGCCCCTCAACCCGCTGTACAGCGAAGAGTTGAAGAACTACCTCAACCGCTTCAGCCCCAATGACCCGTCGCCGCTTACCGACTTCGCTGCCGCCCTCACCTCGGCGACCGGTAATGAGCTGCAGGAAGTGCTGGACTGCGTGCCCATGCTCAAACGCATGGAAAAAGTGCTGCCGATGCTGCGCAAAGAGGTAGAAGTCGCGCGCCTGCAAAAAGAACTCTCCGCCGAAGTGAACCGCAAGATCGGCGAGCACCAGCGTGAGTTCTTCCTCAAGGAACAACTCAAAGTCATCCAGCAGGAGCTGGGCCTGACCAAGGACGACCGCAGTGCCGATGTCGAACAGTTCGAACAGCGCCTGCAAGGCAAGGTGCTGCCGGCGCAAGCGAAAAAACGCATTGATGAAGAACTGAACAAACTGTCGATCCTGGAAACCGGTTCGCCAGAATATGCGGTCACACGCAATTACCTGGACTGGGCCACCTCGGTGCCGTGGGGCGTGTACGGCGCAGACAAACTCGACCTCAAGCACGCGCGCAAAGTGCTCGACAAGCACCATGCGGGCCTGGATGACATTAAGAGCCGCATCCTCGAATTCCTCGCCGTGGGCGCCTACAAAGGCGAAGTCGCCGGTTCCATCGTATTGCTGGTAGGCCCGCCGGGCGTGGGCAAGACCAGCGTGGGCAAGTCCATCGCCGAATCCCTGGGGCGGCCGTTCTATCGCTTCAGTGTCGGCGGCATGCGCGACGAGGCCGAGATCAAGGGCCACCGGCGCACCTACATCGGCGCCCTGCCCGGCAAGCTGGTGCAGGCGTTGAAAGACGTGGAAGTGATGAACCCGGTGATCATGCTCGACGAGATCGACAAGATGGGCCAGAGCTTCCAGGGCGACCCGGCGTCGGCGTTGCTCGAAACCCTGGACCCGGAGCAGAACGTCGAATTCCTCGACCATTACCTGGACCTGCGCCTGGACCTGTCCAAAGTGCTGTTCGTGTGCACGGCCAACACCCTGGACTCGATCCCGGGCCCGTTGTTGGACCGCATGGAAGTGATTCGCCTGTCGGGCTATATCACCGAAGAAAAAGTCGCCATCGCCAAGCGCCACCTGTGGCCCAAGCAGTTGGAAAAAGCCGGCGTGGCCAAAAACAGCCTGACCATCAGCGACGGCGCCTTGCGCGCGTTGATCGACGGTTATGCGCGAGAGGCCGGCGTGCGTCAGTTGGAGAAGCAACTGGGCAAGCTGGTGCGCAAGGCGGTGGTCAAGCTGCTGGATGAACCGGATTCGGTGATCAAGATCGGCAACAAGGACCTGGAAAGCTCCCTGGGCATGCCCGTGTTCCGTAATGAACAAGTGCTGTCCGGCACCGGCGTGATTACCGGCCTGGCCTGGACCAGCATGGGCGGCGCCACCTTGCCGATCGAAGCGACGCGTATCCACACGCTCAACCGCGGCTTCAAGCTCACCGGGCAGCTGGGTGAAGTGATGAAAGAGTCCGCCGAAATCGCCTACAGCTACATCAGTTCCAACCTGAAGTCGTTTGGCGGCGATGCGAAATTCTTCGACGAAGCCTTCGTGCACTTGCACGTGCCGGAAGGCGCCACGCCGAAAGACGGCCCGAGTGCCGGCGTGACCATGGCCAGTGCGTTGCTGTCCCTGGCCCGCAACCAACCGCCGAAAAAAGGCGTGGCGATGACCGGCGAACTGACCTTGACCGGGCATGTACTGCCGATTGGCGGGGTGCGTGAGAAGGTGATTGCGGCGCGGCGCCAGAAGATTCACGAGTTGATCTTGCCGGAGCCGAATCGTGGCAGCTTTGAGGAGTTGCCGGATTATTTGAAGGAAGGGATGACGGTGCACTTTGCCAAGCGGTTTGCGGATGTGGCGAAGGTGCTCTTCTGATAGATCTCTAGCGCCTGGACTGGCCCTATCGCGGGCAAGCCCGGCTCCCACAGAGATCGGTGTTGTTAATGACAACGCGGTCAAGTGTGGGAGCGGGCTTGCCCGCGATGGCGCCAGCCGCCATACCGCCCGCCTCTTGTCACACCTTGTCTCATCTTCGGTTATGCTCCCCCTTCGTCGTGTATTAACGGAGCCTTCATGACCGCTGCCCGCCTGTTTCTCCCCTTGAGCCTTGCCCTGCTGGCCGCATGCGCCAGTGCCCCCAAGCAAAACGTCAGCGTGGACAACCAGAGCGCCTGCCCGCTCCAGCTTAAAAACGGGCAAAACCTCATCCTCACCCTGCCCAGCAACCCCACCACCGGATACCGCTGGGCCATCCAGGACTCCGCCGGCGGCGTGTTGCGCGCCTTGAGCCCCGAGGTCTACAGCAGCACCGAGTCCGGCGTGATCGGCGGTGGCGGCCAGTCCACCTGGCGCTTCCAGGCGTTTGCCACAGGGCAAGGGCGTTTGCGCCTGACGTCCCAGCAACCTTGGGAGCCGGAGGCCGAACCTGTCGAATCCTTTGACTGCGCCATTACGGTGAACTGATATGCCATGGCTGATCCTTGCCTTGATGGGTGCCGGCACCTTTGTCTACGGCCTGGCGACCCATGCAACGCTGCTGTGCCTGCTGGTCAAGCCGCTGCCGGTGCTGGCGCTGCTGGGTTGGCTGCATGACGCGCCGCCCACCGAGTATCGACGCTGGATCAGCCTGGGGTTGATTTTTTCCCTGGTGGGCGACGTGTTGCTCGCCTGGCCAGGCGACCTGTTCATCTTTGGCCTGGGCGCGTTTCTGTTCGCGCATCTGGCCTATCTCAAAGCCTATTTCAGTGACTGTCGGCGCTTGGCGTTGCTGCCGCTGGTGCTGGCCCTCGGCGTGGGCGCAATTTTGCTGAGCATCCTGATCTCCCACGGCTTGGGTGAACTGCTGATACCCGTGGTGGTTTACGCACTGGTGATCAGCGCCATGCTCTGGCGTGCATTGGCGCGACTGGGCAGCGAGGTGCCCAAACGTTCGGCGTGGCTGGCGGCGACGGGTGCGATGTCGTTTGTGGTTTCCGACGCGCTGATCGGCATCAATCGGTTTGTGCTGGCGTTCGAGGCAGCGCCGTATTTGCTGATCGCCACCTACTGGCTCGGGCAGTGGGGCATCACCGCCTCGGCTTTCCATCAGACAACCCGCGCATCCGAGGAGCAACTTGGCTAAAATGCCGGCCTTTCCCCCACCGTCGCCGGAACAGCCGTGAGCAAAGAACCCGATCGCCTATTCGCCCAGCCCCTGCCCCAGGTGCCGGACTTCGCCTTTAACGAGGATGTGGTGCGGGTGTTCCCGGACATGATCAAGCGCTCGGTGCCGGGCTACCCCACCATCGTCGAGAACCTCGGCGTGCTGGCCGCGCAATTTGCCCAGCCCCACAGCGTGCTGTATGACCTGGGCTCTTCCCTAGGTGCCGTGACCCAAGCCCTGCGTCGCCATGTACGCACCGAGGGTTGCCGGGTGATCGCCGTGGATAACTCCGCCGCGATGGTCGAGCGCTGCCGCGAATACCTCAATGGCCAGGACTCGATGTTCCAGGAGTTGCTGCCCGTGGAGGTGATCGAGGGCGATATTCTCGCCCTGCAATTCAAGCCCGCCTCGGTGGTGGCCCTGAACTTCACCCTGCAATTTATCGCCCCCCAGGAGCGCCTGGCGTTGCTGGGGCGCATTCGCCAGGCGCTGCTGCCGGGCGGGGCGTTGATCCTCTCGGAAAAGCTGCGCTTCAACGATGTAGATGAACACGCGCTGCTGACCGACCTGCATATCGCCTTCAAGCGCGCCAACGGCTACAGCGAACTGGAAATCGCCCAGAAGCGCAGCGCCATCGAAAACGTCATGAAGCCCGACAGCCTCGAAGAACATCGCGAACGCCTGCTGGCGGCCGGGTTCTCGAAAGTCGTGCCGTGGTTCCAGTGTCTTAACTTTGCCTCGTTGATTGCCTTGCCATGATTGATTTGTCTCCCCTCGCCCGCCACCTGGTCGGCACTCCCCTGGCCGTGTGGGCCCAGGGCCTGCAAGCGCAGCTCGATAGCAAAATGGAAAAGGGCCATGGCGACCTGGAGCGCTGGCAGAGCGCCTTGGATGCACTGCCGAAGATCCAGCCCAGCAGCGTAGATTTACTCAACGGCCTAGTGCTGGACACCGATTGCGACGACGCCACCCGCGCACAGATGCACACGGCGCTGATGGGCCTGAGCCCCTGGCGCAAAGGCCCGTTCCATCTGTTCGGCGTGCATGTGGACACCGAGTGGCGTTCGGACTGGAAGTGGTCGCGGGTCGCGCCTCACCTGGACCTCAAAGGCAAGCGCATCCTCGACGTAGGCTGCGGCAACGGCTACTACATGTGGCGCATGCTCGGCGCCGGGGCCGACAGCGTGATTGGCGTGGACCCCAACTGGCTGTTCTTCTGCCAGTTCCAGGCGGTGCAGCGCTACTTGTCCGAGCCCAAGGCCTGGCACTTGCCGTTCCCGTTCGAAGACTTGCCGGCGAACCTGGAAGGCTTTGACACGGTATTTTCCATGGGCGTGTTCTACCACCGCCGCTCGCCCATCGAGCATTTGCTGGCGTTGAAGGACACCCTGGTCAAGGGCGGCGAGCTGGTGTTGGAAACATTGGTGGTGGAAGGCGACCAACAACAAGTGCTGGTGCCGGAAGACCGTTACGCACAGATGCGCAACGTGTGGTTCCTGCCGTCGGTGCCGGCGTTGATGCTGTGGCTGCGCCGGGCCGGGTTCAGTGAGGTGCGGTGCGTGGATGTGAGCGTGACCACGGTTGAGGAACAGCGTGGCACGCAGTGGATGAAGTATCAGTCGCTGAGTGATTTCCTGGACCCTGAGGATCACAGCAAGACCATTGAAGGGCTGCCGGCGCCGATGCGGGCGGTGATCATCGCTCGCAAATGACCCGCCGATCTTCTTGAATAAATGGAGATCAAACTGTGGGAGCGGGCTTGCTCGCGAATGCGGTGTGTCAGTCAAAGATAATGTGACTGACACACCGCATTCGCGAGCAAGCCCGCTCCCACATGGTTTTTTTCAGCGTTAGTTAGATTGTGGTTTAGCTCGGCGAGCCTTGAAGAACTCGCTGAGGACAGCCCCACACTCCTCGGCCAACACCCCGCCTTCAAACAACACCCGATGATTCAAAAAGCCCTGGGTAAAAAACTGCCCCTGGCTTTGCACGATGCCCGCCTTCGGCTCCAGCGCGCCATACACTACCCGCGCAACCCGCGAATGCACGATCAACCCCGCGCACATGCTGCACGGTTCCAGCGTCACGTACAGCGTGCTGCCCACCAGCCGATAGTTACTGATCGCTTGCGCAGCATCGCGGATCGCGACCATTTCGGCATGGGCACTGGGGTCGTTGCCGCTGATGGGGCAGTTGAAGCCGCGGCCGATGATTTCACCGTCCTGCACCAGCACCGCACCCACCGGCACTTCGCCCAATGCGGCGCCTTGGGCGGCGAGCGCCAGGGCTTCGCGCATAAAGTCCTGGTCACGGCTGCGGTCGATAATCGCAGCGGGGCGAATCTGGCGCATCACGCCACCTCGATGGCGGCCATCAGGCCGGTTTCCATGTGGTCGATCACATGGCAATGGAACATCCACACCCCTGGGTTATCCGCCACCAAGGCCACGCGGGCGCGCTCGTTCTTGCCCAGCAGGTAGGTGTCGGTGAAATACGGGATCACCTTGTGGCGGTTGGACGCAAGCACCTTGAAGCTCATGCCGTGCAGGTGGATCGGGTGCTGATACTGGGTCATGTTCTTCAATTCGAAAATGTAGCTCTTGCCCTTCTCCAGCTTGGCAATCGGGCGGTCGGCACAGGTCTTGTCAGTGATGTCCCAGGCTTGGCCGTTGATCTGCCACAGGCTCGGTGGCTTGCCGTTTTCGACATTGACCGACACTGAACCGACCCATTCGAAATTGAAGTTGAGTTTCTCGGCATTGGCCAGGTCTGGCTCGGCGACCGGGTTAGCCGGCAATGCTGGTGGCCATGCGGTAGGCGCGTCGGTATTGGCGACAGAGCGGAAGGTGCCAAGGCGCACCGGGCCGTTGCGCAGCGACAGCTCTTCGCCCGCCGGCGGCGCCTTGATCGCCAGGCAGATGCGCATGCCCGGGCCCAGCCAATATTCCTTGCCCAACGGGCGCGGCTCGATGGGGTTGCCGTCCAACGCGTAGATCTGCGCTTCGACGCCGGGAATATTGAGGCGATAGGTCAGGGTGTTGTCGAGGTTGAGCAGGCGCACGCGGGTGATTTGCCCGGCAGGTAGCTCGATGACCGCCTGGGGCACGCCGTTGATAGTCGAGAGGCGCCCGGCCGTGCCGCCACGCGCCGCTTCACGGGGGATGCTGAACTCGACAAACGCGCCCTCTTCGTCGATGTGCCAGTTCTTCAGGCTCAAGGTGCGTTCGTACTTGAAACCGGTGGGTTCGCGCTCTTCCACGATCAACGGGCCGACCAGTCCACGGCCGAGTTCTTCGCTGCTGCTGACATGGGGGTGGTACCAGTAACTGCCGGCATCGGGCACGCGGAATTTATAGTCGAAGTATTCGCCAGGCAGCACCGGCAATTGCGAGACGTAGGGCACGCCGTCCATTTCCAGCGGCAGGCGGATGCCGTGCCAGTGGATGGTGGTGGCGACCGGCAGGTGATTGATAAAGCGTACCCGCAGCCATTCGCCTTGGCGCACGCGCAACTCGGTGCCAGGCGCCGAAGGGCCGAACGCCCAGGCCTGAGTCTTGTGCCCCGGCACCAACTCTACGTCCAGGGGCGCGGCAATCAACTCGTAATCGTGCCCGGCCTCGGACTCAGCGACTTTCCCCAGCCAATAGCGGTAGCCACCGCCGGCACCGACGCCTACTACGGCCAGGCCAGCAAGACCACCCAGGATTTGTCGACGGGAAAAGGATCGGGACACAACAACCTCGCGTATCTGCCGCAGGCCAAGGGCCCGCAAAGGGCTGATACGATACACCTGCGTCGGCTAAACAGTAAGGCTTCGCATTGCCGCATGGCGCAATTGTAAAACCCGATGAAGATCAAATGTGGGAGCGGGCTTGCTCGCGAATGCAGGGTCTCAGTAAATGCATCTTTAACTGACCCACCGCATTCGCGAGCAAGCCCGCTCCCACATTTTGGTCCTCAGTGTTCTTTAGACTGCGTTCACTCAGGCCTTGGCAGCAGCCAAAATCAGGGCTTTCATCTCGGCCACGGCGCCTTTGAAACCGACGAACAGCGCGTGCGCGACCAGCGCATGGCCGATGTTCAGTTCGTTGATACCCTTGATCGCGGCCACGGCTTCGACGTTGTGATAGTGCAAGCCATGGCCGGCGTTGACGATCAAACCTTCATTGAGCCCGCAGTTCACGCCGTCGATGATGCGCTGCAACTCGTCGGCCACTTCGGTCGGCGTGGTGGCATCGGCATATCGGCCAGTGTGCAGCTCGATCGCCGGGGCGCCCACGCGGCGGGAGGCTTCGATCTGGCGCTCGTCGGCGTCGATAAACAGCGAGACTTCACTGCCGATCCGCGACAGGCGCTCCACCGCGGCCTTGATCCGCGCTTCCTGGCCCGCGACGTCGAGGCCGCCTTCGGTGGTCAACTCCTGGCGGGTTTCCGGTACCAGGCAGATATGCGCCGGGCGGATGCGCTCGGCGAACGCCATCATTTCTTCGGTCACGCCCATTTCGAAGTTCATGCGGGTTTGCAGCACGTCCTTGAGCAGCAACACGTCGCGCTCCTGGATGTGGCGGCGGTCTTCGCGCAGGTGCACGGTGATGCCGTCGGCGCCCGCTTCTTCGGCGTCCAGCGCGGCCTTGACCGGGTCAGGGTAACGGGTGCCCCGGGCCTGGCGCAGGGTGGCGACGTGGTCGATGTTGACGCCAAGAAGAATGCGATTGCTGGTGGTCACGGAAGCGCTCCTGAAAAGGGAAAGAATCGGTGCACAGCATACACGGGGATGTCAGGGCTTTCGAAACAACTCGCGACTGACCAGCGGCCGCCCGCCCAGGTGCACAGCCAGGGCCTGGCGCATCAGGCGCTTGGCGGCGGACAGCGCACCGGGAGCGTGCCAGTCGGCTTCGCTCATGGCCAGCAGTTCGGTGCCCTGAAACAGGCCGGGCTGCAGCAGGTACACGCGCTCAAGCCCCGCATCGACTTGCAGGCGATACATACCATCGGCGGCGATGGGCTCGCCGTGCAGGTCGTTGGCCAGTTCGAAGCCGTAGCCAAGGTCGTCGAGCAAACGCCATTCGAAAGCGCGCAGCAGCGGCTCCAGCGGACGGCCTTCAGCGAGGGCGAGTAAGGTGGCAGCGTAGTGATCGAAGACCGCCGGGTGCGGGTCTTCGGCGGGCAACAGGCGGATCAGCAGTTCATTGAGGTAAAGGCCACTGAACAACGCATCGCCATTCAGCCAGGCCGAGGTGCCGACGCTTTCCAGGCGGCCGACGTTTTTCAGCTCGCCCTTGCCGCGAAACTCCACGTCCAGCGCCACGAACGGCCGCGCCAAGGTGCCCGCCTTGCCCCGTGCGCTGCGCAATACCGCGCGCAGGCGGCCTTGGGGCGTGAGGAAGTCCACCAGCGCGCTGGTTTCGCGGTAGGCGCGGCTGTGCAGGACGTAGGCGAGTTGGCTGGGGGGTGGGGATTGCGACATGAGACGGGGAATCTCTAAAGAAGGAGAGCGCTTTTGTGGCGAGGGAGCTTGCTCCCGCTGGGCTGCGAAGCAGCCCCTCTAGCAGTCACCGAGTTATACCTGAAAAACCTCGTCGACCTTGTTGGGGCCGCTCCGCGGCCCAGCGGGAGCAAGCTCCCTCGCCACAGCAAGCCCGCCAGTCATCGTGCAACCCGTTACAGGTCGCCATAGCCCAGGGAGCGCAACGCACGCTCATCATCGGACCAGCCACCCTTAACCTTCACCCACAGGTTGAGCATGATCTTGGAGTCGAACAGCAACTCCATGTCCTTGCGCGCTTCGGTGCCGATGCGCTTGATACGCTCGCCCTTGTCGCCAATGATGATTTTCTTCTGGCCGTCACGTTCGACGAGGATCAGCGCATGGATATGCAAGGTCTTGCCCTGCTGCTTGAACTCTTCGATTTCGACGGTGATCTGGTACGGCAGCTCGGCGCCCATCTGGCGCATGATTTTCTCGCGGACCAGTTCAGCGGCAAGGAAACGGCTGCTGCGGTCGGTGATCTGGTCTTCCGGGAAGAAGTGCTCGTTTTCCGGCAGGTAACCGGCGATCACGCGCTCCAGCGCTTCGAGGTTGTGGCCGTGCTGGGCCGAGATCGGCATGATCTGGGCGTTCGGCAGCTGTTCCTGCAACCAGGTCAGGTGCGGCATCAGCTCGGCTTTGTCTTCGATACGGTCGGTCTTGTTCAGCGCGACGATCAACGGGCCGGTCACGTATTGCACACGCTCGAGGACCATCTGGTCTTCGTCGGTCCACTTGGTGCGGTCGACCACGAAGATCACCACGTCGACGTCTTTCAACGCGGCCGAGGCGGTCTTGTTCATGTAGCGGTTCAGGGCTTTCTCGCCACCTTTGTGCATGCCAGGGGTATCGACATACACCGCTTGCACATTGCCTTCGGTCTTGATGCCCAGCATGTTGTGGCGGGTGGTCTGGGGCTTGCGCGAGGTGATCGCGAGCTTCTGGCCGAGGATGTGGTTGAGCAGCGTGGACTTGCCCACGTTCGGGCGGCCGACGATGGCAACATAGCCACAGCGTGTTGCGGTTGAATCAGTCATGGCCATTCTCCACGCCCAGGGCAATCAGTGCTGCAGCGGCCGCTACCTGTTCGGCAATACGACGGCTCACACCCTGACCTCGGCTTTTTTCGTTCAATAAAGTGATTTCACATTCCACGAAGAACACCCGGCAATGGGGCTCGCCCTGGATATCCACCACTTCGTAACGTGGCAGTTCGCACCCACGCGACTGCAGGTATTCCTGCAGGCGGGTCTTGGGATCTTTGTTGGTGTCGACCAACGTCAGGCTTTCGATTTCCGAAGCCAACCAGGCGACCACGCGCTCCTTGGCCGTCTCCATGCCTGCATCGAGGTAGATCGCGCCGATCAAGGCTTCCAGGGCATCAGCCAGGATTGACTCGCGACGGAAACCGCCGCTTTTCAACTCACCGGAACCCAGCCGCAGGTACTCGCCCAGGCCGAAGCCCCGGGCCAGCACGGCCAGGGTCTCGCCTTTCACAAGGCGTGCGCGCAGGCGCGAAAGCTGGCCTTCTCGCGCTTGGGGGAAGCGCTCGAACAGCGCCTCGCCGGCGGCGAAATTGAGGATAGCGTCACCGAGGAATTCCAGGCGCTCGTTATTGCGCCCTGCAAAGCTGCGGTGTGTGAGGGCAAGGACCATCAATTCCTGGTCCTTGAAGGTGTAGCCGAGCTGACGCTCGAGACGACTTAGAGAAACGGTCACGGTTTATCCATATCTAGTTGATGGCACCGGCGGCCATCGACGATTGACGCAGTGTTCAAATTCAAATCCTGATGGGTACCGGGCATCGGAAAATGTCCAAGCCCCAGAAAAGCATTCGGCGCTGTGTTCACAGCGCCGCTTGTATTACTTGATCAGCCCGACCCGCGAGAAGTTCGGCAGGTGGCTGAGCTTGGGTTCCGGCCAACTCATCCAGACCGCGAAAGCTTTGCCGACAATGTTCTCGTCAGGCACCATGCCCAGCAGGTCCTTGGGAATGTTGGGGTCATCCCAATAGCGGCTGTCGTTGGAGTTGTCGCGGTTGTCGCCCATCATGAAGTAGTGCCCGGCAGGCACTTTCCACTGGCCATCCGGCATCGCGCGGTAGCGGCTCATTTCCTTGCGGATTTCGTGCTCCACCGCACCGAGTTTTTCCTGGTACAGCTCAGCGCTGCCCAGGGTGTTCGGCTCGGCACCCAACAGCTTCTCGGCCACCGACTCACCGTTGATGAACAGGCGCTTGTCGCTGGTGTAGCGCACCACGTCGCCCGGCAGGCCGACCACACGCTTGATGTAGTTGACGTTCGGGTCGCTTGGGTAGCGGAACACCATCACATCGCCGCGCTGCGGGTCACCCACGGGGATGACTTTCTTGTCGATCACCGGCAGGCGAATGCCGTAGGAAAACTTGTTCACCAGGATGAAGTCGCCCACATCCAGGGTCGGTTTCATCGACCCCGAAGGGATCTGGAACGGCTCTACCAGAAACGAGCGCAACACCAGCACGATGAACAACACCGGAAAGAACGACTTGCCGTACTCAACCAGCAAGGGCTCTTTGTTCAGCTTCTCGACCACCACCGCATCGGGCTGGCTGACGCTGCCCTGATAGGAGGCGATGGCCGCCCGCCGACGCGGGGCGAAGAACACCAGATCGAGCAACGCCAGGAGACCACAGACGGCAACGGCGATGACCAGCAACAGCGGGAAATTTAGTGACATAGGACCTAACTATCCAACCTGAGCACCGCAAGGAAGGCTTCTTGTGGAATTTCCACGTTACCCACTTGCTTCATGCGTTTTTTACCGGCCTTTTGCTTCTCAAGCAGCTTGCGCTTACGGCTTACGTCACCGCCGTAGCATTTGGCCAGTACGTTCTTTCTGAGAGCCTTGACGGAAGTCCGCGCAATGATCTGCCCGCCAATGGCGGCCTGGATCGCGACGTCGAACATCTGGCGCGGAATCAGTTCTTTCATCTTCTCGGTCAACTGGCGACCTTTGTAGTGCGCGTTGTCCTTGTGCACGATCAGTGCCAGGGCATCGACCTTGTCGCCGTTGATCAACACATCCAGTTTCACCAGATTAGCCGATTGATAACGGTCGAAATGGTAGTCCAGCGAAGCATAGCCGCGGCTGGTGGATTTGAGACGGTCGAAGAAGTCCAGGACCACTTCGTTCATCGGCAAATCGTAGGTCACTTGCACCTGGGTACCGAGGAACAGCATGTCGTGCTGTACGCCACGCTTTTCGATACACAAGGTAATCACGTTGCCCAGGTGTTCCTGTGGCACAAGAATATTGGCGCGCACAATCGGTTCGCGCATGTCTTCGATGGAAGACAGGTCTGGGAGCTTGGACGGGTTGTCGACATAAATCGTTTCACCGGTTTTCAGCGCCAGCTCAAAAATAACGGTCGGCGCTGTGGTGATCAGGTCCAGATCGTATTCGCGCTCAAGGCGCTCCTGGATGATTTCCATGTGCAGCATGCCCAGGAACCCGCAACGGAAGCCGAAGCCCAGGGCGTCGGAGCTTTCCGGGGTGTACTGCAGCGACGAATCGTTGAGGGTCAGTTTCTGCAGAGCCTCACGGAAGTCTTCGAAGTCGTCGGAGCTGACCGGGAACAGGCCGGCGTAGACCTGCGGCTGGATGCGTTTGAAGCCCGGCAGCACGTCTACGTCAGGCGTAGAGCTCAAAGTCAGGGTGTCACCGACCGGCGCACCGTGGATGTCTTTGATACCGGCGATGATGAAGCCTACTTCGCCGGCTTTCAGATCAGTGGTGGCGGTGTGCTTGGGGTTGAATACACCAACGCTGTCCACCAGGTGGATCTTGCCGGTGGACTTGACCAGGATCTTGTCGCCCTTCTTCACACGGCCATGGCGCACGCGTACCAGGGAGACAACCCCCAGGTAGTTGTCGAACCAGGAGTCGATGATCAACGCTTGCAGCGGATCTTCGTAGTTGCCGGTAGGGGCGGGAATGGTCTTGACCAGGCGCTCGAGCACTTCGTCGACGCCCAGACCGGTCTTGGCGCTGCACTCGACGGCGTCGGTGGCGTCAATGCCAATGATTTTTTCGATTTCTTCTTTGACGCGATCAGGATCGGCTTGAGGCAAGTCGATCTTGTTCAGCACCGGCATGACTTCCAGGCCCTGCTCGATGGCGGTGTAGCAGTTGGCCACGGACTGGGCTTCAACGCCCTGCCCCGCGTCCACCACCAGCAATGCGCCTTCGCAGGCCGCCAGGGACCGGCTGACTTCATAGGTAAAGTCGACGTGGCCTGGGGTGTCAATGAAGTTCAGCTGGTACTTGATACCGTCTTTGGCGGTGTAGTACAGGGTAACGCTGTGGGCCTTGATGGTGATCCCGCGCTCGCGTTCGAGGTCCATGGAATCCAGTACCTGGGCTTCCATTTCACGTTCGGCAAGGCCACCGCACATCTGGATAAATCGATCGGCCAGCGTCGACTTGCCATGGTCAATGTGGGCGATGATGGAGAAATTGCGGATATGACTCAAATCACTCACGGATCAACACTCAAAAAGGCTGCAGGCAGATTGCCCGCTGAAAAATAGCCGGGAATTGTACCTGATGCTCAGGCCAGACGTCATCTTTGCTGACCAATACAAAAAAGCCCCACTTTAATGGGGCTTAAAACTGTAGGAGCGAGCTTGCTCGCGAAAATCGCCAACGATAACGCGCTTGTCCAGGATGAACGCGGCGTTTCGCAGATTTTCGCGAGCAAGCTCGCTCCTACAGTGAGTGGCATTTCGCGAGCGCGGCTTCAACCGGCCCGGCGCAGCAGCCAGAACCCGGCCACGGCACAAATGGCCGTGGGCACCAGCACCGCAAACAGCGGCGAGAAGCCGAATACCAGGCTCGACGGCCCGAGCAAGTCCTGGGCGATGCGGAAGGTGAAGCCTACCAGCACGCCGGTAAATACCCGTTGGCCCAGGGTCACGGAGCGCAATGGCCCGAAAATAAAGGAAATCGCCATCAACACCAAGGCGGCGGTAACCACCGGTTGCAAGACTTTCACCCAGAACGCCAGCCAGTAGCGGCCATTGTTCAAACCCTGCTCCTTGAGGTAGTGGATATAGCTCCACAAACCGGAGATCGGCAGGGCTTCCGGCACCATGACCACGGTGTTGAGCAATTCCGGCTTGAGGGCGATATCCCACTGCTCGGTCGGCACGTTGATCACTTCGGTGCTGGACTGGGTGCCCTGGCCCACGTTACGGAAGTGCGTGGTGGTGACGTCACTCAGTTGCCATTGCTCGCCACTGTACTGCGCGCGCTTGGCGAAGCTGGACGACAACATATGCCGCTCTTTGTCGAAGGTGTAGCGGGTCACCCCGATCAACAGGCCCCCCGGTTGCACGGCGTTGATGTGGATGAACTCGTCACCCTGGCGGTGCCACAGGCCATGCTTGGCGCTTTGCGCATCGCCCGAACCCTGGGCCAGGGCGCGATTGGCCTGAGCGGTGGCTTCGGCCGGTGGCGCGACGTATTCACCGATCAGCACGCTGCAGGCCATCAGCAGCAGCATCGGCTTCATCACCGCCCAGACGATACGGCCGATGGACACCCCGGCGGCGCGCATGATGGTCAGCTCGCTGTTGCTGGCCAGGGTGCCCAGGCCGATCAGGCAGCCGATCAGCGCGGCCATTGGCATCATGTCGTAAAGACGACGCGGCGCGGTCAGTGCTACGTAGCTCAGCACGTCCGTGACTGTGTAAGTGTCAGTAACGTTGCCCACTTCATCAATGAAGGCGAACAACAAGGCCAGGCCGAGGATGATGCCCAGTACCGCCAGGATGGCGATCAGTACGCTAATGCCGATGTAGCGATCAAGCTTAGCCACGAGCCAACTCCTTCAGGCCACGACGGCTCTTCATTTTCAAACGGATAGGTTCCCAGTAGAGCAGCCCCAGGCCGATCATCAGGAAAACCCCGTGCACCCACCACAGGCCCAGGGCCGGCGGCAACTTGCCCTTCTCCAGGGAACCACGGGCAGAAATCAAGATGGTCAGGTAAGCCATGTACAGCAGGATCGCCGGCAGCAACTTGAGGAACCGCCCCTGGCGCGGGTTGACGCGTGACAGCGGCACGGCCATCAGGGTCACGATAAAGACCAGCAGCGGCAGGGACAGGCGCCATTGCAACTCGGCGATAGAGCGCAACTCCGGACTGCCCAACAGCGATGAGGTGGGCAGCGCGTCGCGGTCGGTGACCTCGTCACTGATCTCGGCCTTGGGCAGCATGACGCCATAGGTGTCGTACTTGATCGCCCGATAATCCGCCAGGCCAGGGCTGCCGTCGTAGCGGTAGCCGTTTTCCAGGATCAGGTAGCGGTTGCCATCGGGACGGATTTCCTGGCGCCCGCTGTCGGCCACCAGGATGGTAATGCCACGGTCTTTCTGGTTCTGGCCGAGGTTCTTCTGGGAAATGAACACGCCGCCGAGGTTGGAGCGGTCATCGGTCATGGTTTCGGTGTAGGTCACCCGCGAACCGTCGCTGAGCGCCTGGAAGCGACCGGGCTCGAGGGTGTCGAACTCAGTCATCGCATCCTGTTTGTTCAGCAGCAACTGGAACTGCATGGCCCCCTGGGGCGCCAGGCTCATGCTCAACCAGGCCACTACCAGAGCAACGCCGGCGGCAGGCACCATGGTCATGGCCAGCAGGCGCTGCTGGCTCATGCCGGTAGCCGACAGCACGGTCATCTCGCTTTCCAGATACAGCCGGCCATAGGCCAGCAATATGCCGAGAAACAGGCCAAGCGGCAGGATCAACTGGAGCATGCCGGGCATCCGGTAGCCCATGATCAGGAACAGTGACCCCGGATCCAGGGCGCCAGCGGCGGCTTGGGCCAGGAACTTGACGAAACGACCACTCATGATGATGACCAGTAACACCGCACTCACGGCACTCAGGGTCAACAGGACTTCGCGGGACAGATAACGGAAGACAATCAAACCAGACACTCCAGGGTTGTCAGGCTAAGGCGGCCAAACAAGCAAGCATACCGAGTCGACCCGTTTACCACGGGCCGGCTAAAAAGATGGCGCATTATCCTGTGATTGACCGCGCCTGTCACGGAGCTTACTCATGCGCACGCACAAAGCGTGCGCCAAGGGTTGTCAGGCTCCGCTGGCGAGGTTCAAACTGCGGCCTTTGTCGCTGGCGGTTTACAACGCTGCCGAGCTTTAAAGCCGGAGTACAAGCTCCCGGCTCACAGACCTTGATAAGGGACCCGAAAATGGAATTGGTTGTAAAAAGCGTTAGCCCCGAAACGTTGAAAACCGCCACCCTCGTGGTCGCTGTCGGCGAAGGCCGCACACTCGGCGTCGCCGCCAAGCAACTGGACGAACTGAGCGGCGGCGCTATCAGCGCCGTGCTCAAGCGCGGCGACCTGGCCGGCAAGGTCGGCCAGAGCCTGCTGCTGCAGAGCCTGCCCAACCTTAAAGCCGAGCGCGTTTTGCTGGTGGGCGTGGGCAAGGATGCCGAACTGGGCGACCGTCCGTTTCGCAAGATCGTCAGCGGCATCCTCACCACCCTCAAGGGCCTGGGCGGCAGCGATGCGGTGCTGGCACTCGATGAAATCGTGGTCAAGGGCCGCGACAGCTACGGCAAGACCCGCCTGCTGGCCGAGTCGCTGGTGGACGGCGGCTATGTTTTCGACCAGTTCAAGAGCCAGAAAGCCGAACCCCGGGCCCTGAAGAAAATCACCCTGCTGACCATCAAGGCCGCCCAGGCTGAAGTCCAGCGCGCCGTCACCCACGCCCAGGCCATCGCCAACGGCATGTCGTTCACTCGCGACCTGGGCAACCTGCCGCCGAACATCTGCCACCCGACATTCCTGGGCGAACAGGCCAAGGCATTGGGCAAAGAATTCAAAGGCTTGAAGGTTGAAGTACTGGACGAGAAGAAGATCAAGGACCTGGGCATGGGCTCGTTCTATGCCGTGGGCCAGGGCAGCGACCAGCCGCCACGCCTGATCGTGATGCAATACAACGGCGGCAAGAAGTCCGAGAAGCCTTACGCCCTGGTAGGTAAAGGCATCACCTTCGACACCGGCGGCATCAGCCTCAAGCCGGGCGCCGGCATGGACGAGATGAAGTACGACATGGGCGGCGCCGCCAGCGTGTTCGGCACCCTGCGTGCCGTGCTGGAACTCAAGCTGCCGATCAACCTGGTGTGCATCCTGGCCTGCGCCGAGAACATGCCGAGCGGCGGCGCGGCTCGCCCAGGCGATATCGTCACCACCATGAGCGGCCAGACTGTGGAGATCCTCAACACCGACGCCGAAGGCCGTCTGGTGCTGTGCGATGCCCTGACCTACGCCGAGCGCTTCAAGCCCCAGGCCGTGATCGACATCGCCACCCTGACCGGTGCCTGCATTGTCGCCCTGGGCTCCCACACCTCAGGCCTGCTGGGCAATAATGACGAACTGATCGAGCAACTGCTCAGCGCCGGCAAGGCCGCCGACGACCGCGCCTGGCAACTGCCGCTGTTCGATGAGTATCAGGAACAGCTCGACAGCCCGTTCGCCGACATCGCCAACATCGGTGGCCCGAAAGCCGGCACCATCACCGCGGCCTGCTTCCTGTCGCGCTTTGCCAAGAACTTCAACTGGGCTCACCTGGACATCGCCGGCACGGCCTGGACCAGCGGCGGCAAGGACAAGGGCGCCACTGGCCGTCCGGTACCCCTGCTGACTCAATACCTGCTGGATCGCGCCAAGGCTTAAGCGGCCTCTGCGCCCCCCTTGTAGGAGCGAGCTTGCTGTGGCGAGGGAGCTTGCTCCCGTTGACTGCGTAGCAGTCCCCGGCTTTTTAGGGGCGCTCCGCACCCCAGCGCAAGCAAGCTTGCTCGCCACAGCAAGCTCGCTCCTACAGGGGGGCAACCAGGCCAGCCCCAGGATTTCCAATGCCCCAAGTCGACTTCTATATATTGCCCAGCGCCGATCCACTCGCGCGCCTGGACTTTGCCTGCAAACTCACCGAAAAAGCCTGGCGCATGGGCCATCGTATCTACCTGCATTGCAGCGATGCCGCCCAACGTGACGAACTTGATGCCCGTCTGTGGCGCTTCAAGGGCGAAAGCTTCGTGCCCCACGGCCCCGCCGAATCCGAACCCGAAAGCCTGGTTGTGCTGGGTTTGGGGGACAGTTGCGGCGCTCACCATGATTTGCTGGTCAACCTCGACCTGAAAGTACCGGCCTTTGCCAAAGCGTTCGCCCGTGTGGCGGAAGTGGTGGTGGAAGACCCGGCTATTCGTCAGGCTGCGCGGGAGAGTTTCCGTTTCTACCGTGAACAGGGCTATCCTCTGCAGGATCACCGGCTACAACGACTTTGAGTACATGATGGACACTCCCAACCCGCTGAAAAAAGACGACCACCTGCTGGATGACCTTGAGTCGATCCGTCAGTTGCTGGGTGATGACAACCTGCAACCGCCGCTGCTGACCGAGACGGTCGAGGGTGAGGTACAGATTCCGCTGTTGTTCGACATGGTCGGCGGCAAGCCTGCCGCACCTGCGCCTGAGGTTGCAGAACCCGCCCCAGCCGCCGAAAAAGCCCCAGACGCGCTGCTGCTGCACCTGGACAACGAACTGCGCGCCGCCGCGCAATTGATCATGCAGGATGTGATCGATGACTTTGCGCCGCATATCGAGGCTGAGATCAAGCGTCGGATGGATGCGCGGATGGAGCGGTTGCTCAGCCAATACCAGAACTGAAGGTGCCCCCACCCCTGTGGGAGCAGGCAAGCCAGCTCCCACATTAATTCTGCATCGGTCTTAAACCGTCTTCACCTCGCCCTCGCCCCTATCCCCCGTTATACTTGCCGGCTTTCCTGAATAAATGCCAACTAGGGTCCCGCCGCGCATGGATAAGACCTACCAGCCCCACGCTATCGAAACTTCCTGGTACAACACCTGGGAGTCCGAGAACTATTTCGCCCCACAAGGTGCGGGCGACTCGTACACCATCATGATTCCACCACCGAACGTCACTGGCAGCCTGCACATGGGCCATGGCTTCAACAATGCGATCATGGACGCGTTGATCCGCTTCCGCCGCATGCAGGGTCGCGACACCCTGTGGCAACCGGGCACCGACCACGCCGGTATCGCCACCCAGATGCTGGTGGAACGCCAACTGGAAGCCACCGGCCAGAACCGTCACGACCTGGGTCGCGAGAAATTCCTGGAGAAAGTCTGGGAATGGAAAGACCAGTCCGGCGGCAATATCAGCCGCCAGATCCGTCGCCTGGGTTCGTCCGTAGACTGGAGCCGCGAGCGCTTCACCATGGACGACGGCCTGTCGGAAGCCGTGAAGGAAGCCTTCGTGCGCCTGCACGAAGACGGCCTGATCTACCGCGGCAAGCGCCTGGTCAACTGGGACACCAAGTTGCACACGGCCATTTCCGACCTCGAAGTGGAAAACCATGACGAGAAAGGCTTCCTGTGGAACCTCAAGTACCCGCTGGCCGACGGCGCCAAGACCGCTGAAGGCAACGACTATCTGATCGTCGCCACCACTCGTCCGGAAACCATGCTCGGCGACGCCGCCGTCGCGGTTAACCCGAACGACGAACGCTACCAGGCGCTGATCGGCAAGTTCGTCGAACTGCCATTGGTTGGCCGCCGTATCCCGATCATCGCGGACGACTATTGCGACCCTGAATTCGGCACCGGCTGCGTGAAAATCACCCCGGCCCACGATTTCAACGACTATGAAGTCGGCAAGCGCCACAACCTGCCGCTGCTGAACATCTTCGACAAAAATGCCGCCGTATTGCCAGCCTGCCAGGTGTTCAACCTGGACGGCACGCTCAACGACAGCATCGACGGCAAAATCCCGGCCGAATACGCAGGCCTCGACCGTTTTGAAGCGCGCAAGCAGATCGTTGCGGCCTTCGACGCGGCCGGCTTGCTGGTCAGCGTCGACGACCACGGCCTGAAAGTGCCCAAGGGCGACCGCTCCGGCACCGTGATCGAGCCGTGGCTGACCGACCAGTGGTACGTGTCCACCAAGCCGCTGGCAGAGCCTGCGATTGCCGCCGTGGAAGACGGCCGCATCCAGTTCGTGCCTAAACAGTACGAAAACATGTACTTCTCGTGGATGCGTGACATCCAGGACTGGTGCATCAGCCGTCAGCTGTGGTGGGGCCACCGTATTCCGGCCTGGTACGACGAATCGGGCAAGGTCTATGTAGGCCGCGACGAAGCCGAAGTGCGCACCAAGCACAACCTCGGCGCCGACATCGCGCTGCAACAGGACAACGACGTACTGGACACTTGGTTCAGTTCAGGCCTGTGGACCTTCTCTACCCTGGGCTGGCCGCAGCAGACCGAGTTCCTGAAGAAATTCCACTCCACCGACGTGCTGGTCACCGGCTTCGACATCATTTTCTTCTGGGTTGCCCGGATGATCATGCTCACCATGCACTTGGTGAAGAACGAAGACGGCACCCCGCAGGTACCGTTCAAGACCGTGTACGTACACGGCCTGGTGCGCGATGGCCAGGGCCAGAAGATGTCCAAGTCCAAGGGCAACGTCCTGGACCCGCTGGACATCATCGACGGCATCGACCTGGAAACCCTGGTGCAAAAACGCACTTCGGGCCTGATGCAGCCAAAGTTGGCCAAGAAGATCGAGAAGCAGACCCGCGACGAGTTCGCCGACGGTATCGCCAGCTACGGCACCGACGCCCTGCGCTTCACGTTCTGCTCGCTGGCCTCCACCGGTCGCGACATCAAGTTCGACATGGGCCGCGTCGAAGGCTATCGCAACTTCTGCAACAAGATCTGGAACGCCGCGCGCTACGTGCTGGACAAAGGCGAAGACTGCGGCCAGAACGGCGAAGCCTATGAGCTGAGCCTGGCCGACCGCTGGATCATTTCGCAGCTTCAGCGCACCGAAGCCGAAGTGACCCGCCAGCTCGACCAGTTCCGTTTCGACCTGGCCGCACAGGCCCTGTACGAGTTCATCTGGAACCAGTATTGCGACTGGTACCTGGAACTGTCCAAGCCGGTGCTGTGGGACGAAAACGCCCCGGTCGAACGCCAGCGCGGAACCCGTCGTACCCTGGTGCGCGTGCTGGAAGTGGCGTTGCGCCTGGCGCACCCGTTCATGCCGTTCATCACCGAAGAAATCTGGCAGCGCCTGGCGCCGCTGGCCGGTATCGAAGGCAAGACCATCATGCTGCAACCTTGGCCAGTGGCCAACGAAGCACGCATCGATGAGGCCGCCGAAAGCGATATCGAATGGCTCAAGACCCTGATGCTCGGCACACGCAACATCCGCGCCGAGATGAACATCGGGCCGGGCAAGCCGCTGGCCGTGTTCGTCAAGAACGCCAGTGCCGAAGACCAGCGTCGCCTCAGCGAGAACGATGCGCTGCTCAAGAAGCTGGCCAAGCTGGAGTCGATCACCGTATTGGCTGCGGATGCCGAAGCACCGTTATCTGCCACCGCGTTGGTGGGCGATATGGAAGTGCTGGTGCCGATGGCCGGGCTGATCGACAAGGGCGCGGAACTTGCCCGTCTCGACAAGGAAATTGCGCGTCTGCAAGGTGAAGTGCAACGCGTGGGCGGCAAGCTGTCCAACGCGGCGTTCGTTGACAAGGCGCCAGCTGAAGTGATCGAGAAAGAACGCGCCAAGTTGGCCGAGGCTGAACAGGCCTTGGGCAAGCTGGCGGAGCAACATGCGCGGATTTCCAGCCTGTAAGGCTTGCGCCGTGTAAAAAAGAGACCTTCGGGTCTCTTTTTTTGTCCAGGCAAACGACACTGTTTCCCAATCAAAACCCTACCCCTGTGGGAGCTGGCTTGCCTGCGATAGCATCACCTCGGTCTGCCTGATACACCCAGTCGCCTGCATCGCAGGCAAGCCAGCTCCCACATTTGACCGAGTTGTCTTGAGAATGTGTGACAATGCCCACCACATTGAGCCAACACCAGAATCATCATGACCGCCCCCACTACGCCCAAACCTCCGCGCAAGAAGCCTAAAACCGCCGCCACGGCCAAACCCGTCGCGCCGCGCAAAGAGGCCACCCTGCACCCGCGCAACCGCCACACGGGCCGTTACGACTTCCCGGCGCTGATCAAGACCACGCCTGAACTGGCCAAATTCGTGATCATCAATCCCTACGGCAAAGAGAGCATAGATTTTGCCAGCCCGGATGCGGTGCGGGTGTTCAACCGGGCGTTGCTCAAGTCGTTCTATGGCATCCAGCATTGGGATATCCCGGCCGATTACCTGTGCCCGCCGGTACCGGGACGTGCTGACTATGTGCATTTCCTCGCCGACCTGCTGGCCAGCGTCAACGACGGCAAGATCCCGCGGGGCTCGATCGTCAAGGTGCTGGACATTGGTATGGGCGCCAACTGCGTGTACCCGCTGATTGGCTATATGGAGTACCGCTGGAACTTCCTGGGCTCGGAGGTCGACCCGATCGCCGTGTCCGCCGCCAAGGCTATCGTGCAGTCCAACGACCTGAGCAAGGTCATCCAACTGCGCCAGCAACCCAACCCCAAGCAGATCCTGTTGGGCCTGCTGGAACCGGGTGAGCGCTTTGACCTTACTATGTGCAACCCGCCGTTCCATGCATCCATGGACGAAGCCACCAAAGGCAGCGAGCGTAAATGGCGCGCCTTGGGCAAGGCCGACCCGAAGCGCAAGTTGCCGGTCCTCAACTTCGGCGGCCAATCGGCCGAACTGTGGTGTGAAGGCGGCGAGGCGCGGTTTGTGACGCAGTTGATCGCCGAGAGCGCGCATTTTGCGCATAAAGTGCTGTGGTTCAGCACGCTGGTGTCCAAAGCCTCCAACTTGCCGGCGATCGAAACGGCATTGAAAAAAGCTGGCGTGCTGGAAAGCCAGGTGGTGGAGATGTCCCAGGGGCAGAAGCAGAGCCGCTTTGTGGCCTGGACCTTCCAGACCAAGAACGAGCAGCAGATCTGGCGCGAGCGCTGGGTTCGCTGACACCAACCTGTAGGAGCGAGCTTGCTGTGGCGAGGGAGCTTGCTCCCGTTCGACAGCGAAGCTGGCGTTGGCTTTTTGGGGGCTGCTGCGCAGCCCAGCGGGAGCAAGCTCCCTCGCCACAATAAACTCGCCACACAATAAAATCGCAGGCAATAAAAAACCGTGCCCGGATCACTCCGAAGCACGGTTTTTTTGCTGCGTCTTACTTGTTAACAGCGTCGGTCAGGCCTTTAGCCACAACCAGCTTGATAACTTTCTTGGCAGCGATTTCGATGGCAGCGCCAGTCGAAGGGTTACGGCCAGTACGGGCAGGACGCTCGGTCACTTTCAGTTTGCCAACGCCTGGCAGAGTGATTTCGCCGCCATTTTCCAGCTGATCAGCAACAACTTGGCTCAGTTGGTCCAGCAGAGCACGCACGGTAGTTTTCGGTGCGTCTACTGCTTCAGCCAGGTCAGCGATCAGTTGGTCTTTAGTAATAGCCATTGTGGTGTTCCTTCCCTATCAAATTCATATGGATTGCAGAGTGCAGTGTCAGCCGTCGAGCCCGACCGTCATGGCCTGGCATCCCCGGCCATAACCACGGAGATCGGGGTTATAGATGCTTGAAACGGGGATTGGTTCGACCTGACAAATGCTGAATGCACGCTTAACGCCGAGACTTGGCGTAAGACGGGGCAAAACTAGCACAGAGACGGGGAAATATCCGCCTCAACATACCCATTTGGTCAGCTTTATCGCTCTAAACCGTGAAAAAAAGGCATATGACCAGTCGGAGGGCGGGCAAAATGCCGTTCGGGGCACGTCTTGACCAATGGGTGCGGTACACTGGGCGACTTTTCGGGGAGGCCAACCGCTCCCCCTTCAACCAGCCGAGAAGCCTATGCCGATCCGTCATTGCATCGTCCACCTGATCGACAAAAAACCCGACGGCACACCCGCAGTTCTTCACGCCCGCGACACGGAACTGGCCGAGTCCGCCGCCATCGAGAACATGCTTGCCGACCTCAACGAGAGCTACAACGCCAAACAAGGCAAGGCCTGGGGTTTCTTCCATGCCGAGTCCGGCGCGCACCCGTTCAGCGGCTGGTTGAAGGAATACTTTGACGGTGGCCAGGACTTCACCAGCTTCAGCCGCACGGCGGTAGAGCACCTGCAAAAGCTGATGGAGGAATCCAACCTCTCCACCGGCGGCCATGTGCTATTTGCCCATTACCAGCAAGGCATGACCGACTACCTGGCCATCGCGCTGCTGCACCACAGCGAAGGCGTGGCGGTGACCGACGAGCTGGACGTGACGCCCTCGCGCCACCTGGACCTGGGCCAGTTGCACCTGGCAGCGCGTATCAACGTCTCCGAGTGGCAGAACAACAAGCAGTCCAAGCAGTACATCTCCTTCATCAAAGGCAAGAACGGCAAGAAGGTCTCGGAGTATTTCCGCGACTTTATCGGCTGCCAGGAAGGCGTGGATGGCCCGGGCGAAACCCGCACCCTGCTCAAGGCGTTCAGTGACTTCGTCGAAAGCGAAGACCTGCCCGACGAGTCCGCCCGCGAGAAAACCAAGACCCTGGTGGACTACGCCAGCAGCCAGGCCAAGCTCGGCGAGCCCATGGGCCTGGAGGAGCTCTCCGGGCTGATCGATGAAGACCGGCCAAAAGCCTTCTACGACCACATCCGCAACAAGGATTACGGCCTGTCGCCGGAAATTCCGGCCGATAAACGCACCCTCAACCAGTTCCGCCGCTTCACCGGGCGCGCCGAGGGCCTGTCCATCAGCTTTGAAGCGCACCTGCTGGGCGACAAGATCGAGTACGACGAAGCCGCCGGCACCTTGATCATCAAGGGCCTGCCGACCCAACTGACCGACCAGCTCAAGCGCCGTAACTGATGCTGGGCGGGGTGCTCAAGAAAGTCCTGCTGGTGTTGCTGGTGGTGGTTGCGATCCAGAACTGGGGCAAGGTAGAGCGGCTGTTCAACCCGTCCCAGGTGGCGCCCGAGCACGTACGCGCCTCTGCGCGGGTGGTGCTCTATGCCACCGGGTGGTGTGGGTACTGCAAGCAGATCCGGCGTTTTCTGGACCAGAAGGGTATCCCGTACCAGGCCGTCGATATCGAGCAGGATGCCCAGGCGCGCAAGGCGTATGAAGCGCTGGGCGGTGGCGGGATTCCATTTGTGGATGTGAACGGGACCTTGATTCGCGACTACAACCCCGAAGCAATCATGGCCGCATTGAAGTAACACGCAATCAAATGTGGGAGCTGGCTTGCCTGCGATGGCCATAGGTATCTACACAACTTTGGGGCGACGCTGGACCTGTGGCGAGGGAGCTTGCTCCCGTGACGGCCTGACAGCCGACGCATCTCTACCTGACACCCCAGGATCCAAATGTGGGAGCTGGCTTGCCTGCGATGACGGCCTTCCAGCCGACACAGCTATACCGAGTACATATCCATTCCTGCGGTAACGGCCACTTAGGGTTCCGCCCCAACGGCGGCTCACTTTGCAAAAGCCGGGATGCCGGCCCAGGCCAAAGTAAGCAAAACGCTCTTGCCCCACCCATCGCGGTGCGTGCCGAGCTGAGGTATTCCTTGCCTAACCGATTCAGCAGCGAAAACCGCAACGCAGGCCTAGCGCAACACAATCATGCGGCCCAACAGGCTGTGCTGTTCAAAACCCAACACCGCTTGCAAGGCGTTCAAGACCGCTATGGGGTCCTGGCTCGGAAAGCTGCCGCTGACGCGTTTGGCGGCCATGTCTTCGTTAAGCAAAAGAATTCGACCGGGGTAATAACGCCTCAGGTCCTCGACCACATCGGCCAGGGGTGCCTTGTAGTAGTTGAGCCAACCTTCGCGCCAGGCCAGGCGTGAGGCGCTGTCGACCCCATGCAAAGGGTCGGCAATACCATCGGCGTAGGCCACTTGCTGACCCGCTGTCAGCACCTGCTGCTGGCCGTATTTGGAGGGCGTCACGCCCACACGGCCGGACAACACAGTGACCTCGGCGCCGTCAGGTTGCAGGCGCACTTCGAACTGCGTACCCAGTACTCGAGTCTCACCGCCGCTCGCCTCCACCACGAAGGGTTGGCCGGTGTGGGTCACGCTGAAAAAACCTGCACCACGACGCAGTTGGATGTGCCGTTCGCGCTGGCTGAAATCCACGGCGATGGCGCTGTCGGCGTCGAGGGTGACCTTGGATTGATCGGCCAGGGTGAAGGTCTTCACCTCCCCCGGCGCCGTCACGTAATCAGCACCTAACTCATCGACCCAGCGTGACGGCTGCCAACCGGCGCCTATCGACACCATCAGCAGCAGGCAGGCGGCGACGGCCAAGGCACCAGACCAACGCGCTACCCGGGAGCGTTTGGAGGCGTTGATCGTATTGAGGTAGCCCTGCAAGGCGAGCGCGTCCTCGTCGGCCAGTTGGCGCGCCGGTACTTCGCTTAATTCCCAGAGCACCTGGGCATGGGAGTATGCCTCGACGTGTGCGGGATCCGCGCGTAACCAACGACTGAACGTGGCCTGGTCGCCGCTGCTGGGCTGGTTATGCAGCAGGCACAACCAATCGAGCGCGGCCTGTTCCTGGGCGGGCGTGGGCGTGACGTTCACGGGGCTTTCCCTGGCATGCGTGGAGGCGATGGTTCGCGAAGGCTGGCCTTGCAGGCTTCGAGGGCGCGCATCATATGTTTTTCCACCGCGCTTTGGGACAGGCCCATGGCCTTGGCGATTTCGGCGTACTTGCGGCCGTGGATGCGGTTAAGCAGGAAAATCTGGCGGGTGCGTTCGGGCAAGCTGCGCAAGGCGGCTTCCACATGGCGCAGATCATTGCCCGCCTCCAGCGCTGCCTGGGGTTCGCAGCCTTGGTGGTCGGATTGTTCCGGCAGCCAGCCTTCGTTGCTGCGTGCTCGCGCGCCTTCGCTGCGCAGGTGGTCGATGGCGATGTTGCCGGCGCAGCGAAGCAGGTAGGTGCTCAGCTCTTCGACCTGCACCAGCGGGCGACGCCAGAAGCGCAGGAACAAATCCTGCACCAGGTCGGCTGCCGTGGCGCGGCACCCGACGCGGCGGCTGACCAACGCCTCCATTTGCGAACGCTGGGACAAAAACACCTGCAGGAAATGCGCGCGTCCACCCGCTGCATCCGCGTGCGGAGTGTCCTGAGGAGATTGCGGTAGATGGCTCCTCATGGCCGGCTCAAGAGAGGGCGAACGCCGCAACAGGGCTGGCCAACAGGGCGAGCCCCGAGAGGATCAAGGCCAGCCTTGGCCGATAAGGCAACAGCAACACCAGTAGCAACGCGCTGAGCATCAACACCGCGCACCACTCCACCAGGCCCTGGCTCCAACCGGCGCCCAACACCGCCGGCCAGATCGACACGGCCAGCAGCAACCAGCCCCCCACCCGCAACCCCAAGCGCCGCATGGGCGTGGGTTTGCTGTGCAGCAATTCGCCGTGGTGACGGTCGGTGGACAAACACAGTGCCATGAACCCGGCGTAGCACATCAATAGCGCCAGAAGCATCAGTTGGCCTGCTGCTTGAGTGTTAACCCGCGGGCACGCTCAGCCTTGGGTAGCGGCGCGCTGCGGTGGTGCATCTTCCAGGCTGCCCAGGCGAGAAACATGCCACTGGTCAGGCACGTCAGGTCGAAGCCGGCCAGCGCCCAGTCGCCGCTCGGCACGGAGACGCCCAAGTGGTGCGAGGTGGTGATGGCGTTAAGCAGTGGAATGGCGGCAAACAACAGCGCGCCGAGGCTCAGTTGCTCGACCCAACCCTGGCGACCGCGCCGCAGCAAGGCGTGCAACAGGCTCAGGCCCCAGGCGATAAAGAACGCCTGCACTTCCCAGTCGGAACGCGCGGAGAAGCTCACTGGCAACAGGCGGTTGGCCCAGAAAAACGCCGCGATGGCGATCATCAATCCGGACATGCTGGCAATATTCAGCACCTCCACCAGACGCAGCTCAAAGGGCATCACCGAGGCCTTGGCGTGTTTGAGCTGGCGTTTGCCCAGCCAGATCACCAGGCCTGTGCCGATCATCGCCGTGCCCGCCAGGCCGCAGATAAAGTACAGCCAGCGCAGCACCGGGCCGGCGAAATGGCCCATGTGCAAACCATAGAAACTGCCACCGATGGCCGTCGCCAATGACGGCTCGGCACTGTCTCGCAACAGCTCGCCAGTGGTGCCGCTGAACGACAACGTACTGCCCGAGGCATGCACTACGCTGTCGGAGCCGGCGCGGAACACATTGACCGAGGCGTTGGCATCGCCGGGGTTGTTGACCGCCACCCGCCCTACATGACCACCCGCCCACTGCTCCCGCGCCTGCTGGTACAGCGGCAATAACGGCAGCAACTGCCCTGGCTGGCCAAGGGCCGGCGCATTGTTGGTGTTGGGAAACAGCTCATTGAAAAACGCCCGGCTGTCGTCGCCATAGGACGCCACGATGGGCGCAGGCATGACCATGCTCATGAAAATCACCAGGCTGCTGTAGGTGATCATCAGGTGAAATGGCAGCACCAGCACACCCACCGCGTTGTGCCCGTCCAGCCAGGAGCGCTGGCCTTTGCGTGGGCGGAAGGTGAAGAAGTCCTTGAAGATTTTCTTGTGGGTGATGATGCCGGTGATCAGCGCGACGAACATCACCATAGCGGCGATGGTCGACAGCCAGCGGCCCCACGGGTAAGGCATTTGCAGTTGGAAGTGGAAACGATAGAAGAACTCGCCGCCCTTGCTTTCGCGGGCCTGCACCGGTTGGCCGGTGACCGGGTCGAGGACTTTCTGGATGAAGGTACCGCGCTTGCCGGGCTCGACCTTGTCTTGCCACATCACCGACAAACCGGGGTCGCGGCGGGTCGGCAAGGTAATGAACCAGCGTGCGGCGGTAGGCGCCTGCTGTTGCAGATAGCTTTGCGCGACGGCGAGGCTGCGCCCATCGTCCAGGGGGTGGGCCTGCACTTCGGGCTGCATCCAGTGGGTTATTTCATCTTTGAAATAGGCCAGGGTGCCGGTCAGGAAAATCGCGAACAGCAGCCAGCCGAAGATCAAGCCTGCCCAGGTGTGCAGCCAGGCCATGGCCTGGCGAAAGCCCTCTTTCATGTGCGAGCCATCCAGAAACCAATGCCGGCCAGGGTGGCCAACAGTGCGCTCGGCACCATCACCCCTGCCCAGGCGCGCCATGCCGTGCGGCAGGCAAAACACCAGAGCACCGCCAGCAGGTAAAACACAAAGGAACTCATCATGCCGGTGACCACCGCATCGGCACGGGAGGTGGGCAGCCAGAGCGCCAGGCAAATGGCGGCCAGGGAGGCCATCAGGTAACCGCCAATCACCGCCGCCAGCACGCGCGAGGTGACGGCGAGGCGGTAGGAAACGGGCAATGAGGTTTTGCTTTTCATGCGGCAGGCGCCTGGTTCATCAGCGCGCAATATTAATGATAAATATTCTCATAAGCAAAAGAGAACGGATGAATCACCTTCCTTGGCCGATTGCCGAACCTTGTCATGCGCCCTACAATGCGAACAATTCTTGTTCTCTAAAGCATATCGAATGCTTGCGGAGTGATCGCGTTGCAGCCGTCCAATCCCGTCGAAGTGTTGTACAACGACCATCACCACTGGCTCACCGGCTGGTTGCGACGCAAGCTCGGCTGCCCGGAAAACGCCGCCGACCTGGCTCAGGACACCTTTATCCGCGTGCTCAGTGCCCGGGAAGCGCCAACACTGATCGAGCCGCGCGCCTTCCTCACCACCGTGGCCAAGCGCGTGCTGTTCAATTTCTACCGTCGCCAGGACCTGGAACGCGCCTACCTCGAGACCTTGGCGCAGATGCCCGAACACGTGGTGCCGTCAGAAGAAGACCGCGCAATCATCCTGCAGACCCTGCTGGAACTGGACCAACTGCTCGACGGCTTGCCCAAGCAGGTCAAACGCGCCTTCCTGCTGGCCCAACTCGATGGCCTGACCTACGCGCAAATCGGCTCGCAACTGGGCATCTCCATCGCCACCGTCAAACGCCACCTGACCAAAGCGGCCATGCGCTGCTACTTCGCCCTATGAACGTCTCCAGCCAAGTCGCCGAACAAGCCGTGCACTGGTTGCTGGAAATGCAGCAAGGCGCGCTCAACCCGCGCCAGCAGGCGGCCTGGCAGCAATGGTTGAATGCCCACAGCGAACACCAACGCGCCTGGGAGCAGATCCAGCGCGTCAACCAACGCCTGCGCGGCGTGCCCTCGCCCCTGGCCCACGCGGCGTTGAATGCGCCCACCTCCAGCAGCCGGCGTCAGGCGCTTAAATTGCTGTTGATTCTGGGTGCCGGTTCGGCTGCCGCCTGGAGCCTGCGCCAGCAACATATCCTGCCGCCGCTGACGGCTGACTATCGCAGCCCGGTGGGCCAGCGCCGCACAGTGCAATTGGCCGACGGCAGCCAGTTGCAGCTCAACACCGGCAGCGCTGTGGATGTGCATTTCGACGGCCAGCAGCGCCTGGTGCGCCTGCTTGAAGGCGAAATCCTGCTCACTGCCCGTGCAGGCCAGGCGCCGTTGCACGTGCTGACCGGCCAGGGCCTGCTCAGCAGCCAAGCGGCGCGCTTGACTGTGCGCCAGTTCAACGACCACACCCAACTGGCGGTGCTGGCCGGCCAGGTAGAGGTAATGCCCAGCCGCTACAACGGCTTGGCGCTGAGCGTCGATGCCGCGCACCAGGTCAATTTCACCCGCAAAGGCTGGGACACCCCACGCCCCACCGACGCCAACAGCGGCGCCTGGGCCGACGGCATGCTGGTGGCCGCACACATGCGCCTCGAAGACTTCCTCAATGAACTGGGACGCTACCGTCGCGGCCAGCTCCATTGCGATCCACAAGTCGCCAACCTGCTGCTGTCCGGCAGCTACCCGCTGGACGACAGCGAACGCATCCTCGACCTGCTGGAAATCAGCCTGCCGGTGAAAGTGCGGCGCTTTACGCGCTATTGGGTGACCGTGCAGGCACGGGCGTAATGCAACGCGCTTTTTGTAGAAGCGAGCTTGCTCGCGAAAAACCTCAACCCACCGCGTTAAACCAGACAACCCGCATTATCGTTGACGACTTTCGCGAGCAAGCTCGCTCCTACAGTGGGCAGTGAACTCGAAATATTTTTTGCAGCTGTGAGCCGTTTTCCGCACCTGGCGTGACAGAGAAGGAAAGCCCCCTTGATCCTTCCTTCTCAGGACCGCCCTTCATGCCCCAGCACCCGACGCTTCTCGCCCGTACACTGCGCCAACTCCTGCTCGGTGCCAGCCTCAGCCTGACCGCACTGCCGGCGGTGATGGCGGCCGACGCCAAGGCGTACCACATCGCGCCGACCACCCTGGAAGCGGCCCTGAATCAATTCGGTCGCGAAGCCGGGGTGCTGGTGTCCTTCGGTTCCGCCGTGACGGCCGGTATGCAAAGCCCTGGGTTGTCGGGCAACTACAGCGCTGCCGAGGGCTTGCAAAAACTACTGGAAGGCACCGGCCTGCAAGCCCGGGCCGAGGGTGATAACGCCTACAGCCTGCAACCGGCCGGCGCACCCGCTACCCTGGAGCTGCAGACCTCCAACGTGGTCGGCGACTGGCTCGGTGACGCGGCGCAAACCAACGTGTTCGAACACCCCGGCGCCCGTGATGTGATCCGCCGCGAAGAATTCGAACGCCAGGGCGCCACCCAGGCCCGCGATGTGCTCAACCGCATCCCCGGAGTCAACGCCCCGGATAACAATGGCACCGGTAGCCACGACATGGCGCTGAACTTCGGCATTCGCGGGCTCAACCCGCGCCTGGCGTCGCGCTCCACCGTGCTGATGGATGGCATCCCGGTGCCCTTCGCGCCTTACGGCCAGCCGCAACTCTCCTTTGCGCCGATCAGCATGGGCAACATGGACGCGGTGGATGTGGTACGCGGCGGCGGTGCGGTGCGCTATGGCCCGCAAAACGTGGGCGGCATTGTCAACTTCGTCACCCGTGCCATCCCGGATGCGCCGACGGTCAAGGGTGGCTTGCAGACCGAGACCAGCCCCTCCTCCAGCCACGACGGCTTCAAGACCACCGGCAACCTGCTGACTGGCGGCACCGCCGACAATGGCTTGGGTGGCGCGCTGCTGTACTCCGGCACCCGCGGCGGCGACTGGCGCGAAAACAGCAACACGCGCATCGACGACCTGATCCTCAAGGGCAAATACCAGTTGGACGACGCCAACAGCTTTAACGCCATGGCGCAGTACTACGAAGGCCAGGCCGACATGCCGGGCGGTTTGAACGTCAAGGACTACAAGGCTGATCCGTACCAGTCCACCCGCCCCTACGACAAGTTCTGGGGCCGCCGCACCCTGTTCAATGTGGGCTATCGCTACGAGCAGGACCGCCGCGAATTCACGGTCAACAGTTTCTTCACCAAGACCCTGCGCAGCGGTTACCTGGACCAGGGCAGTTTCCTGTCGCTGTCGCCACGCGAGTATTGGGTACGCGGCCTGGAGACGCGCTTCGCCCAGGGCTTCGACCTCGGTCCCACCAGCCATGAAGTGGGTGTGGGCTACCGCTACATCAATGAAGCCGGCCACGAACTGCGCTACCGCACGCCGATTGCCGCCAACCAGCAAATCCCCACCACCAACAGCCGCAACGACCGCGACACGCGCGGCGGCACCGAAGCCAATGCGTTCTTCATCGACGACCGCATCGACATCGGCAAGTGGACCATCACCCCAGGCATTCGCTACGAGATGATCGAGTCCCAGCAGACCAACAACCTGAGCAACGTCAAATACAAGGGCGACTACAACACTGCCCTGCCGGCGCTAAATGTGCTTTACCACCTCACCGACGACTGGAACCTGTACGCCAACACCGAAGGCTCGTTCGGCAGCGTGCAATACAGCCAGATGCCCAACCGCGTGAACAGCGGCGAAGTGAAACCGGAAAAAGCCCGCACCTGGGAACTCGGCACGCGCTATGACAACGGCAACCTGCGTGCGGAAATCGGTGCGTTCCTGATCAACTTCGACAACCAGTACGACAGCAACCAGACCAACGACACCGTGATCGCCCGCGGTGAAACGCGCCACCAAGGCATCGAGTCGAGCATCAACTACGCTCTCGACGGCCTGAGCCCGGCGCTGGCAGGGTTTGATGTGTACGCCACCTACGCCTATGTGGATGCGACCATCCGCGAAGACGGCCCGAACAAAGGCAACCGCGTGCCCTTCTCCTCCAAGCACAAAGGCACGCTCGGCGTGGGTTACACCGAAGGCCCGTGGAAGCTCAACTTCGACAGCAGCTACCAGAGCAGCCAGTTCGCCGATAACGCCAACACCCAGGCCGAAAGCGCCGACGGCGCCAATGGCCGCATCCCCGGCTACATGCTGTTCAGCAGCCGCGCAGCCTATGACTTCGGCCCGCAGTTGTCGGATTTGAATGTGGCGGTGGGGGTGAAGAACATCTTCAACAAGCAGTACTACACCCGCTCGTTCGACGACAACAACAAGGGCAAGTACGTGGGTGAGCCGCGCACGGTGTATGTGCAAACTTCTATCGCGTTCTGACTGCATTTTGTAGGAGCGAGCTTGCTCGCGAAAAACTCACAGGCGCCGTGTTCATTCAGCAAACACGCGTTGTTGTTGATGTTTTTCGCGAGCAAGCTCGCTCCTAAAGATGATTTTCAGTCTAGCTACCCGCCAGACAACTGGGGGTGGCCGCCACCAGCGCGTCAATGGCACACCGCGTCTTGGCCGGCATATGCGCCGCCGTCGGCCAGATCACATGGATCGGCGCGGGTTGCTCACGGTAGCTGGGCAGCACGGCCTGCAACTGCCCACGCAGCGCATAGTGGGCAATCAACCAACTCGGCAACCAGGCCAGGCCCACGCCCGCGATGGCGGCATCGGCTACCGCCTGGAGGTCGTCCACGATCAAGGGCGAAGCCAGGCGAGAACGCTGCGCGGTGTTGCTGCGGTAGGCAATGCCACGATGAGCGGCCAGGTCTTCGATACTGTCAATAGCACCCTTGCGCTGCAAATACGCCGGTGACGCCGCCAGCCCCATGGCCTGCTGACCCAGGCGGCGGGCACTCAGGCGGTCGGTGTCCGGCAACGGGCCGATGCGCACGGCCATATCGAAGCCTTCCTGCACCAAGTCGATCATGCGGTCGGAAAAACACATATCGATTTCCAGTTCCGGATAACGATCCAGCAAGGCCCATAACGCCGGCGCGGCATAATGATGACCAAACGCCAGGGGCACGCTCACTCGCAAACGCCCGCGGGGTTGCTGGCGGCCGCTTTCCAGCACGGACTCGGCCGCCTCCAGCTCCGCCAAGGCACGCAAGCAATGCTCGTAGTACGCCTGGCCATCCTCAGTCAACCGCTGGCGCCGGGTAGAACGCTGTAACAGGCAAGTGCCCAGGCGTGCCTCCAGGCGCGCCAGGCCCTTGCCCACCGCCGAGCGCGTGAGGTTCAGGCGCTCGGCGGCTTCGGTGAGGTTGCCGCTTTCAACAATCTGCAGAAAGAGTTCGACACCATCAAAACGTGGGGTAGCCATGCTTAATTGTCGCCCTGTATTCCCTTATTTACGGAAAAGTTGTCGCCAATAAAGAACCTTATTCCCGAGAGAATAGCTTCTCCCGCTCTCGAAAGGAATGTCGTATGCCCCGCGCCGCCGCACTCTCGGCCCTCACTCCCCCGCGCACCGCCAGGAACGGCCTGGCCCTCACCGCAGTCTGCCTGGTGGCCCTGATGTTCGGCCTGGAAATCTCGAGCGTGCCGGTCATCCTGCCGACGCTGGAACAGGAACTGGGCACGGGCTTTCAAGACGCCCAATGGATCATGAATGCCTACACCCTGGCCTGCACCAGCGTGCTGATGGCGGCGGGGACCTTGGCGGATCGCTTTGGTCGTCGGCGTGTGCTGGTGTTGTGTCTGTGGCTGTTCGCCCTGGCCTCGCTGGCCTGTGGCTTGGCCAACGATGCGCCGACACTGATCGCAGCGCGGTTCGTCCAGGGCATTGGCGCCGGGGCCATGATGATTTGCCAGTTCGCGATCTTGTCCCATCAGTTCCGCGAACCGGCGGCGCGTGCGCGGGCCTTTGCGATATGGGGCGTGATCGCTGGCGTGGGCCTGGGTTTCGGACCGATGGTGGGGGCCTTGATCCTGGCCGTGGCGGACTGGCGCTGGGTGTTCCTGGTGCTTGTACCGCTGACCCTGTTTACCTTGGTGTTGTTGCACGTCAGCGTGCAGGAGTCCCGCGACCCGGCCAGCCACCGCCTCGACATTGCCGGCATGCTGACCATGACACTCACGGTGTTTGCGCTGGTTTATTTCATCACCCAGGGCAGCGAAATCGGCTTTAGCACCCCGGCGATGCTCGGCTGGGCCGGCCTGTCGGTCTTCGGGCTGCTGCTGTTTATCTTGATTGAGCGGCGCAGCGCCCATCCAATGTTCGACTTCTCGGTGTTCCGCATCCAACGTTTCAATGGCGCGTTGATGGGCTCGATCGGCATGAACTTCAGCTTCTGGCCGTTCATGATTTACCTGCCGTTGTACTTCCAGGCGGGCCTGGGTTACGACACGCTGACCACCGGCGCCGCCTTGCTCGCCTACACCTTGCCCACTTTACTGGTGCCGCCGCTGGCCGAACGCCTGGCCCTGCGTTTTGGCGCCGAACGCATCATTCCCCTGGGCCTGGGGACAATGGGCGCAGGGTTCATGGGGATGGCCGCCGTTAATTACGCCGAACAACCCAGCACGGCGCTGGTGCTGCTCAGTTGCGTGATCGCCGGTATCGGACTGGCGTTGACCAATTCGCCAACCACCAATACCACCACCGGGTCCGTCTCGAATGACCGCGCAGGCATGGCCTCGGGCATCGACTTCAGCGCACGGCTGATCACCCTGGCACTCAATATCGCGCTGATGGGCCTGGTGCTGTTGTTGGGGATCAGCCACAACCTGGCCCATGTGCTGCCTGACAGCACGGCATTGGAGTGGGCAAGCCTCAGCCAGCACATTGCCGCCGGCAAATTGGATGCGCCGGGGCTGACCGTTCTGGATGCGCAAACAGCACTACGCAGCGGCGCCGGCTGGGCCATGCTGTTTGCGGGGTTGGGCGCCTGCGGGCTGGCGATGCTGAGCCGGCATTTCTTCCGGCGCGAGCGCTGAACGAAAAACGGGCCTGCATGTGCAGGCCCGTTTTCAGTGGGGGAATGAAAAAACAATCAGCCGTTAATGGCAGCGTTTTCGTTTTCCAGGAATTCCTCTTCCAACGCGTCTTCATTCACTTTGTTGATTGGCTGGTTTTTACCGGCAGCGCGCGGCTTGCCTTGCAGTTTGCCAAACAGATGTTCCAGTGCGTGGTCGAGCTTGACTGCGGCGCCATCGATCGCTTGCTCCAGCGTATCGGCTTTATGGCACACGGAAACTGGTTGATGGCCCTTTGGCCGTGCTTCCAGACGGCAACTCAAATCGTGAGGGCCGGGCTTGTCGCCGTTCTCGTCTCGCAGGTAGACCTCTACACGGGTCAGGTCTTCTTCGTAGCGTTCGAGCGTGCTCTCAATGGTAGTACGTACCCACTCCTCCAGTCGGATGCTGCTTTCAATATGGTTATCGCTATTGACTTGGATTTGCATAGTTCTTCCCTTATTTCAGCTAGCTCGCCAGAGGTCACAAACTGCAACACCGGGGTGGTGAAACCATGACCTCTTGATTACACAATTGAGCACCTGCTGAAACAATTCAAGTCCTTTGCAAAGATAAATCCCACATTACAAATTAACCCTGACGACGAGCAAAAACGCTGTTAGGGTGGGGAGTTAGTTACATCTTCTTACGCCCTGCCAAACTCACAATTGCTCCTCTCCCAACGGGTGCAATCCGCGAAAAACCCCCGCTTCCTCCACCAGCCAATCATGCACCGCACGCACGCCCGGATGGTTCAACGCGCCCGGCGCATACAGCAGTACATAGCGTTTATGGTTGGGCACCGCCAGGCCGAACGGCACGATCAAGGTGCCGCGCTCCAGTTCATCGTTCAGCAAGGTGCGCCGCGCAATCGCCACGCCCATGCCGGCGATGGCGGCTTCGATGGTCAAGTGGTTGCGGTTGAAGGTGTGCCCGCGTCGTACGTCGGCACCGTGGTAGCCGATAGCATTGAGGTAAAACTCCCATTCGGCATATTCATAACTCCCACGCCAGGCCGTGATGTCGTGCAGCAGCGGGAAATGGGCCAGGTCCGCCGGGCCATGCAAGGGCGGGCGGCCACGCAACAGGCTGGGGGCGCACACCGGGAATATCTGTTCATCCAACAGGGCTGTGGATAACAACCCTGGGTAGCTGCCGTCGTTCAGGTCGATGGCCAGGTCGAAGTCGCCTTCATGCAGGGCGATGCTGCTGTCTTCGGCGACCATGCGCAGTTGAATGTCCGGAAAACGCTGCTGAAAGCGCGGCAGACGCGGGGTCAGCCATTTGCCCAGAAACGAGGGGATCGAACGCAGGCGCAAGGTGCCGCTGATCATCCCGGCGTCCAGACGCTGCAACTCTGCATCAATGCTGCCGTAGGCCTCACCCACCACGGCCGCCAGGCGCTGCCCCTCGGCGCTGAGTTCTACCCCCCGCGCACGCCGATGAAACAGCCGGAAGCCCAGGCGCTCCTCCAACTGGCGAATTTGTTGGCTCACCGCTCCCGGCGTGATGTGCAGTTCCTCGGCGCAGCGGGTGAACGACAGATGCCGTGCAGCGCAGGAAAACACATGCAACCAGACATAGGTCTGGCCGTGGAGGGGGCGGGTCATAGCGTTTAGTCCTGCTAAAGGGTGTCTTAGGATAATTCGTTGGTCAGTACCGATCCAGAGGCTCAGTATCGCGCCAATTCCGCCTGCTCTACAAAACATGGCAGCGATTTCTACTCCATTGCTTGTAAGGCTTTAGCATGGCTATCAGTGTTTTCGATCTATTCAAGGTGGGCATCGGCCCTTCCAGCTCCCACACCGTCGGCCCGATGCGCGCTGCCGCGACGTTCGCCCAAGCCCTGACCGACCAGCATGTGCTCAGCCAAACCCGTCGCGTCGAAGTGCGCCTGTATGGCTCGCTGTCCGCTACCGGCGTCGGCCATGCCACCGACCGCGCCTGCGTCATGGGCCTGATGGGCGAATGGCCAGACCGCGTCGACCCCACCTCAATCAACGGGCGTATCCAGCAATTACGCGAGTCCGGCCGGCTGTTGCTGGCCGGCCAACAGGAGATTGCCTTCAACTGGCACACCGACCTGTTGCTGCTGGACGAAAGCCTGCCTTACCACCCCAACGCCATGTCCCTGCATGCCTATGGCGACAGCGGCCTGCTGAGCGAACAAACCTATTACTCGGTGGGCGGTGGTTTTATTATCGAAGCCGCCGAAGCCGCATCAGGCGTGGCGCCCACCAGCGATGTGCAATTGCCCTATGACTTTTCCAGCGCCGTGGAACTGCTGGCCTTGTGCAACAAGCACGGCCTGCGGGTATCCGAGCTGATGATGGCAAATGAACGGGCGTGGCGCAGCGACGAAGAGATCCGCAGCGGCCTGCTGCATATCTGGTCGGTGATGCGCGAATGCGTGGAGCAGGGCCTGCGCGATGAAGGCATCCTGCCCGGCGGCCTGGATGTGCCCCGTCGCGCCGCGAAGTTGCACCGCAGCCTGCTGGAAATCGGCAAGCCCAACGTGATTACCTCGACCTTGTCGGCGATGGAATGGGTCAACCTGTTCGCCCTCGCCGTCAACGAAGAAAACGCCGCCGGCGGGCGCATGGTCACCGCGCCGACCAATGGCGCGGCCGGGATCATCCCCGCCGTGCTGCACTACTACATGAAGTTCAACGCGGACGCGTCTGACGACGATGTGGTCAATTTCTTCCTCGCCGCCGCCGCCGTCGGCATCCTCTGCAAGAAAAACGCCTCCATCTCCGGCGCCGAAGTCGGCTGCCAGGGCGAGGTAGGTTCGGCCTGCGCCATGGCCGCTGCCGGCTTGGCCGATATTCTCGGCGCCACCCCGGAGCAACTGGAAAACGCCGCCGAAATCGGCCTGGAACACAACCTCGGCCTGACCTGCGACCCGGTCGGTGGCCTGGTGCAGGTGCCGTGCATCGAGCGCAATGCCATTGCGGCGGTCAAGGCGATCAACGCCACGCAGATGGCCCTGCGCGGCGACGGCAAACACTTCATCTCCCTCGACCGGGTCATTCGCACCATGCGCGATACCGGCGCCGATATGCATGACAAATACAAAGAAACTTCACGGGGCGGCCTGGCGGTCAGCTGGGTGGAGTGCTGATCGGAGCACTGCTACCCGCCCCAACGTGAGCCCGCGCAAAAATAATAACGAGGCAATACCGATGACTGATGTACGTACACCTGTTGCCGAAAATCCCGATGTCAGAGAAAACACAGTAACCACCGGCTGGACCAAACACGACACCACCTGGATGCTCGGCCTCTACGGCACCGCCATCGGCGCGGGCACCCTGTTCCTGCCGATCAATGCCGGCGTCGGCGGTTTCTGGCCGCTGATCGTGCTGGCATTGCTGGCATTTCCGATGACCTTCTTCGCCCACCGTGGGTTGACGCGCTTTGTGCTGTCGGGCAAATCCGGCGACATCACCGAAGTGGTGGAGGAACACTTTGGTGTCGGCGCCGGCAAGCTGATCACCCTGCTGTACTTCTTTGCGATTTTCCCGATCCTGCTGGTGTACAGCGTGGCGCTGACCAACACCCTGGGCAGTTTCATGGAGCACCAATTGCACATGGCGCCGCCGCCCCGGGCGATCTTGTCCCTGGTGCTGATCCTTGGCCTGATGGCCATCGTGCGTTGTGGCCAGAGTGTGATCGTCAAGGCCATGAGTGTGCTGGTGTACCCTTTCGTTGCTGCGCTGTTGCTGCTGGCTGTCAGCCTGATCCCTAACTGGAATGGCGCGTTCTTCGCCTCCGCCAGCGAAGGCATGCCGTTGCCGCTGTTTTTCAAGACGTTGTGGCTAGCGATCCCGGTGATGGTGTTCTCGTTCAACCATTCGCCGATCATCTCCGCCTTTGCCGTGGACCAGAAGCGCGTCTACGGCGCCCAGGCCGAGCGCAAAAGCAGCGGCATCCTGGCCACCGCCCACGGCATGATGGTGCTAACCGTGATGTTCTTCTGCTTCAGCTGCGTGCTGGCGCTGTCACCGGCTGACCTGGCCGCTGCCAAGGCGCAGAACATCTCGATCCTGTCGTACCTGGCCAACCACTTCCAGACGCCGGTGATTGCCTACGCCGCACCGTTGATCGCACTGGTGGCGATCACCAAATCCTTCCTGGGCCATTACATTGGTGCCAGCGAAGGCTTCCAAGGCTTGATCGTCAAATCCCTGCGCGGGCGCAACCGTTCGATGTCGGCGAAATGGCTGGAACGCTGCACCGCGTTGTTCATGGTGCTGACCTGCTGGGCCGTGGCCACCTTCAACCCGAGCATCCTGGGCATGATCGAAACCATGGGCGGGCCGATCATCGCGTGCCTGCTGTTCCTGATGCCAATGTACGCCATCCGCCGAGTGCCATCTTTGCGCCAGTATTCAGGCCAGGCATCGAATGTGTTTGTGGTGGTCATCGGGCTGATTGCGCTGTCTGCGATCGTTTTTTCCGTGATGCCCTGAATTAGCTCACTGATCTCCAAAAGCAGCACAAAAAAATGTGGGAGCGGGCTTGCTCGCGAATGCGGTCCTTCAGCCAAGTATTTGTTGGCTGATACACCGTATTCGCGAGCAAGCCCGCTCCCACATTTGGATTTCTGTGCCGGGTAAATCGCTGTACGGCACGGCCCTTGCTGTAGAACTTTCGAGGAAAACGGAATTTGGCCAGTGGTCAGGCAATGCGAACTAATCCTGACACCGGCCGTCAATGACTGCATGTTCTTATCAGGCGGTAACGCACCATGGACAATCCTTTTCAGATCATCACCGACACGTTCAGCCCCCAATACCGCGTCAACCTGAGCATCCAACGGCTGGACGGCAGCATCATGCTCACCCTCTCGGACGAGACCGGCGTAGTGGCCAAGCGCATGATCAGCGCCGAACAACGCAACGACCCGCAACGCCTCAAGCGCCTGGTGCAAAGCATCCAGTTCGGCATCGCCATCGAACAGGGCCACAGCGCCGTGCAAATCCTGGAACTGATGACGGACGGCGACAGCCACAAACTCCTGCAGCGCCCGCCCGCCCGTACCCTGCCCTTCAGCGTGGGGCTTTAAAGCTCGCCCTTCTCGGTCTCCAGGCTCGCCTCGCCCTTGCGACGCGGGCTTTCGACTTTCACCGAAGGGAAGGCCGACGAGGCGTAGCGCACTACCAGGATCGCAAACGCCAACAGCAAAATGCCGCCGCAGAGGTAGATGATGCCCAGGTCTGGCGGGTTGTGATGGGACACGTTGGAGATCAGCAAACGCGTGAGCGCTGTGATCGCCACGTAGATCAGGAAGCGCACCGGCATGTGGTTGGTCTTGAAGTAAATCCCGACCATGGCGCCCAATTCCAGGTAGATGAACAGCAGCAAGATGTCATCGATCTTGATGTGCCCGTTCTCCAGCATCCCCAGGAATTCCATCACCGCCGCCCAGGCGGTCACCGCACCGATGGCAAACAGCGCCAGGTAGTGGAACGACTCGACAAACAGATTACCCAGGGACTCGGCCAGCCCGTGGACTTGCTGGCGCAGCCTTTCGGCCCAGTTGATTTTCACGATGATGCTTCCTTAGGTCGGTTGGACCGGATAATGCGGGGTGGACGTGACGGTTGTTCTGCATGCAGAAAAAAGGCCAGCACTGCCATGAGATGATGGCTCGGTGGCATGAGGCACAGAAATCTGAGCCCTTGCCACAGTGAGCGTTTACGCTGTAGCAAACCCCCATTTCCCAACTACATTAAAAACCTACTATCCAAACCCCAACGTTTGGCTTATCCTTTTCGCTGTATATAAATACAGTAGTCGCAAAAGACAACTATCGTGAAGGCATGTGAGGTGGTGAATGGCCGTCGAAGTGGTATACCGCAGCAGCCGAGATCTGGAGCGTTTGTTCATGGATAAAGCCGAAGCTGACCGTCATGACAAGATGCTTGAACTCGCTGAGTTGCTGGCAGAGGTGTTGCAAAAAGCCGTGCCGTCGTTGAGCGAGCAGCAGGTGGAAGAAGCCGGGATCTACATGGCGAAGAACCGCGATGTCTTTGCCAAGGCGTTCAAGAGCCAGCCGGACGCATTGTCCGAGCTACTGAACCCGGCGGCGGAGTAACGCCCGAATTGAACAGGCCCTGAATCATGGTTCAGGGCCTTTTTAATGCCTGGCCTATTTGTACAGCAGGCGTTCGGCCAGCTCATCGGCCACCCGTGCGGGGGAGCGTTTTTCGGCTTGGGCGTGGGCGAAGATTTCGGTCAGGCGCGTGCCGATGTTCGACAGGTGCGCGGTGATGCCTGGCAGGTCGGTGCCGGCGTGTTTGAGGGCTACGTAGATCAGCCCGCCAGAATTGATCACATAGTCTGGTGCGTAGAGGATGCCGCGGCTTTCCAATTGGTCGGCGATGTCCAGGTTGGTCAGTTGTGCGCTGGCCGAACCCGCCACGGCGGCGCAACGCAGCTGGCCGACGCTGTTGCGGGTGAATACGGAGCCGAGGCCGCAGGGCGCAAGAATGTCGCAAGGGGTGCTGAGCAAGGCATCGTTGGCAATCGGGTGGGCGCCCAGTTGTTCCATGGCCAGTTGCACCTTACCGTGGTCGATGTCGCTGACCAGCAACTCGGCACCGGCGGCATGCAGTTGCTCGGCCAAGGCGTAACCGACGTTGCCCAGGCCCTGCACCGCCACGCGCAAGCCCTCGAGGTTGTCGCTGCCCAGGCGCGCCATGGCGGTGGTGCGGATACCGGCGAATACCCCCATGGCGGCATGGGGCGCGGGGTCGCCGGCGGCGGTGGTGCTGGTGACAAAGCGGGTGTTCTGGGCGATGCAGTCCATGTCGGCGACCGAAGTGCCGCTGTCGATCGAGGTGATGAAGCGGCCGTCGAGTTTTTCCACACAACGGCCAAACGCCTCGAACAGCGCCGCACGGCTTTCCACGTGCACGGGGCGGATGATCACCGCCGTGCCGCCGCCCACCGGCAGCCCGGCCAGTGCCGCTTTGTAGCTCATGCCTTGTGCCAGGCGCGCGGCATCGGCCACGGCGGTTTCGTCGTTAGGGTAAGCCAGGTAACGACAGCCACCCAACGCTGGGCCCAGGCGACTGTTGTGGATGGCGATGATCGCCTTCAAGCCGGTCACCGGATCAACGCTCAGGTGCAGCGATTCAAGGCGGGTGCTGTGCATGAGCGCAAACATCAATGAGCTCCCGAATCACTTCTGGTAGTGGGCCAAGTATAGGCTTGCGCCAGAAAACTGCTGGATTGCGCTGGAATAAGCCGCGCGTTTTCGTGGGATCTACGACATAAGAACGTGGGATATCTCTCAAGATGCTGGACGAAAATTCGCAGCAAGGCTAAAACGGGGGCATACGCCGGAGAACTCAATGAATCCCCGCACCGCCTTTTTCGCCTGCCTGGACCGTTCACCCCCCGCGCTGTTTGAAGCCGCGTTGTGGATTGCTGCCGAGCATGACGCCAGCGTGCAGCCGGCGTTGATCCTGCACGACCTTGGTGCGCTACAACAACAGGTGAGCCTGGGCATGCCCCTGCTACCAGCGGATGAACTCGGCCAGCCGCTGCTGCGGCGCATGAATGACCTGGGGTTTGCCCAGGATGACCACACTCCATTGCGTCCCGCCGCCGCGCTGCTGGACAAAGTGCTGCAACGCAAACGCGGGCAACCCTTGGCCATGGGCCTGATCGCACTGGAGATGGCAAAGCGCCTGGATATCCCGATGGTCGGCGTGAACTTCCCCGGGCACTTCCTGCTGCGGGTACCGGGAACCGATCACCTGTTGGACCCTTGCGGCGGTCGGCGCCTGTACCCCAACGACTGTCGCGAGTTGCTGGCGCGCCAATACGGGCCGAAGCTGAAATTGCAGGCCGACCACCTGCTGACCGCCGAGCCACGGGCGATCCTGCAGCGGCTGTCGCGCAACCTGCGCCAACTCTACCTTGCCAACGACGAGCCACTGGCCGCCCTGGTGGACGCCGAGCGCGTACTGGAACTGGGCAACGCCAGCGCCTCCGACTACCTGGCGCGGGCCAGCCTGTATCAACGCCTGGACTGCCCGAGTGCCGAACGCTTCGACCTGGAACACGCCCTGCTGCTCAGCGACGACCCGATCCAGCGCCTGCGCCTGACCGAGAGGCTGGGGCATCTGCCGCCCAACTCAGTGGTGCACTGACCCAACCTCCAACTGTAGGAGCGAGCTTGCTCGCGAAGAACGCAAGGGCACCGCGTTAAACCAGGATGCCCGCGTTATCGTTGACGTGCTTCGCGAGCAAGCTCGCTCCTACAGTTAGCGATTGAGAATATCGCCAGGCAATGAAGTTGTCGGCGTCGTTGGCTGCGGCGCCCGCACTTGAATAATCAGCAACGCTGCAATCACCGCCGGAATCGCGCAGAAGAAGAAAATCTGCTCGACCGGTATATGCATCGCCAACAACAGGCTGCCAAACAGCGGCCCCAGAATCGACCCGAATCGCCCCACACCCAACGCCCAGCCCGTGCCGGTGGCGCGCACGTGCGCCGGGTAGAAGTTGCTCGCGAAGGCATTGAGGGTCAGTTGCCCACCGATGATGCAGAACCCGGCAGCGAACACGCAGGCCACCAGGTAGCGTGGGTTGTCGTGGTTCAAGCCCAGCAGAATGGTGCACAGCGCTGCCGCCGCCAGCACGCCGGACAGCAACCGCACTTTGCTTTTCAGACGGTCGGCAAACCAGGCCATGAGGATCGCGCCCAAGGTGCCGGCGAATAGGAACATGGAGGTGACCAGATTGGCTTCGTTCAACGCCAGGCCGCTTTCGAGCAATAGCGACGGCAACCAACTGATCATGAAATACAGCAGGATCAGGCTGACGAAAAAAGTCGCCCAGATCAGCAATGTCGGGCGGGCATAGCCGTTGCGAAACAGCTCCACCACCGTCAGTTTGCTGCCCTGCTCCTGGCGGTTCTCGGCTTCGCTGGCGGACGGCGGCTGCCACTCGGGCAGCATCCGCCCCGTGACCTTGCGCAAACGCAGGTACGGCGGCGCATCGCGCAGCAACCGCGGCAGGGATTCGGGCAACAGCCATACCAGGAACGGGAACAGCAGCAATGGCGTCACGCCGCCGGCCAGGAACACCGCTTGCCAGCCAAAGCTGTCGATAAACCCCGCCGCTACGAAGCCACCCGCCGCGCCGCCGAACGAAAAACCGCACGCGGCCAGGGTCACCATCAAGGTGCGTAGGCGTGGCGGCGAATACTCCGACATCAACGCCATTGCACTGGGCATCGCGCCGCCCATGCCAATGCCGCAGATAAACCGCGCCGCCATCAACGTGGTCAGGGAATTGGCGAACACCATCAATACCGTGAGGCTGGCGTAGATCAGCACGCATGCCAGCAGGATACGTCGCACGCCAAACCGATCCGCCAGCGGCGTCACCAACAGCGAGCCGAGGGTGAGGCCCAGCAGGTTGGCACTGAACACGGGGCCGAATGCAGCTTTTTCCAGACCCCAATCCTGAGCCAATGCCGGCACTACATAGCCCAACACCTGGGCGTCATAGCCATCGGTGACCAGTAGAAGTGCCAGCAGCAGGAGAATCAACCATTGGTAGCGCGACACCGGGCGGGCGTCGAGTGCCGCGCGAAAGCTGGCAATCTGATTGTGCATCGCAAGGTACCTTTATTTTTTATTAGGTTGGCACGATCAAATGTAGGAGGGGTTTACCCCAATGCCGGTCAGTTAAGCGCGAATCCCCTGTGGGAGCGGTGTGTCAGTCACCGCATCTGCCACTGCACTAACGCTTTCGCAGGCAAGCCAGCTCCCACATTTGATCTTCGTGGCTGTGAGCATTGCGCTCGCTTAACTGAGCGGCATTGGGGCTTCCCCCCTCCCACAGGGGTCCTAGGGTGTGTCAGGCTGACTGGCGGGGTGGGCCTGCACGAAGGCCGGATGTTGGGCCGCCAGTGCCGCCACCCGCCCAATGCGTGGGTACGCCGCCAAGGGCACCTTGAAACGCTCGGCCGCGTACAACTGCGGGATCAAAAACGCATCGGCCAAGCCCGGCTGCTCGCCAAAGCAAAACCCAGTGTCGCCAATCAACTGCTCCACCGCGCCCAGGCCCTGGCTGATCCAGTGCCCTATCCACTCCAGCAATTGCGCCTCATCGTGCCCCCACTTGCGCAGCAAGTTCTGGGTGCTGGAGTTATGCAACGGGTGGATATCACAGGCGATGATCGACGCCACCGCCCGCTCATGAGCCCTGGCGACCAAATCCTTGGAGAGCAGCGGCACCTGTGGATAACGCTCTTCCAGGTACTCGATGATCGCCTGTGACTGAATCAGCAACGCCCCCTCATCGGTACGCAAGGCCGGAACGCGCCCTTGCGGGTTGATCGCCAGGTATTCCGGCTGGTGGTTGGCGCCGCCTGCCGGCACCAGCAGGTTGACCGGCAGCGCGGTGAAATCCAGGCCCTTGAGTGCCAGGGCAATACGTACCCGATACGACGCGGTAGAACGGTAGTAGGTATAGAGTTCCATTGCCCAGCCCTCTTAACGCGCCGCGACCACGGTACCGCGGCATTCGCCGAAACCGATGGAGGCAAAGCCTTCACGGTTGCAACGGGCACGCAGGATGATTTCGTCGCCGTCCTCGAGGAATTTACGTACCTCGCCGCTGGGCAATTCAATCGGCTTCTTACCGCCTTCGGTAATTTCCAGCAGGCTGCCGAACTGCCCCGGCTGCGGGCCAGACAACGTGCCCGAACCAAACAGGTCACCGGCCTGCAACTGGCAACCATTGACGCTGTGGTGCGCCACCATTTGTGCCACGGTCCAGTACATATGTTCGGTGTTGCTCAAGGTCAGGCGATGGGCGGGCAGGTTTTGCTCGCGCATCGAGGCCGTGGTGAGCAGCACTTCCAGTTCGATATCAAAGGCGCCCGCGTTCTGATCGCGCTTATCCAGCAGGTATGGCAGCGGTTGCGGATCACCTTCAGGGCGCGGCGGCTGGGCTTTGCGGAAAGGCTCCAAGGCTTCGGCAGTCACCACCCACGGCGAGATGCTGGTGATAAAGCTTTTCGACAAGAACGGCCCCAGCGGCTGGTACTCCCAGGCCTGGATATCCCGCGCCGACCAGTCGTTGAGCAGGCAGAAACCGGCGATATGCTCGGCGGCATCACCAATGGCAATCGCATCGCCCATGGCATTGCCCTGGCCGATCCAGATGCCCAGCTCCAACTCATAGTCCAGGCGCGCGCATGGGCCAAAGGTCGGCTCGGACTGGCCGGCCGGCAGGGTCTGGCCTTTAGGGCGTCGCACCTCTGTACCCGAGGGACGAATGGTCGAAGCACGGCCGTGGTAACCAATCGGCACGTACTTGTAGTTCGGCAACAGCGGGTTATCGGGGCGGAACAATTTGCCGACGTTTTGCGCGTGCTCGATGCCGACGTAGAAGTCGGTGTAGTCATTGATCTTGGCCGGCAGGTGCATCTGGCAATCGGCGGCACGGTGCAGCACGTGCGCTTCGCGGTTTTGCAGCTCGCTGCCTTCGGCCAGCAGTTCCAGCAGGCGCTCGCGCAGGGCAACGCGAGGGCCACGGCCCAGTTCGAAGAACGCGTTCAACTGCCCGCCCGCAGTAGCTTCGACGGCGCGTCGGGCTTCGCCCTCAAACGCGTCCAGTGCGGCATGCAGGTCGAGAATCGCATCGCCAATCGCCACGCCACTGCGCGGTGCCGAGCCGTTGATGCTGAACACGCCCAGGGGCAAGTTCTGCAGGGGGAAATCGGCGTGGCCGTTGGCCGAGGATACCCAACTGCGGGTCTGGGTTGGTTGAGTCATGGGTTATCTCCGGTTCGGGTTGAAGGTGGCGGGCAGCGCGGCCCAGCACGCGTCATACGCAGGTTGCAGTTGTGGGCACTCCAGGGCGAACTGGGTCGGGCGCAGCACTTGGCTGGTCTCGAACATGAACGCCATGGTGTTATCGATCTTGTGCGCCGCCAGGTCCGCATTGATGGCCTTGGTGCAGGTCTCGCCATCCGGGCCATGGGCGCTCATGCAGCTGTGCAGCGACGCGCCGCCGGGCAGGAAGCCTTCGGCCTTGGCATCGTAGGCGCCCTGGATCAGGCCCATGTATTCGTTCATCAGGTTGCGATGGAACCATGGCGGACGGAAGGTGTTCTCGGCCACCATCCAGCGTGGCGGAAAGATCACGAAGTCGAGGTTAGCCAGGCCATGCACGCTGGTGGGCGAGGTCAGCACGGTGAAGATCGACGGGTCCGGATGATCGAAACTCACCGTGCCAATGGTGTTGAAGCGACGCAGGTCGTATTTGTACGGCACATTGTTGCCGTGCCAGGCGACCACGTTGAGCGGTGAATGGTCCAGCTCGCAGCCCCACAGTTCACCGAGGAATTTCTGTACCAGCGTGGTCGGTTGCTTGAGGTCTTCGTAGTGGGCAACCGGCGTAAGAAAGTCGCGGGGGTTGGCCAGGCCGTTGCTGCCAATCGGCCCCAGGTCAGGCAGGCGCAGCGGAGCGCCGTGGTTCTCGGCGACGTAACCGCGGGCTTGCGTGTCCAGCAGTTCGATACGGAACTTGAGGCCACGAGGCAGCACGACAATTTCCAGCGGCTCGACATCCAGCACGCCCAGTTCGGTGGCGATGCGCAGGCGGCCCTGCTCGGGGACGACCAGCAGTTCGCCGTCGGCATTGAAGAACACGCGCTCCATGGAGCGGTTGGCGCGGTAGTTATAGATGCTGATGCCCGCTGGTTTTTCCGCCCCCGCATTGGCGACCATGCCCACCAGGCCGTCGATAAAGTCCGTCGGCTCACTCGGGATATCCAACGGGTTCCAACGCAAGCGATTGGGCGTCACCGCGCCCAACGGGCCACCGGCCAATTGCCGCGCAAGCTTGACGAACGCCGGGTGGTTGGCCGAAGGCTGGATGCGGTACAGCCAGGTGCGACGGGCTTCGCTGCGGGCCATGGTGAAGGCGGTGCCGGAAAACAGTTCGGTGTAGAGGCCGTAAGGGGCTTTCTGCGGCGAGTTCTGGCCAACCGGCAGCGCGCCGGGCAAGGCTTCGCTGGCGAATTCATTGCCGAAGCCCGACAGGTATTCGAGGTTCATGGATCGTCCTCTGAGGGTCAGTTGTATTTATCGTAATCCAGTTACGCATAACGTAATTTGATCACTGTTGACCGTCAAGCTATAAAGACGCCCATTCATCTTTCGGATTCTCGCCCTTCCATGGAAAAGCCCCGCGACACCGGTAAACAGAAAGTCCGCTCGGCGGAAGTCGGCACCGATATCCTCAAGGCCCTGGCCGAACTGTCCCCGGCCACCTCGTTGTCACGCCTGGCCGAACATGTGCAGATGCCGGCGAGCAAGGTCCACCGCTATTTGCAGGCCCTGATCGCGTCGGGTTTTGCCGAACAGAACGCAGCCACCAACCATTACGGCCTGGGCCGGGAGGCATTGCGAGTGGGGCTGGCGGCGCTGGGCAGCATAGATGTGTTGAAAGTCGGCGCCATGCCCCTGGCCGAACTGCGCGATGAATTGAATGAAACCTGCTTTCTGGCGGTGTGGGGCAACCAGGGCGCGACCGTGGTGCAGATCGAACCGGCAGTGCGCGCCGTTACCGTGGTGACGCAGTTGGGCTCAGTGCTGCCGCTGCTCAGCTCGTCTACCGGGCTGGTGTTCAGCGCTTACCTGCCGTCACGGGAAACTGTAGAACTGCGCGAACGCGAGGTTCAAGCCGGCACCGCTCATACCTTGGCAGACGATCAGGCCTATGCCAGCGTGTGCGAACAAATCCGCAGCCGTGGCCTGCACTTTGTGCATGGCTTGCTGATGCCCGGCGTGGATGCGTTGTCGGCGCCGGTGTTCAATGCGGTCGGGCAAGTGGCGGCAGTGATGACCGTGGTCGGCCCGACCTCACTGTTCCATGCCGATGAAGATGGCCCGGCGGCGCAGCACCTGCTGGCGGCGACCCGGGCCGTGAGTTGGCGCATGGGCTATCAGCCCTGAATCACTGCTCGTTGCGTGACAGCGCCACTGCCACGCGATCCTCCAACGCCTTGACCTGCGCGCCGGCCACCACGTAGTTGTTGGTCAGCATCGCGAACACCAGCTTGCGCCCGCCGGCGTCGGTGATGTAACCACTCAATGACGACACACCGCCCATGGAGCCGGTCTTGGCGTGCAGGTTGTTTTGCGCCTGCGTGTCGCGCAGACGGTAGCGCAGGCTGCCGCCGGTCATGCGGTCGGTGTTGCCGGCAATCGGCAGCGCGTTGTACCAGGCGTCGAACCACGGCTGTTTGCTGGCGGTCAGCAGCAGGTCGGTGAGGGTTTGCGACGACACCAGATTGCGCCGCGAGAGGCCGGAGCCGTCGACCTGACTGAACGTGCTGGTGTCCAGCCCCTGGCGCTTGAGAAACCCGGCCACCGCCACGGCGCCCGCCGCTGCCGTGCCGCTATTGGCGGTCTGGCGGCCCATGGCCTTGAGCAAGGCTTCGGACATGTTGTTGTTCGAAAGCTTGAGCAGCGGCGTGATCAACTCCTGCAACGGCGCCGATTGGTGCTCGGCCAGCACCGTCACTGCAGCCGGGCTTGCCCCGCCCATCACTCGACGCCCCAGTACGGTGATGCCCTGTTGCGCCAAGGCTTGTTCGAATAGATTCGCGACCAGTTGCGTTGGCTCCCAGACGCTGACCAATTGCTGGCTCTGCCGCCCCGGCGCCACTGCGCCGCTGAGCTGCAACAGGTTGGTGCCATGGCGACGGTTGATCCCATAGCTGTTGCCCGGCCCACTGATGGCGCGGTTGCTCAGTTGCAGGTAATCGGTGGGCGGGAAGATCTCGACACTCACCGGCGAGCCGGCCCGCACTGGCGCCTTGGCCGTGACCAGCACGCTGCCCGCATCAAAGTCCGCATTGGGTGCCACGGTCAGCGCCGAAATCTGCGCGCCGTAGTAGGTGGTTTCGTCATCGTGGGACCAGTCGACACCCAACCGCTCAGCGTCGAACCAGGTGTCGTCGAACACCAGATCGCCCTGCACCTGACGCACGCCCTGGCTGGCCAATTGCGCGGCCAGCGCCTGGTAATCGGCAAACTGAATACTCGGGTCGCCCAGGCCACGCAGGTACAGGTTGCCGGTCAGGCGGTCGCCCTGGCGTATGCCATTGCTCAGCAGTTGGGTGGCGAAGCGGTAGTGCGGCCCCAGCACATCCATGGCCGCCGCCGTGGTCAACAGCTTGAGGTTGGACGCGGGCACCAACCGGGTGCGTGGGTTGTGCTGATACAGCGTGGTGCCCGTGCGGGCGTCACGTACCATCAGCGAGACCGTAGCACCTTGCAACGCCGGATCGCTCAACAGTTTATCCAGGGTTGCCGGAGTGGAAGTTTGGGAGACGCTGGCGCAGCCGCCCAGTAAAAAACTCAAACCGACCAGCAGGGTGCCGGTGCGTAACCATTTTCCAAAGTGCATCGTTGCGTTTTCCATAAGCATGCAATGGCGGCAACGCTAACAGCTCGCTATCAATGTGGCGACCGCTTTCCTGTGGGAGCTGGCTTGCCTGCGATGCAGACAACTCGGGGTATCAGGCAAACCCAGCCGATGCCATCGCAGGCAAGCCAGCTCCCACAGATAAATGAATCAGAAGGTCAAGGTGCTGGACACCGACACCTGCCGCGCATCACCCATGGACACAAACTGCGTATTCACCGAGGACGTGTAGTAGGTGCGGTCGAACAGGTTCTTCACATTGAGCTGGAACTTGACCTTCTGCCCCTCAAGCCTTGTGTCATAGCTGGCGAACACATCGGCCACGGTGTAGCTGGGCAGTTCGAAACTGTTGGCCGCGTCCCCTGCCCGCTCGCCGACATAACGCGCCCCGGCGCCGACGCGCAGTTGATCACCACCCAGGATGCTGCCGAAGTCATACACCGCCGACAACGAGCCGGTATTTTTTGCCACATTCTGCAGGCGATTGCCTTTGAGCTTAGGGTCTTCGGTAACCTCGGCATCGGTGTAGGCATAGCTGCCAATCAGGCTCCACTTGTCCGTCAGTTGGCCGCTGGCGTCCAGCTCCAGACCGCGTGAGCGCACCTTTCCGGCCACGCTGTACTCTGAGGTCAGGCCCTCGCCCACCTGCACCAACACGTTGCGTTTATCGATGGTGAACAACGCTGCGCTGGCGGTGATGCGCCCCGGCAGGTCGAACTTGGTGCCCAGCTCCCAGGCCTTGGATTCTTCAGGGTCGAGACTGCCATCCAGCACGGTTTTGTTGGCCAGTGGCGCGATGGTGGAGTTGGGTTTGAACGACTCGGTGTAGCTGCCGTAGAACGACAGTTCATCGGTGTAGCGATACACCAGCCCGGCCCGTGGTACCCACTTCTGGCCGTTGCCATCGGTGTTGGCGGTGAACGGCACGCCTTTGCCAGCGTATTGATCGTACATCTGATAGCGCGCACCGCCGACCAGAATCCATTGGTCGTTGAGGTGGATGGCATCCTGGAAGAACAGCGAATCGCTGCGCAGCAGGTCAGTCTGGTTGCTGTCCGGCGCGCTGACTTTGGAACCGGCGACTTCATTGCCGTACACCGGGTTGTTGTAATCGAAGGTGCCCCGCGGCGCTTGGCGGATCAGGTCGGCGCGGTAGATCTTGCGATATTCATCGTCCAGGCCGAATACCAGGTCGTGCTGCATACCCGCAACATCGACCTTGCCTTCGAGGCTGGCGGTGGCGAAGCGGTCGGTGGTCAGCGCGCCCTGGGTGCCGTCCATGCTGCGGGTCAGGGTGCCGTTGGGGTTGACCTTGACCACGCGCACCTGGCTGGCGTCGTAGGTTTCGCGGTTCCAGCTGTAGCCGAAGTGAGCTTTCCAGTCGTCGTTCAGATCATGATCGACGCTCAGGCGGTACAGATCGGAGCGCCCTTCCATGTTGTTGAACGGTTCATCCAGACGGCGGGTGGCGGGTATGTTCAGCGGGTGGTTGGTCTTGGGATCGATGGCGGTGCCACGGTCGAACGGCGCGAGGAATTCGCGGTGCTCATAGGCTAGCACCACTTGGGTGGTGTCGCCGTACCAGGCCAGGGACGGCGCCACCAGGGTTTCGCGGTGGGTGCCGTAGTTGCGCCAGTAATCTTCGTCTTCATGGTCGACGATCAGGCGATAAGCCAGGCCGCTGTCACCCAGGGGCCCGGTGGTGTCGAGGTTGCCGCCGCTACCGTTCTTGCCGCTGCCGAAGCTCGAACCGCGTGCGGTCAGGGAGGTGGACTGCACCAGCTCAGGCTTTTTGCTGACGATATTGACCACGCCACCCGGGTCCTGGATGCCATACAACAGCGACGACGGGCCCTTGAGCACTTCGACACGCTCGGCGGTGGCATTCAACGCCCGGCCCTGCACCACTGGCATGCCGTCCTTCATGATCGAGCCATTACGGTTATCGCCAAAGCCGCGCAGCATCACCGCGTCCTGGGTGCTGCCCAGGGTATTGGACTGGGTGATGCCGCTGATATTGCCCAGCGCATCATCCAGGTTGCGCGGTTGTTGGTCGCGCAGCACTTGAGCCGGGACTACGTTGACGGTCTGCGGGGCTTCCAGCAGCAACCCATGGGAGCGCATTACCGAACTGGTCGGCGGCGGTTGGTAGCTGGTGCTGTCCTGAGTGAAGTTGGCGCCGCTGATGGTAGTAGCGCCGAGGTTGACCGCGCCATCGGTAGGCACCGGCTCCAGCGCCAGGGTGCGGGCGTCGATCTGGCGGAAGGTGAAGCCGGACTGGCTCAACAGGCGTTGCAGCGCCTGGCTTGCAGTCATCGGCCCGCTGACCGCCGGGGCATTGAGGCCGTAGGGCGCTTCATCGGTGTAGATCACGCTGATACCGGTGATCCGGCTGAACTCGCTCAGGGCCTGGGGCAATGGCTTGGCCGCCAGGGCAAACTTGAATTGAGCGCTTTGCTGCTCCTGCGCCTGGGCAATGCCAAGCGGCAACAACGCCAGCCCCGATACCGCTAATGCCGAGGCTCCCAGCCACTGTTTGATCCAACCGCCCGCCGTCGACTTCATGCTGTGAGAACCCGTGTGAAAAACGCTGTTAATGCGAATAGATCGCAGTTTCAAGCATTACACGGATGGGTCGAGGGTTTACCTCACCTTTTTATGCAAATAATTTTGTTTAGCCGCCCTCGCGTCCTCAGGAGGCGTTGGTGGGGGAGCCACTTGCCGCCAGGCACTCCTTGGCGCTCTTTTTCAACTTCTTGATCAAGCGTTCCTGACGCAGCGCTTCGCCTTTGCTCTCGCATTGCTCGGTGTACACCAGCGCCACCGCAGGGCTGGAGAGGAAAAAACGCGCACCCTTGCCGCTCTGGTGCGTGGCAAACCGGCGCAAAGGGTCGTTGCTGATGCCGCAATACAACGAACCATTGGCGGCGCGCACCAAATAGACAAACCAGGGTTTTGGCTCAGGAGTATTCACAAGTTGATTCGGTTAACGCAAGGGAGCGCCCAGTCTATCAACGCCCGCTCTGAAATACCTTCAGGCCTTTATTGGCCTGCGCGCGCACGGCGTTTTTCACCAGCGGCGTCCACCCCAGCAACAGGCCCTTGGCACCCAATGCCTGGCGCGACCAACGCCACAGGTCAAAATGGTCGTGATGCTCGCAGATCTTGCCGTCGCGAAACACGAACCGCGCCTGGATATCGTTGACCACCGTATTGCCCGTCGCACTGAACAGATACGTCGCCACCCAATGGGCACTGCCACCCGTTTCATCGCTGCGCACTTGATCGAATACCAGGGAAAAGTCCTTGGCTCGCGTGGTGAGCATGCGCCACATGTCGCCGGCATCCCGACCGCGCAATTCGCCAAATGCCGGGTCACTGAACAGCACGTCGTCGGTGTAGCAGGCCGCCATGGCTTCGGCATCCAGCCGCTGGAAGGCGCTGTAGAACTGGGTGATCAGGGCGTTGTGGGCATCACTCATGAGCAGGTTCCGCACAATGAACAGGGGGCTGAACAATAGTCCGCGTCACAGCAGAAAGCTATGGCTTTACCCGTAAGGAATGCGTGATGCCTCCACAGCGTTAAAGGTAGACGACGTCGAGCGTAGCGCTACCGTCTATGTAAACTTCCTCGGCAATCGGCAAATTCCTCTTTTCCGTCAGGGTCGTGGCAACGCCCACTTGCGCACTGAATCTGGTCATTGGAAAAGGCGCGCTACTGCTGTCGTGGGCGGTACGCATCCAGCCGGGCTGCCACATCGACCGGTCGGGTGCATCCACCCAGGTATTACCATTCGGGGACTCGATTAAACCAACAGGGTTATCGTCGGCGGTAGCGTTAGACGTTGACAGTTCGTACCAACCGATTTTCTTCCCGGCGCTGGTCAGGCCCAGACCAAAACGTGATAAGTCTTCAGGCTGGCCCCAGTACGCCGGAACTGCAGTGCCCGGACGATTATCCGTACTCTTGACGGCCATCAGTACCGGCGCATCACAGATCACCTCAAGCTGAAGTGTGGCCTTTGGAAGTACTTTGTAGCCCCAATCCGGGAAGTCCTGAATCGAGATTTTGCCATGGTCGACCACCCCATTACCCGACAATGTGGGTGTACAGGCGGAGGGCGTGATCACACCGACGACACTGAGGTCCACACTGGAGGCGGCCATTGCATTGGAAACACCGGCCAGCACAAACGCGGCGGTAATAAGTACACGAGAGGGATGCATATAAGCGCTCACTTGCGGTCGTTCAACTACACAGGACAAAAGGCACTTGCACGTGCGCCATCAACCTGCATGTTCGACTCATCTAATAGACTAGGGTTTTGGGACGGCCATCGCACATATTGCAAAGGCACCGTGGCTACTTTAAAGACAGCCCCTTTAAAGCCCCATACAACTAATACGAATTGAAAAAAACACCGGCTAGTTTCAGCTCCGTCATAAAACTGTAACTTTCTAAGGCACCATTCCCGCATCTCGGGCGTAAGCAAACAAGTCAACGTCGGTAGAAATACTCAATCGCTGCATGGCGGTGCTTTTCTGCTTGCTGATAGTTGAAATACTGCGATTGACCTGTGCTGCGATCTGGCTGACGGTCATGCCGCTGGCCAGCATCCGCACCACCTCACGTTCCTTGCCCGACAACTGCGGCTCTTGGGATTGGTCGCCCGTTCCCGCCTCCACCAGTTGCACTCGCAAGCACTCGCTGGCAAAGGTCTGCCCGGCGCACACGGCCTTTATCGCCAGGGGCAGTTCCTTGGCCGAAGCGCTTTTGGCGACAACCGCCTTGGCACCGTGAGCGAAAGACGCGCGCAAGGTGGCGACGTTGGCGAACATGGTCACCAGAATCACCGGCAGCTTCGGATACTGGCGATGCAGCAGTCCCAACAAGCCATAACCGTCAGCGTGCTGGCCGCCCGGCATGGCGAAGTCCGTGACGAGCACATCGCACGGGGTGGTGCTCAATACCCCAAGCAACTGATCAGGACCGTCGGCTTCACCCACTACTTTGCACTTGCCATTCGCCTCAATCACGACTTTCTGCCCGACTCGGACAATAGGATGATCGTCAGCAATAATTACTCGAAGCATAGATACCCACGCATGATGGCAACTTGGACCCGCGCAAAATACCCCCGCCAGCGCTCATCAACAACTGCTAACAAAGAGCTGCTTGCAGCCGAGACCAATATTCAGTAGTGGTTAATTTTCGGACTACAACACAATAGGAAAATACCTACAACCAAAACTAGACCGCCAGCCGTGCATACAGCCCAGCGGGTTAGCCCTTCAAATGCTGGATAAGTACTCCAGACACGCACACAAGCGTGCCTGGAAGATTTCCAAATGCCTAGCGTGCATTGCAACACCACCGGTCTGCACTTGCCTGATCAACTGCGTAGCCGTGGATTCAAGGTCGGAGCCCCCCAGGAACACCAGACTACCCACCAAGCGATGAAGGCGCTCGGCGGCCAGCGATGCGTTCAGGGTCGAACAGGCATGACGCAAGACACGATGGTCCTCCCACGCTTCGACCAGCAAGCTTTCGAGCAACGAATCAACGACCACGTCGCTGCCGAACGTGGCAACCAACGCGGCACGGGTTGGCCAACTGGCAACCGGCACAATGCCCTCCTGGTCGGGCTGGGAGACATCGCAGCCTGGCAACCAGCGCACCAATAGGGCATGCAATTGCTCAAGGGTCAGCGGTTTGAGCAGCCAGGCATCCATTCCGGCGTCGAGACATCGCTGAGGGCTGTCGTTCTGCAAATTGGCGGTCAAGGCAATGACCGGCACACGCTTTAACCCATGGTTGCGCTCACGCTGGCGGATGGCGCGGGCCATGCTGTAACCGTCCATGAATGGCATCTGACAGTCGCTGATCACCAAGTCAAAGGGCCGGCTGGTAAAGGCCACCAGCCCCATGAACCCGTCGGCGACCAGTTCGTGTCCCAGCCCCAGCTTGTGCAACAGCCACCCCAGTAACAAGCGGTAGGCTGAATGGTCCTCTACGACCAGAATATTCAACTGTTGCCAATGACGCGGCACGGTTATCTGCGGTTTGAGTGGCTGGCTCGCTCCTGCGGTTGAACCTGAAAGCGAACCCATTAGTACCTCTTCGTGACTATTGATCCGACAGCAGCAATCGCCACATCCATTTGAATGTTATCGACCGCAAACAAATAACCTTTTGAGCAATTAAAAGCCGATACAACAACTACGAAAAACCTCACTTATTCATGGCGACCGCCGCACCTGATCAATGTCGTATTAGTTGTATTTCAACCGCCTCTCTCCCTGGCTAAATTGTGCCCACCCCAAAAGAGGGACGGTTTGCCACTCCTCACAACCGCAAAATCGACAGAGCGTCACTGAGCAATCTGCCCCACCGCGGATCGAGGGTTGCTCTGCATACGCCTGCACCTGCCAGCCCGTAATGGAAAATTGAAATGACGATCTCTGTATCCGTGCTGAGCAGCGCTTTGCTGCTCACGATGACTTCACTCGCGTTCGCCGCCAGCAGCGTGGACCTGACCGTCAAAGGCCTGATCACCCCCAGCGCCTGCACCCCGAGCCTGAGCCAGGGCGGCGTGGCGGACTACGGCAAGATCGCCGCCAAGGATCTGCGCATCAATGAGCCCACGCCCCTGCCGATCACCACTCTTGAATTTGGCGTGGCCTGTGAGGCTGCCACACGGTTTGCCCTCAATGCCGTAGATAACCGTCCAGGCTCGGGCACCGAGGCCAGCTATTCGTTTGGCCTGGGCTTGATTAATGAAACAGAGAAGCTCGGCAACTTTGTGATGCTGCTCACCCACTACGTTGCGGACAACCTGCCGGTTACCAAGCTGGCCTCGAGAGACAACGGCGCCACCTGGGACGCCAACAGCGAAGACGCAATCTGGATGCGCGGACGGCTCGCCGCTTTCGGCGACGACTCCACCGGCAACTGGGCACCCAGCGCAATGACGAGATTGAGCAGTGACCTGATCATCCAACCCTACATCGCCCCTTCCGGTGAGTTGACACTGACCCAGGAACAACCGATCGACGGCTCCGCCACCGTGGAACTGTTGTACCTGTAATTCTCTTTTGAAGTTCTAACCCACCCCCAAGGATATCCACTCGACCATGAAGGTACTCACGTTCAGCCTGACAGGCATGTTGCTGCTCTGCCCGCCAGCATTCGCCAACAGCAACACCGAGTTGCTGGTCCAGGGCGTCATCACTCCCAGCGCCTGCGCCCCGGTGGTCTCCGGCGGTGGCATTGTCGACTTCGGCAAGGTGTCGGTCAAAGACCTCAATACCCACACCTATACCGACTTGCCCAGGGAAACCATGCGCTTGAGCGTGCGTTGCGACGGGCCGACTTTTTTTACCCTCAACACCATCGATAACCGCCCGGGCACGGCTGCCAGCCACTTCAGCTGGCACGGCCTGGGCACCACGGCCAACGATGAGAAAGTCGGCGACGCGGGGCTTGGCCTCTACAGCCCGATCGCCGACGGCGTACCGGTGCGCACCATTACCTCAAGGGATGGCGGCTCGACCTGGATGCCCTCTGTGATGCTCAGTCACACCTTGCTCACGGCGGTTGCCAACAACGACGACGTCACCCCCATTGCGATCCAGGAACTGGACGCCGAGATACGCCTGATCACCCACATTGCACCCGCCAACGACCTGACGCTTACCGACGAAGTCCCCATCGACGGTCACGCCACTGTGCAAGTCAATTACCTCTAAGGAACCCGCACCATGAAAACCCGCTTGACCACCCTGGCCGCCAGCCTTTTGCTGCTCAACTCGGCCGCCACCTTCGCCGCGTCCACCGTTGACCTGACCGTCAAAGGCCTGATCGTGCCCAGCGCCTGTACACCGAGCCTGTCCGGTGGTGGCGTAATCGACCACGGCAAGATTTCCGCCAAGGACCTGAACCCGGACAAAAATACGATTATCGGCAACAACACACTGAGCATGGCGGTCAATTGCGACGCGCCGATCCAGTTTGCTCTGCACTCGATTGATAACCGCACAGCGTCAGGTTCTTCGTTGAGCTACGGATTGGGCTTCATCAACGACACCCAACGACTGGGCGGATACAGCCTCACGTTGGTCAACCCGGTCGCCGAAGGCGGCGTAGTGGTGCAACCGATTGCCTCGGGTGACCAGGGCAATACCTGGTACCGCGAGAAATTCTGGGATCCGGGTCTGTACATGTCGGTCGCCTCGATGGATGACGATACGCAGCCGCTGCCGGTCAAAGACCTGCGTGTCGATCTGGACGTCCAGACCTTTATTTTTCGCGCCGATGGCCTGGACCTGAGCAATGAGGTCACCATCGACGGCTCCGCCACCCTTGAAGTGAAGTACCTTTAACCCATGGCGGCCCATCCCTTGAACATTGACAGGCATGGGCTGCGCCTGCCGATGCCTGTGTTGGCTGCACCCGCCCGTCTCTGTGCCGCCGTACTGTGCCTGCTCATCGCGTTCGAGGCACACGCGGGCTCGTTCGTCGACCTCACGGTAACCGGCCGGGTCACACCGGACTCCTGTCATATCGAGCTGACGGACGAGGGCATGGTCGATCACGGCAAGATCCCGTCCCACAGCCTCAACGTCGACGAGTTCACCGTGCTGCCCAGCCAGATGCTTGATCTGCACGTGCTGTGCACCCGGCCCATGCTGTTTGCACTGGTGGGCATCGACAATCGTGCCGAGTCGTCACTGGCGCCCGACTACTTCTATGGGCTGGGAAGAAACATACACGCCCTTGAGGAGCGTCTCGGTTCCGTAGCGTTGTCCTATCGCGACGCCCTGGGCGACTCACAGCCGCTGCAGGTACTGGCCTCCATCAACAGCGGCGAGACCTGGTCACAAGACCCCAATGCCTACCCACGTTCCTACATGGCCTTCGCGCCGCCCGGTGACCGTCAGCCGGAGTTCATCAGCCAGTTGCTAGTCAGGCTGCAGGTGGACACGGCCATCAACTTTTCGCAGTACCTGACACTGGACCAGGAAGTCCCTCTGGACGGCTCCATTGTGCTGGATTTGCGCTACCTCTGACCCAACTATCGCCTAATGGAAAACCGTCATGACCATGACACGCTCAAACACCGCCGTCGGCCTCCTGGCCCTGCTACTGGTGCTGGGTAATCCAGTAAAAGCCGATGGCATGGTACCCGACACCTCCGTGGTAATCGTGCACGAAGCCGCCGTGTCGGTGACCAACACCGACAGCCAGCTCGCGCTGCTGCATGTGACCTTGCTGGATATTCCAGAAGACACCGAACCATTGCTGGTGGTGACACCACCGCTGTCACGGGTTGAGGCGTCCAAATCCCAGCTGGTGCGGTTCATCCTGCAGAACCAGCAGCCGCTGCTCACTCAGCGACTCAAACGCGCCGTGTTCGAAGGCATGCCGCAAGGTCGCGCCGCCACTGCCGCCGGGCATGCCCGCGTGGGCGTGACGGTGCGCCAGAACCTGCCGGTAATCGTGCACCCCAAAGGCCTGGCGCCGAACCGCACACCGTGGACCGACCTGACCTGGACCCTGCGCGACGGCCAATTGCAGGTGCGCAATGACACACCCTATGTGGTGCGCCTGGCGCAGGAGCTGCTGCTGTTGCCAGGTAACGGCAAAGCCATGCTGCCGCGCACCTACGTGCTGCCGGGCGAAGCCATCAGCGTACCGGCCAGCGGTGGCCGGGCCAGCACAGTCAGGCTGCAGCCGGCCACGGTGTATGGCTTTGCGGTCAAGGCCTACGACGCACCGATCACCCTCTGACGGAAAACCACAGGCGTCGCACCATCGACCGACGCCTGGATAACGAAGTGACGGCATATCGACCGTCACCAGGACGCCGGGCGCACACGGCCTGAGTGTTCATTACAAGAGTACCTTGCGTGATAACAGTATTGAGTTACCGTGACGGCGAAGCCGTGCCCGCCATCCTTGCCAGGCCGCCTTTGCCGTTGGCGTTGCTGCTCTGCGCAGTGCTGTCGACCAAAGCCTGGGCCGATGATTCGAGCCCGGCCGGCTTCGACACCCAGACCTTGCATCAACGTGGCATCGACCCACAGCTGGCCAGCCTGTTGCTGGCCGCACCGCGCTTCGTCGCCGGGCGACATACCGTCCACCTGCGGGTCAATGGCGAGCGACGCGGTCAGCACGATGTCAGCTTTGATCAGCAGGGCAACCTGTGCTTTGACCGGGCCTTGCTGGACGCCGCCAACCTGCAGCGGCCCAGTGAAACCGAAGGTTGCCAGGACTTCCTTGGGCAATATCCGCAAAGCCTGGTGGAGCCGGATCCGGCGACACTGACGGTATCCCTGGTGGTGCCCACCGAAGCGCTGCGCCCGGTGCAGCAGGATATTTCCGGCTACGAAACCGGCGGATTTGCCGCTCTACTCAATTACGACCTCAGCGGCTTCTACAACCGCTTCGGCGATGACGCCAGCCGGTTTGGCTCGGCCAATACCGAGGTGGGTTTCAATGCCGGCGACTGGATCGTGCGCAGTCGCCAGGTGCAGACCTGGCAGGATGGCCTGTCACGCAGCACCCACTTGGAAGCCTATGCTCAACGCACCTTCGCCAGCCATCGGGCAGTGCTGCAGGCCGGCCAGATCAACCTGTACAACCCGGTGCTATCGGGCGCACAGATCACCGGGGTGCAAGTGCTCACCGAACACGCCCTTCAGGAGCAGGGCCAGGGCGCGCTGATCCAAGGTATCGCCAACAGTCCCGCCCAGGTCGAAGTGCGGCAGAACGGTGCGTTGATTCACTCCACCGTGGTGCCTGCCGGCCCCTTTGCCCTGACCGATGTGCGCCGGTTGAATACGCGCTCGGATGTGGAGGTCACGGTCAAGGAAAGTGTCGGCGGTGAGCGACGCTTCACTGTGCCGGCGGCCATGCTGGGACTCGGTTTGCCAGCGCCGGGTTACTCCGTGGCGGCGGGCCGGGTACGTAATGTCGGCGACGCCAAAGGGGATGATCCATGGGTGGTCAGTGCCGGCTGGACAGGCGCCCTGCATCCTCAAGTGACCTTGGGCAGCGGCGTGCTGGCGGCCAGCGAATACCGCTCGGTGGGCGCCAGCCTGGGCTGGATTCCCTGGCTGGACAGTCAGGTCCAACTGTCCACGCAAGTGTCCAACACCCAGGCGCGTGAAAAAGTCTCCGGTGTGCAAACCGATCTTTCCTGGTCCCAGCGCCTCAACGAACAGTGGTCATTCAGCGCCGCCAATTCCTGGCGCAGCCCCGGCTACCGCGAACTGGAAGAGAGCACCTACGAGCGCGACGACCGCAATCGCGCTTCACGCTACCGCGACCAGCAAAGCCTCAACCTGGGGTGGTCGCACCCAATACTGGGTGCATTCAGCGCCGGGGTTTCGCGCTCATCCAACTTCGCCGGCGACAGCAGCAGCCGCGCATTGGCATCCTGGGGCACCAGTATTGGCGCGGTGTCTTTGTCAGCCAGCGCCGAATGGCAAATGGGCGGCAGCCAGCAACAAGATAACGCGGTTTACCTCAACATCAGCGTGCCGCTGGGCGAGAGTCGCCGACTGCGCAGTTGGGTACGCAACTCCGGCGGCGAAAACCGCACCGGCATGGGCGTAACCGAACAGATCGACGACCAGCTCAGCTACCGGGTCAGCGCCGAACATGACAGCAGCGATCATCAGGTGGAAACCACCGTCGGCGTCTCGGCCTTGCCACGCTACAGCCAACTCGACTTCAGCTACAGTCGTTCCGATGCCGAGCGCTCCAGCTATCAAGGGGGTGCCCGCGGCGCAGTGGTGATGCACGGTGGCGGCGTGACCCTTTCCCCCTACCCGGTGCGCGACACCTTTGCCCTGGTGTCCGTCGGCGACATGAGCGGCATCAAGCTCAGCACCCCCAGCGGGCCGGTCTGGACCGATTGGCAAGGCCAGGCCGTGGTGCCGCAAGTGGCCGCGTACGGGCGCAGCCCGGTAGAAGTCCAGACCCGCTCGCTGCCGCGCAATGCCGATATCAACAATGGCCTGGCAATGATCTCGGCCGGACGCGGCGCGGTGGACAGGGTCGAGTTCGGCGTCGGTTTGACCCGCCGTGTGTTGCTCACCGTCAGTCACGACGACGGTGAGCCGCTGCCTGCGGGCGCCTCCGTCAGCAGTGCCAGTGGCGAGTTTGTGACCTTGGTGCAGGACGGCAGCCAGGTCTTTCTGCCCAACGTACTGGATCAAACGACGCTGTGGATAACCACACCCCAGGGAGGCCGTTGCCAGTTGCGCTACCAACTGGCAGCCAAAGCCGATCCGTCGGTGTACTTCGAATCGGCTCCCGCACGTTGCCACGTACCTTGAGGATTTCTGTCATGCCCCTTGCAACCTGTATGCGCTCACTCTGTATGTGGCTACTGCTCGGCATTGCCGGCACGGCCCAAGCCTTGGAAGAATGCCAACTGAACGTCAGTGAAACGCTGGTAGATTTCGGCCTGATGAGCCGCCTGGCGCAACACGACGGCGCGCCGGAACGCTTGCTCGGTGAGCGCCGCCTGAGCGTGAACGTCAACTGCCCGCAGGCCGAAGACCTAAGCCTCTTCTATCGGGCGCTGGCTGCCACCCCGCAGCGCCTGCAATTTACCGAACACGGCAGCTATGCCATCGAGGTCGGCAATGCCGTGCTCGACGGTCGCGCCGTTGAATTGGGCTTGCTGACCGCTGCCGGCCAGCCCCCCGTGATGAGTGCAACGGTACTGGAATGGCGTCCCGGGCATGGCATCGCACCGATTGAACAAGGTGCCGTGCTCATGGGCAAAACCCTTTCGTTGCAACTGACGCTACGCGCCTGGGCCGGTGCGGCGGCAATACAAGCCAGAGACGCAACTACCTGGGAAGTTTCTGGAATGCTGTACGGCGCGAGCCACGGCCGCTACCGGGAACTGACGCTGCGCGCGCACTTTGCGCCCGTTGCTTGCCTGCCGACACTGTCGGACCACGGCGTGGTCGACTATGGCACGTTGTACGCCAAGGACCTCAGCGCCACCAACGAAACACCCCTGCCCACCCGTACGCTGCGCCTGAACGTGAGCTGCGACGCGCCGATCCGCTTTGGCCTGCGCATGAAAGACAACCGCGACGGTTCGGCCACCGGCGGCACTGATGAAACAGCCTATGGACTGGACCTGGACGCCAGCCGTAACAAAATCGGGCGTTTTTATTTGACCATCGACCCGGGGGAATTCAGCGCCGATAGCTTTCCCACCTTGTACCGCACCGACTCCACCAGCAATGGCGTGGCGTGGAGCAGTTCCACCGCCCGGCAGATCCCCATGGCGGCCAACAGCCTGCTGGGTTTTACCGACAAGACGGGGGTCACCACCGGGCCGGTGTCCATCCAGACACTGACCGGCACGATGCGCATCAAGACGTATCTGGCGCCCATGCAAAGCCTGGATCTGCGTGATGTCGTGCGCATCAATGGGTCCGGCACTATCGAAATCGTCTACTTGTAGGAGTTCGCATCATGAAAAGACACCTTCTTTGCAGCCTGTTTTTATGCGGCAGCGCCCAGGCACTGGCGGCCTCCACAGTTGACCTGAGCGTCGAGGGCCTGATCATTCCCGCCGCCTGCTTGCCACAACTCTCCAGCGGCGGCCTGATCGACTACGGCAAGATTGCCCAACAAGATCTGAACCTGGAGACCGCCACGCGCCTGCCTGTCAAGAACCTGCACATCGGCATTGCCTGCAACGGCCCCGTGCGCTATGCCTTGCGCATGGCTGACAACCGCGACGGCTCGGCCATGGTCAGCAGCGAGATTTACTACGGCCTGGGGTTCGATAACAGCGGCAACCGCCTGGGGGTCTACTCCATGACCTTCGACCCTCGGCAGACGCAGGCCAGCAACACCGCACAGATCTACGGCACCGAATCCACCACCGGTGGCCTGGCGTGGCGAACCTCCAACCTCAACCCCATCGACATCGGTTCCAGGAGTTACCTGGGCTTCACAGATGTCGAGGGCAGCGTCAGCGGGCCCATGGCAATCGCTATCCTGGGAGGCATCGTCACGGTGCAGACCGTGATCAATGCGCGCAAGAATCTGGACTTGAGCGTGGAAACACCGCTCGATGGCTCGGCCACGCTGGAAGTGGTGTATCTCTAGACTTTCTCGCTGGTGACTTGCACATAGCGCGCACGTCCGGCGCCGAGGCCCGCGACGATGGCGCCCAGGCCGATCACGGCGAAGATCCAGCCGATAGCCGTCCAGCCGCCGGTCCAGTCATGCACTAGGCCGACCGCGAAAGGGCCGAGGGAGGCCAGGGTGTAGCCGATGCCTTGGGCCATGCTCGACAGGTTGGCCGCCACATGGGAATCGCGTGAACGCAACACGATCAGGGTCAGCGCCAGGCTGAACGTACCACCCTGCCCCAGGCCCAGCACAATTGCCCAACCCCACAGGCCATCCAGCGGCGCGTACAGGCACCCGAACAAGCCGCCGAGCGTCAGCAGCATCACCACCACGATCGCCAGGCGTTGGTCCTTGCCCCGCGTCGCCAGCCACGGTGCGGCCAGGGAGCTGAGCAGTTGCACGATGATCGAGCCCGACAGCGCCAACCCGGCTTCGGTCGCGCTCAGGCCGCGGCCGATCAGGATCGACGGCAACCAGCCGAACACGATGTAGGCCAGTGACGACTGCAGGCCCATGTACAGGGTGACCTGCCAGGCCAGCGGATCGCGCAATAAACCCTTCACTCGATAGGCCACACGATGGGCTCCGTGCTTCTGCCCAACCTGGGGCAACCAGACCAGGGCCGCCACCAGGGCCGGCAGAATCCAGAAGCCCAGGCCGATCTTCCAACTGTCGCCAAAGGCGTGGCTCAGTGGCACGGAGGCACCGGCCGCCATGGCGGCGCCCAAGCACAACGCCATGGTGTAGACACCGGTCATGGCGCCGGCCTGCCTGGCGAAATCGCGCTTGACGATACCCGGCAGCAACACGCCGATGATGCCAATGCTGGCGCCTGCAACCAGGCTACCGAGGAACAACCCCACCTCACCGAACGAACTGCGCAGGATGATCCCCGCGGCCAGGGTCAGCAGGATGCCGAGCACTACGCGCTCGGCGCCGAAACGCCGTGCCAGCATCGGCGCGGTGGGTGCAAACAGGCCCAGGCACAGCACCGGCAAAGTGGTCAGCAAACCGGCCTTGGCGGCGGACAAGCCCAAACTGCTCGAAACCTCTGCCAGCAACGGCGACAGGCTCGACAAGGCCGGGCGCAGGTTCAAAGCCACCAACACCAGGCCCAGCAACAGCAGCCATGGCCGAACCACGCTCGGCTGCGCCTGCTGCACGCTGTCGTCGTCAGCTTCGGCGTCGATCAACAGTTCTTCGAGTTCGGTCTTGCGTGGGGCTTCAGGGTTCATTGATCAACTGCCGGCAGAGGGATTTGGCGCGGTCCGGGTCTTGTTGTTCCACCGCATCGAGCAGCGCTCCATGCAGGTCGAACACCGCCTGGCGTCGCGGTGAGCGGTTCAGGGTCTGGCGCAGTTGCGCGCCGACAATGGCGGAGAAGTAGTGGTACAGCTCGCTCAAGGCCGGGTTGTGCGCCGCATCCACCAAGTGCTGGTGGAATATCAGGTCGGCGCTGATATAGGCCTCCAGGTCACCGTGATAGCGGTCGGCGCTGAGGTCGAGCGCCTTGCGCAATGCCTCAAGGTCCGCTTCGGTACGACGCAATGCAGCCAGGCCAATGGCCTCCACTTCCAGAATCTGGCGCGTCTCCTGCGCCTGCTCCAGCGTGCAATGGGACAGCGCCCGCATTGTGCCCAGCGGGTCGGTCATCGAACGCAAATAGCTACCGTCGCCCTGGCGGACTTCGATCAAACCCGAGAAGGCCAATACCCGCAGGGCTTCACGCACAGTGTTACGGCTGATACCCAACTCGGCGGACAACTCGGGCTCGGTGGGCAGGCGCTCGCCGATGGCCCATACGCCTTGGGAGATGCGCAGGCGCAGTTGCTCCAGTGCCTGGTCGACCAGGGAACGTTTGATCAGCGGGGCGATGTCTGTCATGGGTTTAGCGCTTTCGTCCAATCATAGGATGAATTTTCCTACAGGCTATTCGGAGTTGCCTACAAAGGCAACGCACTAGGGTTCTTAGGCAGGAAAAGGAGCAGTATTTTCGATTGGTAAAATTACCCTTAGAGGGTAATTATTGGACTCAGGTGTCTTATGGAAAAGTACACACCTCATTACGATTTGGCCCTGATCAAGGCGCAAGTCATCCGGCTGGGCAACGGAGCATTTACGGCAAGTGCGCGGGAGAGCGCTCGACAACTTGAATTGAGTATCGGCCAGATGCGGTTGGCGGTCTGCGCCCTTGAAAAGCGAATGTTGTACAAATCAATGACAACCTATTCAGACCATCGGGTATGGCAGGACGTCTATCTCATCAAAATGTACGGTACGGAGATTTACATCAAGGTGACTTACCGCTCAAGCGGTGGAGCTCCCGTAATCTCCTTCAAGGAGAAAACCTTATGAAAACCCAACAATGCGTGAATTGCGGAGCCCATGAGGGAATGCAGCATTTCGAAGGTCGCACCTTCACCATCAACACGCGCGGCATGATGCGCGACATTCCAAACATCGCGGGCTGGGAATGCCAGGTCTGTAAGGAAATCGAATTCGATCATGACGATGACAGCGCAGAGCGTTATTCCGACGCCAGTGACCAATTATTGATTGATGGCAGAAAAATCATCGCTGCCGAAATGAAGCGAATCCGTCGCAAACTGCATCTCACTCAGAAGGACGCCGTGAAGCTTTTGACTGTGCGTGGGCAAAATTCATTTTCTCGCTACGAAAGGGCTGAGGTTTTCCCTCCTGAACCATTGTTTACACTCATGCGCCTACTGGATAAGCATCCGCATCTACTAGCCGAGATCGAGGCGCTCAATGTCGGCGATGACCTCAATCGCCTGCTCATAGCAAAAGATGAGCAACAACTTGCGGCCCAAGCCTCCTGAGCAGATCAACAGGCAAAAACAAACCCGGCACCAGGCCGGGTTTGTTTTTTAACCTTCCATCAATGCAGTATCTGGCTCAAGAACAACCGGGTCCGCTCATTCTGCGGGTTATCAAAGAAGTCATTCGGTGCCGCCTGTTCAACGATCTCACCCTTGTCCATGAAGATCACGCGGTTGGCCACGGTGCGCGCAAAGCCCATTTCGTGAGTCACGCACAACATGGTCATGCCGTCTTCGGCCAGGCCAATCATGGTGTCCAGAACCTCTTTCACCATTTCCGGGTCGAGTGCCGAGGTCGGCTCGTCGAACAGCATGATTTTCGGTTTCATGCACAAGGCACGGGCGATGGCCACACGCTGTTGCTGGCCGCCGGACAGTTGCCCCGGAAACTTGTGGGCCTGCTCTGGAATGCGTACACGCTCAAGGTAGTGCATGGCAATTTCCTCGGCCTTGCGCTTGGGCATCTTGCGTACCCACATCGGCGCCAGCGTGCAGTTTTGCAGGATAGTCAGGTGTGGGAACAGGTTGAAGTGCTGGAACACCATGCCCACTTCACGGCGGATCGCTTCGATCTGCTTGAGGTCGTTGGTCAGCTCCACGCCATCGACCACGATGCGGCCTTGCTGGTGCTCTTCCAGGCGGTTGAGGCAGCGAATGGTGGTGGACTTGCCCGAGCCCGACGGGCCGCACAGCACGATACGCTCGCCCTGCTTGACGTTGAGGTTGATGTCTTTCAACACATGGAACTGGCCGTACCACTTGTTGACGCCCTGCATCTGGATAATGCCTTCAGGGCTCACAGGCTGTTTGATTGCTTCGCTCATCAAAAAAACTCCTAACGCTTGTGGCCAGTGTCGAGCTTGCGTTCCAGATGCATGGAATAGCGCGACATACCAAAACAGAAAATCCAGAACACCAGGGCGGCGAACACGTAGCCTTCAGTGGCCATGCCCAGCCATTTGGGGTCGGCGGCGGCTTGCTTGACGCTGTTGAGCAGGTCGAACAGGCCGATGATGATCACAAGGCTGGTGTCCTTGAACAGTGCGATGAACGTATTGACGATGCCCGGTATCACCATCTTCAAGGCTTGCGGCAGGATCACCAGGCCCATGCTGCGCCAGTAACCCAGGCCCATCGCCGCAGCCGCTTCGTATTGCCCCTTGGGAATCGCCTGCAAGCCACCGCGCACCACCTCGGCCACATAGGCCGACTGGAACAGGATCACACCGATCAACGCCCGCAGCAGCTTGTCGAAGTTCATGCCTTCAGGCAGGAACAGCGGCAGCATCACCGAAGACATGAACAGCACGGTGATCAACGGCACGCCGCGCCAGAACTCGATGAAGGTCACGCAGACCACCCGAATGGCGGGCATGTTCGAACGCCGTCCCAGCGCCAGCACAATGCCCAGCGGCAAGGCGCCGGCGATGCCCACGGTGGCGATCACCAGAGTCAGCATCAGGCCGCCCCATTGGCTGGTCGCCACGTTGCTCAGGCCGAACACGCCGCCGTGCAGCAAGCAGTAGGCGATGATCGGGTACAGCACCAGAAAGCCCAGGCCGTAGATCGCCTTGCGTGGGAAACGCGCGATGAATAACGGCGCCACGCCGACGATGGCCAGCCATACCGTCATGTCCACGCGCCAGCGCAGGTCGACAGGGTAATAGCCATACATGAACTGCCCGAAGCGCTGTTGGATAAACACCCAGCAGGCGCCCTCCTTGGTGCAGTCGGCGCGGGTGGTGCCCACCCAGTTGGCATCGAGGATGGCCCAGTGCAGGATCGGTGGCACCACCAGGTACACCAGGTAGATCGCCAGCAAGGTCAGCAGTGTATTGAGCCAGCTCGAGAACAAGTTGGCGCGCATCCAGGCCACCGGCCCGAAGACTTTGCTCGGCGGTGGCATGTCAGGTTTGAACGTATGCGTAGTCATGGGTGTGTCCTCACCGCTCGATCAGCGCAATGCGCTTGTTGTACCCGTTCATCAGCAGGGAAATGCTGATGCTGATCGCCAGGTACACGCTCATGGTGATGGCAATGACTTCAATGGCCTGGCCGGTCTGGTTGAGCACCGTGCCGGCAAACAGCGAAACCATTTCCGGATAACCGATACCGGCGGCCAACGACGAGTTTTTCGCCAGGTTCAGGTATTGGCTGGTCAGCGGCGGAATGATCACGCGCAACGCTTGCGGGATGATGACCTTGCGCAGCGTCGGCCCCGGGCGCAGGCCCAGTGAACGTGCCGCTTCGGTCTGGCCATGGCTGACGGACTTGATGCCCGAGCGCACGATCTCGGCAATGAACGCTGCCGTGTACACCGTCAACGCCAAGGTCAACGCCAGCAATTCCGGGATCAGCACCCAGCCGCCGACGAAGTTGAAGCCCGCAAGCTTGGGCATTTCCCAATGCAGCGGCGTGCCGAAGATCAACACGCACAGCGTCGGGATTACCACCAGCAGCGCCAGGCCCGCCCAGAATTTATGGAAAGGAATCCCCGTCGCTTCAAAGCGCTTGTTGGCCCAGCGGGTCATCAGCACGATGGCAACGATAGCGACCACCAGGCTGGCCACAAACGGCCAGAACCCGTCGGCCGCCAGCGCTGCCGGCATGTTCAGGCCACGGCTGCTGACAAAGAAGGTGTCACCGAAGTTATGGCTGTTGCGCGGCCCTGGCATGGTCAGGAACACCGCGAAGTACCAGAACAGGATCTGCAACAGCGGCGGAATATTGCGGAACACCTCCACGTACACCGTCGCGAGCTTGTTGATCATCCAGTTGGGCGACAAGCGCGCCACGCCGATGATGAAGCCGAGCAGGGTTGCCAGCACCACACCGATGACGGTCACCAGCAAAGTGTTGAGCAGGCCGATGACAAACACCCGGGCATAGCTGTCCGATTCGGTGTAGTCGATCAAGTGCTGCGCGATGCCGAACCCAGCACTGCGCTCAAGAAAGTCGAAACCCGAGGTAATGCCCCGGTGTTGCAGGTTGGTCTGAGTGTTATGGAACAGGTACCAGCCCAGCGAGACCACCGCCACGATCGTGATGATCTGGAACAGCCACGCACGCACTTTGGGGTCGCTGAAGCTGAGCTTCTGCTTGGGTGCGCCGATTTGATTTTGCATGAAGTGCCCCGAAAATAATGGAACAGAACATCACCCGGCAGTTGGCCTACCGGGTGACAGAACCATCAGCGATCAGCGCACAGGGGGTGCGTATTGAATGCCGCCGTTGTTCCACAGGGCGTTCAGGCCACGGTCGATTTCCAGCGGCGTGCTCTTGCCCAGGTTGCGCTCGAACATCTCGCCGTAGTTGCCCACTTGCTTGACGATCTGTACCACCCAGTCCTTCTTCACTTTCAGGTCTTTGCCGTATTCGCCGTCGGCACCGAGCAGACGCGCAACGTCCGGGTTCTTGGTGGACTTGGCTTCAGCTTCGACGTTCTTGGAGGTCACACCGGCCTCTTCCGCGTTGAGCATGGCGTAGCCCACCCAGCGCACGATGGCCAGCCACTCGTCGTCGCCGTTACGCACGACCGGGCCCAGGGGCTCCTTGGAAATGGTTTCCGGCAGCACCACGTAGTCTTTCGGCGAGGCCAGCTTGCTGCGCTGGGCGAACAGCTGGGACTTGTCGGAAGTCAGTACGTCGCAACGCCCGGATTCCAGCGACTTGGCGCTTTCATCGGAGGTGTCGAAGGTAATCGGGGTGTATTTGAGGTTGTTGGCGCGGAAGTAGTCGGAAACGTTCAGCTCGGTGGTGGTACCGGCCTGGATGCAGATGGTTGCACCGTCCAGTTCCTTGGCGCTCTTGACGCCCAGCTTGTTGTTCACCAGAAAGCCGATGCCGTCGTAGTAGGTAATGAAGCCCGGGAATTTCAGGCCCATGCCCGCATCGCGGGAGCTGGTCATGGTGGTGTTGCGCGACAAAATGTCGACTTCGCCTGACTGAAGCGCGGTGAAACGCTCCTTGGCGTTCAACTGGCTGAACTTGACCTTGGTGGCATCGCCAAATACGGCAGCGGCCACGGCGCGGCAATAGTCAGCGTCGATCCCGAGGATCTTGCCGCTGGCATCCGGCACCGAGAAACCCGGCAGGCCGTCACTCACACCGCACTGCACAAAGCCTTTCTTCTGAACGGCGTCCAGGGTGGCGCCCGCCTGGGCAAAACCACTGACACCCAGTACAGCCGCCGCAGTGACGATGGCCAGGGTGGATTTCAATACCTTCATTACAAACCTCCAATTGCTCTTGTTGTGTCGGAGCTCCAACCTCAGCGCACCCTTATGAGGCGATATCGACCCGTGTTGGTTTTTTTTGGGGCCAAGCAGCATGAGGTTTTTGCGGTAATTCCAGTTGCTTTCCCACAGTCGGCAGTCACTGATAGTGTTACCGTCCTAGGAGAGTTCTGACATCGAGCTACACATAGCAAGGCGCGTACCAGAGTCTTGGCCGAGTGGCTGCAACTGCGCTTCAATGGCAAAAGATTCAACCTTGCGACATTCTCTTAACAGATCAACCTGTCGCGCCCCCTTCCGACGCACCTCATCGGAGCGCCCGCACATCTATGGAGCAAACATGACCGAACCCTTGATTCTTCAGCCTGCCAAGCCCGCAGACGCCTGCGTTATCTGGCTGCATGGCCTGGGCGCCGATCGCTACGACTTCCTGCCGGTGGCCGAAGCTCTACAGGAAACGTTGCTGACCACCCGCTTCGTTTTGCCCCAGGCGCCCACGCGTCCGGTGACGATTAATGGCGGCTACGAGATGCCGAGCTGGTACGACATCAAGGCCATGAGCCCGGCTCGTTCGATCAGCCTGGAAGAACTGGAGACGTCGGCCAAAATGGTCACCGACTTGATCGAGGCACAGAAGAGGACCGGGATAGACGCGTCGCGAATTTTCCTCGCCGGCTTCTCCCAAGGTGGCGCCGTGGTTTTCCACACTGCGTATAAGAAATGGGAGGGGCCCTTGGGCGGTGTGATCGCCCTCTCCACCTATGCGCCCACCTTCGATAATGACCTGGAATTATCCGCCAGCCAGCAACGCATCCCCACACTGTGCCTGCACGGCCAGTACGATGAAGTGGTGCAGAACGCCATGGGCCGCAGCGCCTACGAGCATTTGAAGGGCCGTGGTGTCACCGTGACATGGCAGGAATACCCAATGGGCCACGAAGTGTTACCCCAAGAGATACACGATATTGGCGCCTGGCTGATGGAACGCCTGCGCTGAACCCCGTGTTTATGTAGCCGTATGACAGACACACTACGCCGCGCCCGATTCTTGCATTACACTGGCCGGCGTACATTCCTTAATCAATTAATGAGATGACCGTGCTCAAAGCACTCAAGAAAATGTTCGGCAAAAGCGAGGCTGAGCCGCTCGCGCCTGTTCCCAGTGCCCCAGCCCCCAAGCCCGGCAACCGCAATGACGGTCAACAGCCCGGCCGGAATGCGCCCGCCGCCTCACCGAACAAAACCACGGTGACGCCGCCTGAACAGGTAAAGCCTGCCGAGCCCGCCCCGACGCCTGTGGCCAAGCCCCGTCGCGAACGTGCGCCCAAGCCGCCCGTGACTCCATGGAAACTCGAAGACTTCGTCGTCGAACCCCAGGAAGGCAAGACCCGCTTCCACGATTTCAAACTGGCCCCGGAACTGATGCACGCCATCCAGGACCTGGGCTTTCCGTACTGCACGCCGATCCAGGCGCAAGTGCTGGGCTTCACCCTCGCGGGCAAAGACGCCATCGGTCGTGCCCAGACCGGCACCGGCAAGACCGCCGCGTTCCTGATCTCGATCATCACCCAACTGCTGCAAACGCCGCCGCCCAAAGAGCGCTACATGGGTGAACCGCGTGCGCTGATCATCGCCCCGACCCGGGAGCTGGTGGTGCAGATCGCCAAGGACGCCGCCGACCTGACCAAGTACACCGGCCTCAACGTCATGACGTTCGTGGGCGGCATGGACTTCGACAAGCAACTCAAGCACCTTGAAGCCCGTCACTGCGACATCCTCGTCGCCACCCCGGGCCGCCTGCTCGACTTCAACCAGCGTGGCGACGTGCACCTGGACATGGTCGAAGTGATGGTGCTGGACGAAGCCGACCGCATGCTTGACATGGGCTTTATCCCGCAAGTACGCCAGATCATTCGTCAGACCCCGCCGAAAGCCGAGCGCCAGACCCTGCTGTTCTCCGCGACCTTCACCGAAGACGTGATGAACCTCGCCAAGCAATGGACCACCGACCCGTCGATCGTCGAGATCGAAGCGCTCAATGTTGCCAGCGAAAACGTCGAGCAACATATCTACGCCGTCGCCGGTGCCGACAAGTACAAGCTGCTCTACAACCTGGTCAACGACAACGGTTGGGAACGCGTGATGGTCTTCGCCAACCGCAAGGACGAAGTGCGCCGCATCGAAGAACGCCTGGTGCGCGATGGCGTCAATGCGGCGCAACTGTCGGGTGATGTGCCGCAGCACAAGCGCATCAAGACCCTCGAAGGCTTCCGTGAAGGCAAGATCCGCGTGCTGGTGGCCACCGACGTGGCCGGTCGCGGTATTCACATCGACGGCATCAGCCACGTGATCAACTTCACCCTGCCGGAAGTGCCGGACGACTATGTGCACCGCATCGGGCGTACCGGTCGCGCAGGCGCGGCGGGTGTGTCGATCAGCTTTGCGGGCGAGGATGACTCGTACCAGTTGCCGTCCATCGAGGCGTTGCTGGGGCGCAAGATCAGCTGTGAGACGCCGCCGACGCATTTGTTGCGGGCAGTGGAGCGCAAGCGGCCTTAAGCGCGGCTCAATGCCAGTCAGCGAACCTGACTGGCATTTTTACGGCCTCGACCAATATTGCTGATCAGTCATCGCGATCCGAGTCACTCAGAACAGACTGACGAATACGCGCTGCCTCCCGTCGAAACTCCCCATAGAACTGAAAACTACTCCCTGACATGTCCACCAGCCCCAGGCTCATTGGTCGTGGCTGTGGTTGCTGCTGCGACTGTGGCTGCTCGTCCTCGGTCATTGGCTGCGCTTGTGTGCTTTTGAGTCGAGCATCCAGGCTACGGCCGAAGTTAGTCCATCTGAGCACCGAGCGCGCGCCCCCGAATAGTTGGCTGGCGGGGGTAATCTCTTTTGGGCCGGCGAACGAGTAGGATCTCCCTGTCGCGTTCTTGCCTGCCGCAACGAGGCCTTTGCCAAGGGGACTTGAGAGGAAGCCTGTTGTATGTTCAGAGGCTCTGAGCATTGAGGCCTCTCTAAAGGCTTTAACACCCAACGTGGCCGAAAGGCTGACACTGGCAACGACACCAACGGTGGAAAACCCTAACGACGCCCATCCCAGATTCTTGATGTGCTGCGAACGATCCCAGCCCATCTGCTTGTCGACCGCTTCGATACTCAGCCCTGTAATCCCCAATGTACCGGCTATGCTGCTCGCTGAGGTAGCAACCGTAGCCAGCACCTTGCCCGCGAGCGCCAGCCCTGTAAGTTTGCCAATCCCGGCCGCCAGCCCCACCACTGCAACCTTGAACGCCACCAACGACAAGGCCAACGCAACGCCGGTAAGCGTCCAAGCCAACCACTTCGGCAACAACCCGCTAGGGTCGATGAGGTTGACCGGATTCCCGGCACAGTAGGCGTAGCTGTTAATCCCACCCTCATCAAAAGGCGCCAATGGATCAGCCGAACAGAACACCATCAAGCCCGGGTCGTAGGCACGCGCACCCAAATGGTAAAGGCCTACCGCCGCATCCAGACGCTCGCCGTTAAACGCCGGCAGTTGCAGATCCGCCATCGATCGCACACTGCCGTCCTGCGGCACAACCTGGCCCTCGCCATACGGAGCGTAATGACGCTGCACAGGCGCTTGCCCAGGTTCCACCACGCCGCGCACGGTACCGGCACCGTCATTCAGATGCAGCTGCGGCCCCTCGACGCCACCGGTACGCACCTGCACTTGGCCCCCTACGTTGAAGTAACGCAGTTTTCTACTGCCCTGCACCAACCTATCCAGATGATCCCCCGCATAGACCATGGCCACCGGTGATTCATTGTCGCGTGTCGCCACGACTTGTCGAGACTCGGCATCGTACTGGTAGCTGCACTGCTGGGAACCTTCCTGCACGCAGGTCAACTGGTCATAGCCGTTGTAGGTGTAAGTTCGCCCTGCTGGCCCCCCGGTCAAATTACCCGCCGCATCATAGGTCAGGGCATCATCCTGCAACGGGTTGGAGTGGGTCACACGGGTCAGGCGCGTGGGGTCTGCGTCGGTGAAAAACCGCTCGCTGATGTCCTGCGCACCATCAGCGAAAGTCGTCACGACGTGCGTGATGTTATCCAGGCTGTCGAAGCAAAATTGCTGCCCAACGATGTCGCGCCCCAGCGAATCCTGGGGATGTTCACGCCCCTCGCATTTATAAGTCTTGAGCCGCAGGGAGGCGTCATAGGTGAAGGTCTCTCCCATCACCAATTCAGAGGCTGCGTCACGCACGATGCGACTGGCCAGCAGGCTGTTGGGATGATAAGTGCTGCTCATGATGTGTAGCAGCACGCCATTGTGCAAAAAGCGCCGCTGCGCCTCCCGCCCCAAGGGGTCGTAGCTCACCTGTGTGACCACCTCAGTATCGGCGTAGCGAGTGGTCAGTACGTCAGGTCGCGCAAACATGTCATAGCGCTGTTCAATGACTACCGTCCCAGCAGTCATCGTGCAAACCCTGCCCATGGAGTCATATTCAAACTCGCTACGCTGCCCATCATCCGAGATGTATTGCAACATACGCCCGCCGATTGAATAACCATACTGCGTGACCAGTGCCATACCGAGGACCGTTTGTACCTCTTTTTCCGGGTAGCCGTTCACATCATGGAACAACTCATGTTTGAGCGTGCCACTCTCTGAATAGGTCGGTTGACCACTAACCGGATCATGCCGGTACTGCCTATCCGTGTGCCCCGCCATTTTGACCGTGCTCGGGGTGCCCAACTCCTTGTCGTAGGTCCATTGCTGACGGCGCCCACTGCCCGAGACCACGGAGACAGGTTCGGTCCAGTTTGTCTCATAGTGCCAAGTGGTGGCGGGTGCCGTGCCCCTGGACTGAGCAGTCAAACGCCCCAGGCTGTCGTAGGTGCGCGATCCCACCTGCTTGCCATCGATACTGATTGAACTGGGCTGCGCCTCGCTGGTTCCAGACGCGTAGGCCACCGTGCGCAGCCGCGCAGGGCTGCCATCCGAGGGCGTGTGGAGGGTGGTCAATACGCGGTCGAACAGGTCGTAGGTGTAATCGATGCGATGCTTGTCAACGTCCAGCCGTGACAGGCAGCGCCCCAGGCCGTCATAGAGGCATGACTCCACTTCAGTGACCTGCCCCAGGGCGTCCACCCGGTTTACCAGGAACGGCTGATGGTGAGCATTCAGATAGGTTTCCAGGCGCTCGCCGCCTTCGACCCCCGTTACACGCAGATGCAGCCTTGGGTCATACTCATCGATCGCCACGCTGCCATCGGCACGGCTTACACGGCAGGCGTTGCCCCACGCGTTATAAGCGTAGCGCGTGGTCAATACACGCTCGCCATCCGGCAGATAATCAATATGAGTCCGTTCCACCGTTTGCCCAAGGGCATCGTAGCGCCAGGTCCCGAGGGGCTGCTCCTTTGCGCCATTCTCCAGTAACAATGCCTCGGCAACTGGCCGTCCCGCCCCGTCGAAGTAAGTGACGGTACTGCGGCCTTGCGCATCAGTCATCACCAAATGCGCGCGTGTCGTTGGCCCTGCATAGTGATAAACAAAATAACGGCTGGCCTCCTGCGGCTCACCTGGCGAGGCTGTCTGCGCCGTCAATCGTCCTGCGACATCGTACGCGGTGACCAGCGTTGCCCCTCCGTCCCGGCTCATCAACAGTAAGCGCCTGTCGACCAGAGAGTGCGTGCGCACTGACTCCAGCCAGTGGCCCTCACGCCCCAACAGCCGACAGGTTTCGCTCAGCGTGTCGCCAGTGACGGTGTAACTGTAGTTGCTGACTAACACCTGGCCATCAATGGTAGAGGTGGTGCTTTTCAACCGGCCAGCCAGCTCGGCAGGCGTGTCGTAGTAGGTTTGCTGTGTGCTGAATACACCAGCCTGTGCGACCGACTCCTGCAAGACAAAATAGCTGTTCCCTGTATGCGGCACGCGTGTATGGGTGTACTCGGTGAGTCGGACGGCAGGTGTGCCCCCGGCGGGGATAAGGCGCTCTTGTTTGACATAGCGCGGGAACAAATCATGGGGGTCGGCCGGACACTTACCCAGCTCTCCGTCTTTGGAGTAATAACTGTATTCAATGCGCTCCCCAGAATCCTCAGTGCGGCTTAGCTCGTTACCGTAGTCGTCAGTCTCACTCTCGACCTTTACCACCCGCTCCGCGCCTCCCGCCACCAGCGCATAACTGGTCGTGATAACGCGGGGTAGCTGGAGGTTGGGAGGCTGCGCCGGAAAGAGCCCTGGGCACACGTTATATTCAATGGCCCTGGTAGTCCGGGTGCCTTCGCGCAGGACCTGCTCCTCGATCAGCAGGTGGAATTTGTTGTAGGTGGTACGCGTAACGCTCAGCGGCGCCTCATGGGCTGTGTTATCGATGCAGGTCTCTTCCGTCCAATAGTCATACTTACTGCCTATCAGGTACAGGTTGTCTTCGCCCTCACGAAAACCGCCTGAAAACGGGTAGCCGGTGAAATTCATGTCGGGGCTGTAACTATAGGTACGTGACATGCCGGGCTGGCTGGCAGCAGGGGTCTGGACCCAACTGGTGACGCGAGGGATGTATTGGCCATTGGCATACCGATGGCCGTTTTCAGCATAGTTGATCAACTCATCACCGCCCATCGGTGAGCGCACGCGCTTGATAGCAATCATGCCGTTACGAAAGGCTTGCCAATCCAATACATAGCGTGCACTGGGAGGCGACTCGCGACTGTCATAAGGAGCGGTGAAACCGGTCAGTCGAGCGTTCAACTGGGTGAAGGCGATACGTGCATAACGTCCTCCGTCGACTCGCGTATCACTACATACCAAGCGCCCGTTGGAGTAGGTCAACAACAGCAGCACTTGCTGATCATGATCCAGAATACGCTCAAGAGAACCACCCGGCGCGTACTCCCATTTCAGACGCTCACCGTTTTCAAACTGGATAGCATCAATACGATAGGGCGTGGTGCTGCCCGTACGCTTCAATATCTCGACGGTACCGTCCTTGTAAATCACATGAAGCGTCGTGGCATCCGGTCGTTTGACTACCAGGTCCTTAAGCTTGCGGTCCTTGATCAGCAGCGTTCCTCCCACTGGGGGCAGGCTTTGGGTTTTGAATTGTTCGCCGGTGAGCAGTGTGAGCCGCGAACGGGTGCTGTCAAACTCGGTGTTGCTGATGCTCCAACTGGTTCCATAAACACCCACTTTGTTATTCAGCATGGAGAATGACAGCGCGATCGTTCTACTGACCTCCAGCGGGCCTTGCGGGTACAAGGTGGCCAACTGAATTCGACAACCGTATTGGCCGGTGCGTGGGTCTACTCTAGCGCCGAAACGGGTATCAAAATTGAATGCCTGAGAATAAATATCCATATAAAACCCCATCACAAAACATGCATAACATTCAACTAACCGTCCACCAGCTCAAGTTCCAATCCATCACGAATCTGCTGCAAGCTAAAAACATGCTCACAGCCATAGTTATCCAAGATACGCCATTTACTTTTCGCATCATCAGACCCTGATGATGGCGCCGTCACGCGGGCTACAGCAGCACGCATTATGGTAGGCCTCATATTGAACCGAACAATTTTCTCATGCCCAGAAGATGCACCAAGAACGATATCATCGAGAGAAACCACCGGACCAGCAACATCCTTATTGATCACTGTCCCACCTTTAAAATAGTACCCAGCCCCTCTCTTATTAAAATAAGAAGTCTGAAAATTCAGACCTTCCTTACTAACTGACAATGGCGAATCAAGACCTTTATTCACAAGAAAATGCAAACCTGCCGGCGGAGCCCAGTAATAAACATCAATATCATAATATTCATCATGATAGGCATCGTGATCAGCGTATCTAGTCAGATCGCGTACGTGCAACTGATAAAGCCGTGCCGGGCGAACTACCACATACGAGTCAAAGGCAATATCACCATCACTGTAGTTAGTGGTGTACGTCACCCCACCTAATTCGATTGACGCCATGAATCTGCGCTCTTCGACGGGCACACTCGGATCCACACGTAAATAGCGCTCTACGATCTCGACTTGTCGCTGAGCGTGCCCGGCCACGGCCTCTGGTTTTTGATCCGGCCTTACCTCATCGATACGTGTACGCCATAGACCCGTATCGTAAATGTTTTTCTCCTTATCACAGCTCCAACCTTCTGGAAGCGGCTCATTGACATTTGGCGAGTAGAGCGTAATGGTCAAGCTATTACGCTCCGCATTCGACAGCCTGGCAGGCACCCAATACCCATCGGAGTCTAGCTGTTCAACAGTAACCTCAGCGACCACCTTGCATTGATGACGACCATTGGCATACAGCTCATTGGTAAAGGTCCCGCCACCGGGCAATGTGATTTTAAAATGAATGACCCTAAGCGTCCGAACGATCTCACCGGTCAATTTAAAAAAAGGCACGCCAGGAAGGTTCATTGAATCTATTTGTTTCACTAAAAATTTTTGCTCACTGCCATAGTTATCCAAAACCCGCCAAAAACTCTTCGCATCGCGATTCTCAGGCACCAGTGGGGAACTCAACCTGATCGCACGCAGCACAGTCGCTCTTTTGTTAAACGGGATGAAGGGATCGGGAGATGGTGCAGGAAGCCCTGCATCAATTTCATGCAGATGAAGTGTCGAGTCTAGCTCATCCTTGTTTATAAAGGTTCCTACCCTGCTTGAAGCAGTGTTATCGATAGGCGAATGCCACGATAAAACGCTCTGAAAATCCTCACCCTCCCCCGGCAAACCCAGCGGGCTATCAAAACCCATATTTTTTACTACCCACAAGCCTCCTGGTGGGGTCCAGTAGTAAACATCCACCAAGGTGCGATAAGGAGGCGCACTGGAGTAGGCGAGATAATCTACATAAAGATCCATATCGTCCGCATCCCAGCTCATTGGGCGAACAGGGTTAATCGTGATAAAAGACTCAAAAACGGCGTCGCGTTTAGAGCTGTAAGTTGTGTAAACACAACTATCTATGGTCACACACGCCATAAATACTGCGGGCCCGATGGGTGCGTCCGGAGCGCAACGTAAATAGCGCTTGACAGGTTCCTCTAATGAACGCTCAAGACGTTCTTCCAAGTCGTTGACCGGCTCCTGCGGCAGTGATTTATCCTGCCAAAGCCCAAGCGTGAATTGATTTTTTTCTACATCGCAGCTCCACCCGGGTGTGAGGGTTTGATTGCCATGTTCTGAGCATTCGACAACGGTAACACTGGCGCGCTCTTCATCAGTCAAGCGCACACGGACCCACTCGTCGCCTACGCCACTGATTTCTTTAACAACGTCAATGAGGACTTCACATTGATGGCGTCCGTTGGCATAGAGCCCATTAGCCGCTTGCGTATTGGCGGGACGACTGATGCTGAACTTCGACAAACGACATTTGCTTGCTTGTGTGACCATGTCCCACCCCCATCATTAAGTAAGTCCTGAGATCATCAGAACCCGCAAAGAGGGGCGGAACAACTGTCAGATCTGACAGTTCTTTAGATTCATTTTAAATAACGCTATCGGTTAAAAGCGCTGCAACGCCTATGATTTCCAGCGATCCGCCGCGGCATGATCACTGTCTCGCCCATCCACCCAACGAGCGCCCTCACTGGTGTTCTCCTTTTTCCAGAACGGCGCCCGCGTCTTCAGGTAATCCATCACAAACGCACAGGCGTCAAACGCCGCCTGCCGATGAGCACTGGCCGCCGCCACGAACACAATCGGCTCACCCGGTTCCAAGGCGCCGATGCGGTGCAACACCTCCAACTTGAGCAACGGCCAACGCTGCTCAGCCTCAACGGCAATCTTGGCCAAAGCCTTTTCAGTCATGCCCGGGTAGTGTTCCAAAAACATCCCCGACACCTCGCGCCCGTCATTGAAGTCACGCACATAACCGACAAAACTCACCACCGCGCCTACGCCCACATTGGCCGCGTGCATGGCGTTGACTTCGGCGCCCGGATCAAAGGCTTCGACCTGCACACGAATGGCCATGCTCAGCCTCCGGTTACGGGCGGAAAAAACGCGACTTCGTCACCCGCTTGCACCGGCTCATCAAGGCCGCACAGTTCTTCATTGCGTGCGCACATCAGGCTGCTCTCGTTGAGCACTGCAAACTCCGGATCAGCGGCCAGCGCCAGGCGCACAGCATCGACGGTGGCGAAATCGCCCTCCATCTCCAGCGAATCAAAGCCCACCGCTTCGGCATAACGCGCAAAAAACAATACGTTGATGCTCATACCTGATCCGCCTTGAAATGCCCGCTTTTACCGCCAAGCTTTTCCAGCAGGCGAATGCTTTCGATGGTCATGCCACGGTCCACCGCCTTGCACATGTCGTAGATCGTCAGCGCGGCGACGCTGGCGGCAGTCAGTGCCTCCATCTCCACGCCGGTCTGGCCGGAGAGCTTGCAGCGCGCCAGGATATGCACGGCATCCACGCCATCGGCGCGCAGTTCGACCTTGACCCCGGTGAGCATCAGCGGGTGGCACAGGGGGATCAAGTCACTGGTTTTTTTCGCCGCCTGGATCCCGGCGATACGGGCCACGGCAAATACGTCGCCCTTGGGGTGGGCGCCGTCGACAATCATTGTCAGCGTTTCGGGCAACATGCGCACCCGCGCTTCGGCCACGGCCTCACGGAACGTCACGGCTTTGTCGGTGACGTCGACCATATGGGCGCGACCTTGGGAATCGAGATGAGTCAGCACAGCGATACTCCTGATCAGGAGCAGCGATTGTAAACCTGTGGGTCAAATTTGCGCAGGGCTGTTTATTCCATAAATACAGGGGTGCACTGCACCAGTGCCGCACTTTGTAGGAGCGAGCTTGCTCGCGAAAAACTCACAGACACCACGCTTACTCAGGAAACACGCGTTATCGTTGACGTTCTTCGCGAGCGAGCTCGCTCCTACAGCGGGTGATGGATGCTGGCAATAGTGCAATGCCCCCCCTTTACCCACAACACCCAAGGTTAGAAACGGAAGGTAAACCCGGCGTTGATCCCGTTGTTGTTACCGCGGTTGGACAGCAAGCCGCTGTAGTTCAGCGACACCAGGGTGTCTTTGGTCAAGGCCATTTCCGCACTGGCCTTGATCACCGCGCCATCCCGGGCGACGGGCACGCTATTAACGGCAAAAACAGTGTCGCTGCCGGCAAACTTCAGCGAGGCTTCGCGATCGTTATCACCGAACTGATGCTCCCAACCCAGCTCACCGCGCAACGTCACGGCCGAGGTGGAGCTGACCGGCAACTGCGTATGCGCACGCAGGCCCACCGTAGAGAGCGTCGCGTCCTGGCTTTGCTTGCTGGCGTGCAAGGCAGCGGCGCCGCCTTTTTCCTTGAACGAATCGCTCTGGTAGTTCAGGTACGTGAGGTTGGCGAAGGGTTCGAACTGGTTCCACTGGGTGTAGCCGATCTCGGCAAACACTTGGTCGGTGCGCGCATTGTAATCGGCCTTGGCATAGTCCGACTGGTTGGCGTAAGCCACCCGCCGCGAAGTATCCAGACGGTGCCAGGTGGTAGCGCCGCCCAGGCGTAAGGCGATTGCCTCGAAGCGCTTACCGCCATACACCGACAGGTGATAGTTGTCGCTGTCCGCCGAAGCCGACCGACCATTGAGGTGGCTCTGGGTATAACCGGTCGCCGCCCCCACGCGCCAGCCGTCGCTGACCTCGGTATCCAGCCCCAGCAACACCCCACTGGTGGACGAGGAATAGCCACTGGCGTTGTTATCACCGCTGACGTTATTGCGCCCACCGAGCAGCTGCACCCAGCCGCCGTTGTCACGACTATCGATCTGCGCGCTGGAATCCAGTGCCTGGGCCTGTTGCAGACGAGCATTCACCGCTTCGCGAAGGTATCGACTGTCGGCCATTTGCGCCGCCGCAACATCCGAATGCAGCTGCCCCGACAATTGCTTGAATGCATCCCGTGCCTGGGCGGCGGAATCGGAAGCCAACAGGCTTTCGTAAACCGGGCTGCCGGCGCCCAGCTTCTCGGCCGCCGTCGCCACAGCCCGTTCGTTGCGGGTTTGTGCGACGCTGGCGAAGGTGGTCTGGTTGCGCGCTATCGCCAGGGTCAGTTGGTTCGGTTGGTAAGCGAGTTGCGTGCCGATGAACAGGTAGTTGGGCGCGAACGCCGCAAACTGGCCATTGATACCTTGGCTGGCGCTGAGGATGTTGAACTGCTGGCCCAGCAAACTGCGCGCCTCGCTGGCGGACAGCAGGTTGGGGCTGTTCTCCAGGGACACGTTCACCACACCGCCATTGAGGGTCGCCACGCCGCTGCTCTGGATCTGGTCGCTGCGGCCATTGGCCCCCACTTCAACGGCATACACCGAGCCCGGATTGAAGGTCACGTCGCCGGTACGCAGCGTGCCAATCGAATGCCCCGGCGCCACGCGCCCGCCAGTGTTGACGGTCAGGGCGCCCACCGTGCCGTTGCCGGCCAGGGTGCCGCCCAAGGTGGTCACCACGCCGTTGTCCGCATTACGCGTGCCCACGGCGCTGCCATCCACCGTCACGGCAGAGGTCAACGCGCCATCCACCGACAATGTGCCACCGCGCACCCAGGTGCTGCCTGAATAGGTGTTCTGGCCTTCCAGCACCAATTCGCCATCCCCCGACTTGACCAGGCTACCGACGTAGGTGGCGCCGGTGAGCAAGTCCTGGCCACGGGTCAGCGTCGCCTGTTCCCGGGCATGGCCGATCTCGTATTCGAACTGATCATCGGCCGAGGCATTGGCGGGCAGACCATTGAGCCAGCCCTTCTGCTGCTTGGTCGCCGCCCAGGTGGCCTGCTCGGCAGCATCTTCCACACGGCGGGCGCGAATGGCTTCATCGGAAATCGGGTTGGCCCAGATATCGCGGGTACCGGTAGGCAAGGCTACCGCCACGGCGCCAAGGAACTGCCCCGGCCCTTGCATCGCTTTTTGCAGATTGGGCAGGCCCCATCCGCTGACCACACCCGGCACTTGCGGCGTTCCCGGCGCGGCATCATGCACCGGTTGCAGGTTGTCGTAGGTGCGCCCTCCCGTCAGCTCGCCCACGGGCGTGTCCGCACCGTCCGGCGCCTGCAGGCTGGAGGTGGTGAGCAACACATCCCGCGCCTGGCTGGCGGTCATGTAGGGAAAGCGCTGGATCACCAGGGCCAAGGCGCCGGAAACGCTCGGCGCCGCCGCGGAGGTGCCATTGGCATTCGGGATGATTTCGCCCTCAGGCCCGGCAGACGGGATGCCCGATACGCCCATTACACACCACCACTTCGAGGTGCCGCAGCGGTTGTAGACCTGGGCGCTGGTCTCGTCATAGCCGGTGATCGCGAGGAACTTGCCTTCGATATCCGGCTTGAAAAACGGCAGGTTCGCGTTGGTGTCAGGGTTGGCACCATGGCTGTCGTTGCCCGCCGAGATGATCTGGATAAAGGTGTTCTGGCGGGCCGCGTCGGCCATGGCGTCCATCCAGGTTTTGTGCCCGGCGCGGGCCTTGTCCCAGAACGGGCGATAGGCGGCGGTCATGTCCCGCAGGTTTTGCGCGGCGCTGTCGCCGACATTACCGAAGTGGTTCTCCACGTCATCGCGCGAGCTTTGCCCCCAGCTCTGGTTGACGATCGAGACGTTCTTGGCCGCCAGGGCGTTGTAGCTGGCCATGAACGCGTTGTAGTCGAGGTCGTTGGAGCCTTGGTACCGATCGTTGTCGCTGCCGCCGGTGTTGGCGACAAAAATATTCGCATCGAAGGCGATTCCATGCATACCGGTGCCGTTGCGGCTGGCCCCAAGCACACCGGACATTTCCGTCCCGTGGCCATCGTTGAACGCCGGGTCATATTCCCCGGAAATACTGAAATGCTCACCCTGCTTGAACTCGCCGCTGGGCACTTCAAGACGGTAGCGCGGATGGGTGGCGTAGTACTCGCCGGTGGAGGTCACCGCCTGTACCCGATCCTGGCCCTGGGCATTCTTGCCCTGAAACTCGAAGTGCCTGGTAAGGATGCCCGAGTCGAGCACGCCGACATTCACACCCTTGCCGGTGATGCCCAGGGCATAGGCGTAATACGCGTTGGTGCGGTCCAGGCCAGAGTTGACCTGGGCTTCCGGGGTTTTCCAGGTTTGCGCGTTGGCGCTCCAGTCACGGGTTGCGCCGGCCCAGGACTGGCCTGCGTTCAACTGCCCGCTGAGGTTGCTGCTCACGCCCGGCTCGACGTAGGTGTAAGGCTTGGCGGCCGGCAGGTTGGCGATAATGGCCTTGGAGAAATCGAGGATATTGGTGGTGTAACGGCCGCTGTTGCTGAACAGCCGGCTGCGGTAGTAATCCAGGCGCGAGGCATAGTCCAGTGGCTGCCGCGTGTCGCCGAGCATGGCGCCGATGGTCAGGTTTTCGGGTTGTAGCTCGTAGTTTTGCTTGAGGGCCGAATCGAACTTGCCGGACTGGGCGGCGAAATCCTTGGCGGCGAGATCGACGATATCCGCGTAGGCAAACCTGAGGTTTTTGTACACGGCGGTATCAGGGCCGAATGACGCGACGGCTGTCCTGAACGCCGATTCCAACACCTGCGGGGTGTAAGGATTGTCGTCTGCATTGGCCGTGAAGCTGTGCCCCAGCCATAAGGCCAGGCCAAGTGCTATGGGCGTGAGGGGTATCGTCTTGAAACGGGGGGTGCGATTGCGTTGCGACACAGTGAAGCCATTACCTGCTACGTCCATTTTCCTTTCCCTTTGGATATGTGCGTCATCAATGAGCGATGTATCGGGCTTTTGTAATAGGCAGGGTCACGGTGAAAACCCTGGACAGGTTTTCTAAGCGTTCGTCGAATCAAGGAGGTGGTGTTCCGACGGGGTCTTGCAGTGTTCTTATAGTTTTTTACCGCGAGAAAAAATGTAACAAAATAATTACAGAAACCACAAGCACCCAGGACGCGTTAACGCAGGCAAATGTCGCACAGAACAAAAACCCCGGACTTCGTGAAAAATCCGGGGCTTTTCGTAGCAGGTTCAATGTAGTTACAGATGGGACTCGGCGTATTCAGCCAGAATCGAACGCGGTACCCCTTGCAGCGCAATGTGCACGCCGTTCGGGAAGTCTTTGAAGCGTTCCGTCAGGTAGGTCAGCCCGGAGCTGGTCGCGGACAGGTAAGGGGTATCGATCTGCGCCAGGTTGCCCAGGCACACCACTTTGGAACCGGCGCCGGCACGGGTGATGATGGTTTTCATCTGGTGCGGCGTAAGGTTCTGGCATTCATCGATCAGAATCAGGCTTTGCTGGAAGCTGCGACCTCGGATGTAGTTGAGGGATTTGAACTGCAACGGCACTTTGCTGAGGATGTAGTCGACGCTGCCATGGGTGTTTTCGTCATCCATGTGCAAGGCTTCGAGGTTGTCGGTAATCGCCCCCAGCCACGGCTCCATTTTTTCCGCTTCGGTGCCGGGCAGAAAGCCGATCTCCTGGTCCAGGCCCTGCACGCTGCGGGTGGCGATGATGCGGCGATAGCGTTTGGTCACCATGGTCTGTTCGATGGCGGCGGCCAGGGCCAGGATGGTTTTGCCCGAACCCGCGGCGCCGGTCAGGTTGACCAGATGGATGTCCGGGTCGAGCAGCGCATAAAGCGCCAGGCTCTGGTAGATATCACGCGGTTTCAGGCCCCAGGCTTCCTGGTGCAACAGGGGTTCCTGATGCAGGTCGAGGATCAGCAACTTGTCGACCTGGATCTCTTTGATCCAGCCCACGAAGCCCTGTTCATCGACAATGAACTCATTGATATGCACGGCCGGCAGGTTGTCGATCAGCTGTACCTGATGCCAGGTGCGGCCGTGGTCCTGACGGGTTTCGACCTTGCTGACACGGTCCCAGAACGAGCCGGTCATCATGTGATAACCACGCGAGAGCATCGACACGTCGTCGACCAGTTGGTCGGTGCTGTAGTCCTCGGCAGCGATCCCACACGCTCGTGCCTTGAGGCGCATATTGATGTCTTTGGTCACCAGCACCACGCGCAGGTCCTTGTCGCGGGCGTGCAGGTCGATCAATTGGTTGATGATTTTGTTGTCGTTCAGGTTTTCCGGCAGCAGGCTGTTGGGCTCGCTGCGCTTGCTCATCAGGATCGACAGCAAGCCCTTGGGCCCGCTCTTGCCACGCTGGATGGGCACGCCAACCTCAACGTCCTCGGGCGAGGCTTCGCCCAATGTCTTGTCGATCAGACGGATGGCCTGGCGGCATTCGGCGGCAACGCTGTGATGGCCGCTTTTGAGTTTGTCGAGCTCCTCAAGCACGATCATCGGGATGGCGACGTGGTGTTCTTCGAAGTTAAGCAGTGCGTTTGGATCGTGGATCAATACGTTGGTATCAAGCACATAAAGGATTGGCTGGTCGGAAGAAGGGTTACGTCCATGATCATCCATACTCGGTCACCTTTGTGGGAGCCATTCGACGCAATACCTGGGCGGTGCTGCGCCTCGATTCGACCACCGATTGCACCTTGAGTAAGGTCAAGTGCAGTGCCCACATGAGGAGTCTTGGAAGACGCCACCTGTGCTGCAGGTTTCGGCGATCTGACTTCGTAATACCGCAAAACCCATGACAGGAAAAAGCACTTTGACGTTTTTTTGAAGTTTATTTTTCAGGATGACGAATAGCACTAGCCGAGTGCCATGTACCCCGTTAAAGTCGGAAGTCCGCCTGCATCGAAATGTCGCAGCAAATCACCCCGAAAACACCCCATCGCCAGCAAAGCCGGGCACTTCATCGAAATGCCTCGCGACACTCTTGCCAACCCAAGCCACTCTGCGTCGTTGCCTGCAATACCATCGGCAATGCCACCCGCGCCTTGTCCTGGGTGTCGTGAAACACGATCACGCCTTTGCGCCACAGCAGCATCAACGTCAGCACCCGTTGCGCCGACTCATCAGCCTTGAGCTTGCCCGGCTCGTCCTGGGAATCGATGTCCCATAACGCCACTTGCAAGCCCTGTTGCTGGAAGAAGCCCTGGCTGTCCGCACGGCGTTGCCCATACGGCGGGCGGAACAGCGGCACATAATTTTCCGGCAGCAAATGCTGCACCAGCGAAGCGCTGCGGGTGATAGAGCCTTGCCACTCGACCCAATGGCTATGGGAGCGATACTGCCAACCCTGGGTGCCCACGCATTGGCCCTGGTAGAGCGCCTGCACATCCGCGCCAGAACTGCGCTCCACGCGGGTTTGCAGGCTGCTGCCAAGGACGAAGAACGTGGCGTTCATCTTCTGTTTGCGCAGGTAATCGGTGAGCCAGTCGGTATTGCCGCCAACCGGCGCCGGGCCTGCGTCGAAGGTCAGCAAGAACAGGCGGTCGTTGAGCTCGTCGCCATTGCGCTCATGATCGCCAAAGCGCGCCACTTCACTGCTGATCTGCGGAAACAGCGCGGCCTTGCGCAGCAGCTCGTCCAGATAGCGTTCATGGAAATGCCGGCTGGGCGCGGCCCAGCCTATATAGAAAGAGTTGTCACTGACCTCGAACTTGCCGGCCTGCTCACGCAGGTCGTCCATGTTTTCCACCAGGTAGCAGAACGAGGCGTCTTCTTCGCAGCTCTGCTGGGCGAATGTGTAGTTCTCCAACAGCCGTTGCCAGAGCTGGCGACGCAGGTCGTCGATAGCAGCCAGGTTGATGATCTTCAACCCCAAGCGCTGCTTGAGCGCGACGTCGTCCAGGGCTTCGCTGGCGAGCAGGCCATGGGCAAACATCAGGATCTCCCCACGCGAAGCCACATCGAACAGCGCCGGGCTGGCGAGTTTTTCCGGCCAGGTACTACGATCCAGGCTGGCGACATCCACCGGCGCGGCCTGGGCATTCAGGCACAGCAGGCAAGCGGACAATAAAAGCGCTAATCGCACACGGGGTCTCCCTCTGCAGAGTTACCGCCCATCATAGCGGACTGGCCCGCCCTTTTTGTGTAGGAGCGAGCTTGCTCGCGAAAAACGTCTGGGCACCGCGTTTATTCAGTCTGCCAGCATTCTCGTTGACGACTTTCGCGAGCAAGCTCGCTCCTACGCAAAAACCGGGGCCTATCGGCTTGATAGGTGGAGTCGAACGCTCCAACCCCCTAGAATCCCCCCACGATTCCAGGAGCCAACTTCATGCTGATGGTGATTTCCCCCGCCAAAACCCTCGACTTCGAGTCCAAGCCGGTCACTGCGCGCTTCACCCAGCCGCAGTACCTGGACCACTCACAGGAACTGATCGAGCAACTGCGCGAACTGAGCCCGGCGCAAATCAGTGAACTGATGCACGTCTCCGACAAGATCGGTGGCCTCAACGCCGCGCGTTTCGGCAGCTGGACGCCCGCCTTCACTCCGGCCAACGCCAAGCAGGCGCTGCTGGCGTTCAAGGGCGACGTGTATACCGGCCTGAATGCCGAGACCTTCAGCGATGCCGATTTCAGCTATGCCCAGGACCACCTGCGCATGCTCTCGGGCCTCTACGGCCTGCTGCGCCCGTTGGATTTGATGATGCCGTACCGCCTGGAGATGGGTACCAAGCTGGCCAATGCCCGTGGCAAGGACCTCTATGCCTTCTGGGGCACGCGCATCAGCGAGTGGTTGAATGAGGCACTGGCCGAGCAAGGCGACGATGTGCTGCTCAACCTGGCGTCCAATGAGTATTTTTCGGCGGTCAAGCGCACGGCCTTGAAGGCACGGATTATCAACACCGAGTTCAAGGACCTGAAGAACGGCCAATACAAGATCATCAGCTTCTACGCGAAAAAAGCCCGGGGCATGATGAGCCGGTTTGTGATTGAAGAACGCATCAACAACCCGGCGCAGCTCAAGCAGTTCGATGTGCAGGGTTACCGCTTCAATGCGGAGCAGTCCAAGCCGGATAACCTGGTGTTTTTGCGCGATCACGCACCGGAATAAGGCCTTGCCCCCTGTTTTAGACAATGAGATCCAACTGTGGGAGCGGGCTTGCTCGCGAAAGCAGGGTGCCAGTCGATACATGTATGACTGAAACACCGCTTTCGCGAGCAAGCCCGCTCCCACATTTTGTTCGCATTTCAGGCGGAGATACGTCATTTATTTGGCGTCAAAAAATATTCAGACACATCCCTAACAATTTATTCACTCGACACTCGTCGGTTTTTTTCGTAGTGGCACCACTTTTTTTTAACAGTAGTGGCACAAAACTATCCTCTCGCACCAACTCCCCATAACTACTGGCCTAAATAGCAAGTGCTATCAATATAGTACCAGTGCCATCTTTTCTAATATTTCAAAAAATTTCCGGAAAGGGGATGAGCGGCCAGGAACTTCGTCCTGAAGCACCGCTCATACCACCGGTAACGAAATTCTCTGTTTACGTAAGAGATGACTTACATACCGACCAATGGAAGTAGCCAAGTTGTCATAAAGCACTTTGGCTCGAAGGTCATATTATCAACTGATTGAGTTGAGGGCGGCGATAAGGACTCATTGCCAACCCCTAAAGGCCAAGGCAGCGCTGACCTAAATGAGCCAGTGTTAACACCCAAGGCATTGATATTAAAAGGCTTATCGCCTTTATCAAAGCCCTGCGGCACTGGCGCCGGACCCTTCCGCCATGGAAAACCGGCTGCATTTCAGGGCAAGCCCCAATAACAAGGCCACGTTGCGCACAACTTGAGTGCAATAGTTAGTCACTCGCTATTTAACATGCCTGCACGCGGTAAGTCGGCGTCTATTCGCCCAACTTTCGCGGCATCAGTGACGCTTGCAAACATGAACTCCGGCCATCTAATGGCATGATTTAAACATAGAGGTAATTGCGATGCGCATCAGCATATTTGGTTTGGGTTACGTTGGCGCCGTGTGTGCCGGTTGCCTGTCTGCCCGTGGCCATGAAGTGGTCGGCGTAGACATCTCCAAGGAAAAGATCGACCTGATCAATGCGGGTAAATCCCCTATCGTTGAACCGGGTCTGGGCGAACTGTTGAGCCAGGGCATCGCAACCGGTCGACTGCGCGGTACCACCAACTTCGCCGAAGCCATCCGCGACACCGACTTGTCGATGATTTGCGTCGGTACGCCGAGCAAGAAAAACGGCGACTTGGAGCTCAACTACATCGAATCGGTATGCCGTGAGATCGGTTTTGTGCTGCGCGACAAGACCACTCGCCACACCATCGTGGTGCGCAGCACCGTACTGCCAGGCACTGTGGCCAACGTGGTAATCCCGATCCTGGAAGACTGCTCCGGCAAGAAAGCCGGTGTGGATTTCGGCGTTGCGGTCAACCCGGAGTTCCTGCGTGAATCCACCGCCATCGCCGACTACGACCTGCCGCCGATGACCGTCATCGGTGAGTTCGACACCGCCTCCGGCGACGTCCTGCAGTCGCTGTACGAAGAGCTAGATGCGCCGATCATCCGCAAAGACATCGCCGTCGCCGAAATGATCAAGTACACCTGCAACGTGTGGCACGCCACCAAAGTCACCTTCGCCAACGAGATCGGCAACATCGCCAAGGCCGTCGGCGTCGATGGTCGTGAAGTGATGGAAGTGGTCTGCCAGGACAAGACCCTCAACCTGTCCCAGTACTACATGCGCCCAGGCTTCGCTTTCGGCGGTTCGTGCCTACCCAAAGACGTGCGTGCCCTCACCTACCGCGCCGGTTCCCTGGACGTGGAAGCACCGCTGCTCAACTCGCTGATGCGCAGCAACGAGTCCCAGGTACAGAACGCCTTCGACATCGTGTCCAGCCACGACAAGCGCAAAGTTGCGCTACTGGGCCTGAGCTTCAAGGCCGGCACCGACGACCTGCGCGAAAGCCCGCTGGTAGAGCTGGCAGAAATGCTGATCGGCAAGGGTTACGACCTGAGCATCTACGACAGCAACGTCGAGTACGCCCGTGTACACGGCGCGAACAAGGACTACATCGAAGGCAAGATCCCTCACGTGTCGTCCCTGCTCAACTCGGATTTCGATGATGTGATCAACAACTCCGACGTGATCATCCTCGGTAACCGTGACGAGAAGTTCCGTGCCCTGGCGCATAACGCTCCGGAAGGCAAGCAAGTGGTCGACCTGGTGGGCTTCATGTCCAAGGCCACCAGCGTGAGTGGCCGTACCGAAGGTATTTGCTGGTAACAGCAACGGCAAGTTTCAGGCTGCCAGTGGCTTACCCCCAGCGCTTGCAGCCTGAAGCCTCCTCACCTTGCGGATGACGCTTATGTCCAAGTTAAAACATGTATTTCTGCAATCCGCCGGCTGGCTGTTCTTTCTCAGCCTGCTGATGGGGCTCGCCCTGCTGTTGCCGGCGAGCACCTTCGATTCGCAATCGAAGAATTTTATTTTCCTGATTGGTGCCGTGGGTATCTGGCGCTACTCGATGGGCGCGACGCATTTCTTTCGCGGCATGCTGTTCCTGTACGTGGTGTACCCGCACCTGCGCCGCAAAGTGCGCAAGCTGGGCAAGGCCGCCGACCCGTCCCATGTGTTCCTGATGGTCACCAGTTTTCGTATCGACGCGCTGACCACCGCCCAGGTCTACAGCTCGGTGATTCGCGAAGCCATCGACTGCGGCTTCCCCACCACCGTGGTCTGCTCGCTGGTGGAAATGTCCGATGAGCTGCTGGTCAAGAGCCTCTGGGAAAAGCTCAACCCGCCGGCTCACGTCAAGCTCGACTTCGTGCGTATCGCCGGTACTGGCAAGCGTGACGGCCTGGCGTTCGGTTTCCGTGCCATCTCCCGCCACTTGCCGGACGACCGCGCCGTGGTTGCCGTGATCGATGGCGACACCGTGCTGGCCGAAGGCGTAGTGCGCAAGACCGTGCCGTGGTTCCAACTGTTCGGCAATGTCGGTGGCCTGACCACCAACGAATTCTGCGAAGTGCGCGGCGGCTACATCATGAGCGAATGGCACAAGCTGCGCTTCGCCCAACGCCACATCAACATGTGCTCCATGGCTCTGTCCAAGCGCGTGCTCACCATGACCGGGCGCATGTCGGTGTTCCGCGCCAGCGTAGTGACTGACCCGGGCTTTATCGCCGACGTGGAAAGCGACTCGCTGCAACACTGGCGCCTGGGCCGCTTCAAGTTCCTCACCGGGGATGACAAGTCCAGCTGGTTCAGCCTGATGCGTCTGGGCTACGACACTTTCTACGTGCCGGACGCCGCGATCAACACCGTGGAGCACCCGCCGGAAAAGAGCTTTATCAAAGCCAGCCGCAAGCTGATGTTCCGCTGGTACGGCAACAACCTGCGCCAGAACTCCCGTGCCCTGGGCCTGGGCGTGCGTCGCCTCGGCTTGTTCACTAGCGTGGTGCTGTTCGACCAGCGCGTGTCGATGTGGACCTCCCTGCTCGGCCTGACCGTGGCCATGATCGCCACCTTCAAGTACGGCGGCGCGTTCATCCTCGCCTACCTGCTGTGGATCGGCATTACCCGCCTGATCCTCACCCTGCTGTTGTCGTGCTCCGGCCACAAGATCGGCCCGGCCTACCCGCTGATTCTCTATTACAACCAGATCATGGGCGCGTTGGTGAAGATCTACGTGTTCTTCCGCCTTGATCAACAGTCCTGGACCCGCCAGGACACCAAACTGACCCGCGATTTGGCCAGCTTTCAACGTTGGTTCAACACCTGGTCGTCTCGGACCATGACCTTCTCCGCCGGCAGCATCTTCGTTGCCGTGTTGCTGATGATGGTCTGACCCTGCCAAGCCTGAATTAACTAGGAAATCGAATACTATGAACAGCCAAGTAAACGCCAACGTTGTCCACGAATCCGAAGCCCAGCGCCAACACGCCCGGGTGAAAATCCCGGCCAAGCTGCGCTTCTTCAACAGCGACCGCACGCCGACCGAAGCAAAGGTTATCGACCTGTCCGCCGGCGGCCTGGCCTTCACCGCCACCCAGCCGCTCACCATCGGCCAAGTGCACAAAGGCCGCCTGCAGTTCGTGATCGACAACCTCGGCCTGGCCATGGACGTGGAGCTGCAGATTCGCTCCTACGACCGCCAGACCGGCCGCACCGGTTGCCAGTTCCAGAACCTCGATGCCCAGGATATTTCCACCCTGCGCCACCTGATCACCTCGCACCTGTCTGGCGACATCGTGACTATGGGCGACGTACTCGCGACCCTGCAACGCGACAACTTCACCAAGGCACGCAAGGTCAAGGATGGCGGCAGCGGCATGACCGCGTTCGGTCGCCTGCGCGCCGTGACCTTCAGCCTGGCGATCTTTTTGGTGGGCCTGGCGGCCTTCGGTTTTGTGGTCAAGTCGCTCTACGGCATGTACTTCGTCAGCCACGCCCAGGCCGGCCTTGTCAGCGTACCGGGCATGAACGTGACCATGCCCCGTGACGGCACCGTGCAAAGCCTGCTCAAAGGTGACTCGGTAGCGGCCAAAGGCGCGCCCCTGGCGACCTTCAGCACCAGCATGCTCGATGTGCTCAAGGGCCACCTGGACGAAGACCAGTTGCAACCGGCCAAGGTTGAAGAGCTGTTCGGCAAGCAAATGACCGGCACCCTGACGTCGCCCTGCGATTGCGTGGTAGCCCAGCAATTGGTCGCCGACGGCCAGTACGCCAGCAAAGGTGATGTGATCTTCCAACTGGTGCCACGCGGCAGCCAGGCCAATGTGGAAGCGCGCTTCAGCTATCGCCAGTTTGGTGATGTGCGCCCAGGTACGCAGGTGAACTTCCAGGTCGCCGACGAAGAACAAGTGCGCACCGGCACCATCGTCAGCAGCACCAGCCTGAACAGCGCCGACCTGTCCTCCGACATCCGTGTGCAAATCAAGCCCGACGCACCGCTGGACAGCACCTACGCCGGCCGCCCGGTGGAAGTCACCAGCGACCGTGGCCCATCGCTGAACTGGCTGATCGACAAAGCCATGGCTCACGGTCTGTAAGCGAGGACATGCCTGTGATGACTCTCTCAAAAACACCACAATCCCTGTGGGAGCGGGCTTGCTCGCGAAAGCAGTGTGTCAGCCAACACATGCATCAACTGACAGGGCCTCTTCGCGAGCAAGCCCGCTCCCACATTGGTTCTGTGTGCACATTGGCACTGGCAATCTCGTTGGCCGGTTGCGCCGGCCTGCCCGACCAGCGCCTGGCCAACGAAGCCCTCAAGCGCGGCGACACCGTCACCGCGCAGCAGAATTACCAGCAACTGGCGGAACTGGGCTACAGCGAGGCCCAGGTGGGCCTGGCCGATATCCAGGTCGGCACCCGCGATCCGGCGCAGATCCAGCAGGCCGAAGCCACTTACCGTGCAGCGGCGGACACCTCGCCACGCGCCCAGGCACGCCTGGGTCGCCTGCTGGCGGCCAAGCCCGGCGCCAGCGAAGCCGAACACCACGAAGCCGAAACGTTGCTGAAAAAAGCCTTTGCCAATGGCGAAGGCAATACCTTGATCCCGCTGGCAATGCTGTACCTGCAATACCCGCACAGCTTCCCCAATGTGAATGCCCAACAGCAGATCAGCCAATGGCAGGCGGCGGGTTACCCGGAGGCCGGCCTGGCCCAGGTGCTGCTGTATCGCACCCAGGGTACCTACGATCAGCACCTGGATGATGTGGAGCGCATCTGCAAAGCCGCGCTGAACACCACCGATATCTGCTACGTCGAGCTGGCCACGGTCTATCAGAAAAAACAGCAGCCGGAACAACAGGCCGAACTGCTCAAGCAAATGGAAGCCGGCTACAGCCGTGGCACCGTCACCGCCCAGCGCGTCGACAGCGTCGCCCGCGTACTCGGCGATGCCACCCTCGGCACCCCGGACGAAAAAACCGCCCAGGCTTTGCTTGAAAAAATCGCCCCCGGCTACCCGGCGTCCTGGGTCAGCCTGGCGCAACTGCTCTACGACTTTCCCGAACTGGGCGACGTCGACCAGATGATGAAGTACCTCGACAACGGCCGCGCCGCCGACCAGCCACGCGCCGAATTGCTGCTGGGCAAGCTCTACTACGAAGGCAAGTGGGTGCCGGCCGATGCCAAGGCTGCCGAGGCGCATTTCGAGAAAGCCGTGGGCCGTGAAGTGGCCGCCGATTACTACCTCGGCCAGATCTACCGCCGTGGCTACCTGGGCAAGGTTTACCCGCAAAAAGCCCTGGACCACCTGCTGACCGCAGCGCGCAACGGCCAGAACAGCGCCGACTTCGCCATCGCCCAACTGTTTTCCCAAGGCAAGGGCACCAAGCCCGACCCGTTGAACGCCTATGTCTTCAGCCAGTTGGCCAAGGCGCAGGACACGCCAGAGGCCAACGACCTGGCCACCCAGCTCGAAGCGCCGTTGACGCCTGCGCAACGCGCCGAAGGCCAACGCCTGGTGCAACAGGAACTGGCCGCCCGCGGCACCCTGGCCCAAAGCACGCTGCAACTGCACGCCCTGCAAGAAGAAGACGGCGAGGAATCCCTATGAAGCTCAACCCATTCGTCAAGGCCGGTATCGGCCTGTCCTTCGCCCTGCTGTGGTCGTGCCCGACCCTGGCCGCGCTCACCGAAGCCAAGAACTTCGGCCTGGAAGTCAAAGCCACCGCGCAGTCTGAAGATGACCGCGACCTCGGCACCCAGAAAGGCGGCGACGTCAACGGCATCGGCCTCGACCTGCGCCCTTGGATCTACGGCGAAAGCGGCGCGTGGAGTGCCTACGCCATGGGCCAGGCGGTGGTGTCCAGCGACATCATCGAGACCGACACCCTGCAACAGTCGGCCGATGACACCACCGAGCAGCAGTCGAGCAACGACGACCGCAAGGCCAAGAAAAACTATCTGGCCCTGCGTGAGTTCTGGGTCGGCTACAGCGGCTTCACGCCCTACCCCGGCGAGATCCTCAAGTTCGGCCGCCAGCGCCTGCGCAATGACGACGGCCAATGGCGCGACACCAACATCGAAGCGCTGAACTGGACCTTCGACACCACCTTGCTCAAGGCCAATGTCGGCGCTGCCGAACGTTTCAGCGAATACCGCACCGACCTCAAGGAATTGTCGCCGGTCGACAAAGACCGCCAGCACTTCTACGCCGACGCTGCCTACCAGTGGACGCCGGGCCAGTGGATCGGCGTGCGCGGCCACCACACCCATGACGACGGCAAGCTCGACTACGCCGAACCGGGTGTCGCCAGCGACCCGTTGGACAAGCGCGAAAACGGCGACCTGACCTGGCTGGGCATCGAAGCCAACAGCGATGCCTATAACTGGCGCAACACCAACACGGTCAACTACTGGGCCAGCATCACCGGCATGCGCGGCGACCGCGACAAGGTCAACGCCTTGAACGCCGACGGCACGCGCCCCACCAGCGCCAAGCGCAGCGATGACCTGAGCGGCTGGGCCACCGACATCGGCGTGCGCCTGCGCCTCGACCCGCAGTGGCAAGTCGGCGCGGCCTATTCGCGCGCCAGTGCCGAATACGAGCAGAACGGCCTGCAAAGCAACCGTTCGAACTGGACCGGCACCCAGTCTCGCGTGCATCGCTTCGGTGAAGCGTTTCGCGGCGAAATGAACAACATGCAGTCCATGAGCCTGTTCGGTTCCTGGCAACTGCGCGAGGACTATGACGCCAGCCTGGTGTACCACAAGTTCTGGCGCGTGGACGGCAACAAGCCGGTGGGCAGCAATGGCATTGATGCGGTGCAAAACAACACCGACGACGTCACCGGCGCGATCCTCTCCAGCACCTCCCTGCCCCTTGAAGACGGCAAGAAAGACCTCGGCCAAGAGATGGACCTGGTGGTCACCAAGTACTTCAAGAAAGGCTTGCTGCCTGCGGCGCTGAGCCAATCGATCGATGAGCCGTCGGCGCTGGTGCGTTTGCGTGCCGGCGTGTTCAAGCCCGGCGATGCCTATGGCAGCCAGGTCGACTCCTACATGCACCGCGCGTTCGTCGACGTGGTCTGGAAATTCTGATGGGAGCCTGCGCCATGAATGCTCAAAGCCTACTCGTCGCGGCAATGCTGATGGCCAGCGCCACAGCGTTCGCCGATACGGCGGCCAAGGCGCCGACCATCGCCAAGGAACTGCAACAGGCCAAGACCTACACCATTTCCAGCCCGCCCACCGCGCCGCTGGAAATGGCCAAGCCGGCGCTGCCCGACCTGTCGGGCTACACCGCGCAGGCGATGGAAAAGAAGATCGTCAAGACCAAGGCGGGCAAAATCAGCATCCGCCGCATGATGCAGGAAGACGCGCTCAAGGACTTTATCGGCGGCGATAACAAGATGGCCGAATGGGTGGTGCGCCAGCATGGCATTCCCCAGGCGATCTTCGTCGACGACGGTTACATGAACCTCAAGGACCTGCTGGGCAAGGTGCCCAAGCAGTACTTCAGCGAAACCTCGCCGGGAGTGTTCCTGGCCAAGTTGCCGATCGTGGTGGGCCGTAAAGGCATCCTCGACATCGACAAAAACACCCAGGAACTGCGCCTGTCCCAGCAAGCCGGCTCGTTTTTGATCAACGACGGCCAGCTGTTCGTGCGTGACACCAAGGTCACCGGCTGGGACGAAAAAGCCAACGGCCCGGCGCTGTTCAAGTCGGCCAAAGAGTTCCGCCCGTTCCTGCTGGCCTGGGGCGGCACCGAGACCTATATCTCCAAGACCAAGATGGCCAGCTTCGGCTACGCCAACAGTAAGTCGTACGGGGTGAGTATTTCCCAGTACACGCCGAACATGGCCAAGGTGCTCAAGCGCCCTGAACCGACCGGCTGGATCATCGACTCCGAGTTCTCGGACATGTGGTACGGCTTCTACTGCTACGAGACCACAGGCTTTGTGATCAAGGGCAATACCTACAAAGACAACATCGTCTACGGCATTGACCCCCACGACCGTTCCCACGGCCTGATCATCGCGGACAACACCGTGTACGGCACCAAGAAGAAGCACGGCATCATCATTTCCCGGGAGGTGAACGACAGCTTCATCTTCAACAACCGCAGCTATGACAACAAGCTGTCGGGCCTGGTGATCGACCGTAACAGCGTCAACAACCTGATCGCCGACAACGAGATCTACCGCAACCACACCGACGGCATCACCCTCTATGAGAGCGGTGACAACCTGCTGTGGGGCAACAAGGTAATCAGCAACCGTCGCCACGGTATCCGCGTGCGTAACAGCGTGAACATCAAGCTCTACGAAAACACCTCGATGGCCAACGGCCTGACCGGCGTGTACGGCCACATCAAGGACTTGACCGACACCGACCGCGACATCGCCCTCGACCCGTTCGATGCCAAGGTGTCGCTGATCGTGGTCGGCGGTGAACTGGCGGGTAACGGCAGCGGGCCGCTGTCCATCGACTCGCCGTTGAGTATCGAGTTGTATCGCGTGTCGATGCTGGCGCCGACCAAATCCAGCGGCATCAGCTTCTCCGGCATCCTGGGTGACCGCCAGGAAGAAATTCTCGACCTGCTGGTGCGCCAGCAGAAAGCCGTGCTGATCGACCCCGTCGAACGCCAGACCGAATTGCAGGACTGAGGATGACCCTTATGCACCCATACATGATCAAACTGCTGAGCCTCTCGGGTCTGACCCTCGGCCTGCTCGCGGCCAGCCAGGGCGTACGCGCCGATGAAGTGAAAGCCCCGACCTTCACCGCCGAACCGTGCTGCAGCCTGTGCCCGGCCGCCCATGACGCGAAAAACTACACCACGCGCTACCAGCAGAACTTCACCACCCTGGTACAAGCCCAGGGCGACTGGCTGTTCCGTACCCAGGAAGACCTGCGCACCGAATTCGACACCACCCCGGCCGGCTACAAGCGCATGCAGCAGCTGCACGATGCGTTCAAGAGCAAGGGCGTGGAACTGGTGGTGGTGTACCAACCGACCCGTGGCCTGGTGAACCGCAACAAGCTCAACCCAGAGGAAAAGGCCAAGTACGATTTCGACAAGGCCCTGACCAACTACAAGACCATGCTCGGTCGTTTCGCCAAGATGGGCTACGTGGTGCCAGACCTATCGCCGCTGACCAACGAGCAACTGCCGGATGAATTGCCGGCCCACGATTTCTACTTCCGTGGCGACCAGCACTGGACCCCATACGGCGCCCAGCGCACCGCGAAAATCGTCGCGGCCAAGGTCAAGCAGATGCCGGAATATGCCGAGATTCCCAAACGTGAGTTCGAGACCAAGCGCTCGGGCCGCATGGGCAAGACCGGCACCCTGCACAACATGGCCGGGCAACTGTGCGGCACCAGCTATGCGATCCAGTACATGGACCAGTTCACCACCGAACCCAAGGGCGAGGCCGGTGACGGTGACCTGTTCAGTGATTCGGGCAACCCACAGATCACCCTGGTGGGTACCAGCCATAGCGGCAAGAACTACAACTTTGCCGGTTTCCTCGAAGAAGAAATCGGTGCCGACATCCTCAACGTCGCCTTCCCCGGCGGTGGCCTGGAAGGCTCGATGTTGCAGTACCTGGGCAGCGACGAGTTCCAGAAGACCCCACCGAAGATCCTGATCTGGGAATTCTCGCCGCTGTACCGTCTCGACCAGGAAACCATCTACCGCCAGATGATGGCGCTGCTGGACAACGGCTGCGAAGGCAAGACCGCGCAGATGTCGGCCAGCACCACGCTCAAACCCGGCAAAAACGAACTGATGGTCAACAGCGCCAACAAAGACCTGCGCAACGCCAACCATCAGGTCGATATCCGCTTCGCCGATCCGTCGGTGAAAACCTTGCAAGCCACCCTCTGGTACATGAACGGGCGCCACGAGGACATCAAGATCGAGAAACCCGAAACATCCGATACAGACGGGCGCTTCGCCTTTGAACTGCGCACCGATGAAGACTGGGCCTCGCAGAACTTGCTGGCTGTGGAAGTGCAGGGCCCCGAAGCGGGCGCTGCAGCGCAGAAGGTTGAAGCGAAAATTTGCACACGCAACGTATTTCCAAGCGGTGGTCAGCAGACCGCCCAACTCGGAAAGTGAGGTTACCTATGCAAAAGTTATTGCTCCCTGGCCTGCTGGGCCTGGCCATGTTCGCAGGTTCCGTCAATGCGGCGGCGCCACTGCGTCCGCCCCAGGGCTATTTCGCACCGATCGAAGCGTTCAAGACCGGCGACTTCAAGAATGATTGCGACAGCATGCCAACGCCCTACACCGGGCCGTTGCAGTTTCGCAGCAAGTACGAAGGTTCCGACAAGGCCCGTTCGACCCTGAATGTGCAGTCGGAAAAAGCCTTTCGCGACAGCACCGCTGACATCACCAAGTTGGAAAAAGACACCAGCAAACGCGTGATGCAGTTCATGCGTGATGGCCGCCCGCAGCAGCTCGAATGCACTCTCAACTGGCTGGTGTCATGGGCAAAGGCCGATGCGTTGATGTCCAAGGACTTCAACCACACCGGCAAGTCCATGCGCAAATGGGCATTGGGCAGCATGGCCTCGGCCTATGTGCGCTTGAAGTTCTCCGAGTCGCAGCCACTGGCCAAGCACCCGCAGGAAGCCCAGCAAATCGAAGCCTGGTTCAACAAGCTGGCCGACCAGGTGGTGAGCGACTGGGACAACCTGCCCCTGGAAAAAACCAACAACCACTCCTACTGGGCCGCTTGGTCGGTGATGGCAACGTCCATCGCTACCAACCGCCGCGACCTGTTTGATTGGGCGGTGAAGGAATACAAGGTCGGCGTGAACCAGGTCGATGACCAGGGTTTCCTGCCGAACGAATTGAAGCGCCAGCAGCGCGCCCTGTCGTACCACAACTACGCCCTGCCGCCGCTGTCGATGATCGCCAGTTTTGCGCTGGTCAACGGTGTGGACCTGCGCCAGGAAAACAACAGCGCGCTCAAGCGCCTGGGCGACAAGGTGCTGGCCGGGGTGAAAGACCCGGACATCTTCGAGCAGAAGAACGGCAAAGAGCAGGACATGAAGGACCTCAAGGAAGACATGAAATTTGCCTGGCTTGAGCCCTTCTGCACCCTCTACACCTGCGCCCCGGAGGTGATCGAGCGCAAGCATGGCATGCAACCGTTCAAGACCTTCCGCCTGGGCGGTGACCTGACCAAGGTCTACGACCCGGCGCATGAAAAAGGCAACAAAGGCAGCTAGTCGCTGATCGTTCCCACGCTCTGCGTGGGAATGCAGCACGGGACGCTGTGCGTCCCAAAGCGTGGCGCAGAGCGCCACAAGAGGCATTCCCACGCAGAGCGTGGGAACGATCACAGCCTCCCCCGAAATCGTGGGGGGGTTTGGGGGGGGCTCTGGCCCTTGACTGTTGGTTAAACATGGAGAGATCGGGATGGTTTTCTCGTCCAATGTGTTCCTGTTTCTGTTCTTGCCGATCTTTCTCGGCTTGTACTATTTGAGCGGGCAACGCTATCGCAACCTGCTGCTGCTGATTGCCAGCTACGTGTTCTACGCCTGGTGGCGAGTGGACTTCCTGGCGCTGTTCGCGGCCGTCACGCTGTGGAACTACTGGATCGGCCTCAAGGTCGGTGCCGCCGGTGTACGCACCAAGCCGGCGCAGCGCTGGCTGTTGCTCGGCGTGGCGGTCGACCTGTGCATCCTCGGCTACTTCAAGTACGCCAACTTCGGCGTCGACAGCATCAACGTGATGATGAAGTCGGCGGGCCTGGAGCCGTTCATCCTCACCCACGTGCTGTTGCCGATCGGGATCTCGTTCTACATTTTCGAGTCCATCAGCTACATCATCGACGTGTACCGTGGTGACACGCCGGCAACGCGTAACCTGATCGACTTTGCGGCGTTCGTGGCGATCTTCCCGCACTTGATTGCCGGCCCGGTGTTGCGTTTTCGCGACCTGGCCGACCAGTTCAACAACCGCACCCACACCCTGGATAAATTCTCCGAGGGCTGCACGCGGTTCATGCAGGGTTTCATCAAGAAGGTCTTTATTGCTGACACCCTCGCGGTGGTGGCCGACCATTGCTTCGCCCTGCAAAACCCCACCACGGGCGATGCCTGGCTCGGCGCGCTGGCCTACACCGCGCAACTGTACTTCGACTTCTCCGGCTACAGCGATATGGCCATTGGCTTGGGCTTGATGATGGGTTTTCGCTTCATGGAAAACTTCAAGCAGCCCTACATCAGCCAGTCGATCACCGAGTTCTGGCGGCGCTGGCACATCAGCCTGTCCACCTGGCTGCGTGACTACCTGTACATCACCCTGGGCGGCAACCGCAAAGGCACCCTGACCACCTACCGCAACCTGTTCCTGACCATGTTGCTCGGTGGCCTGTGGCATGGTGCGAACATCACCTACATCGTGTGGGGCGCCTGGCACGGCATGTGGCTGGCGATTGAAAAAGCCATCGGTCTGAACACCGCGCCGCGCAGTTTCAATGTGCTGCGCTGGGCCTTCACCTTCCTGCTGGTGGTGATGGGCTGGGTGATCTTCCGCGCCGAAAACCTGCACGTCGCCGGGCGTATGTATGGTGCGATGTTCAGCTTCAGCGAGTGGTCATTGTCGGAACTCAACCGCGCCAACCTTACCGGCCTGCAAGTGGCAACGTTGGTAGTGGCCTACGCAACCCTGGCCTTCTTCGGCCTGCGCGACTTCTACACCAACCGCCCTGCCGACAAGGCCAAGCCAGCCGACCCGAGCCTGATCAAGGCCGTACCCGGCGATAACCCTGGCAGCATCTACGAGCCCGGTTTCAGCGTGGGCCGTGACGCTGCCGTGCAACCGGCCTACTGGACGGCTGACTGGCCACGCTACGCCATGCGCGCTGCGGTGCTGCTGCTGTTCGTGGCGTCGATTCTCAAACTGTCGGCGCAGAGTTTCTCGCCGTTCCTTTACTTCCAATTCTGAGGGAGCCGACCATGACCCGTTCATTACGCGTCCTCTACATAAGCCTGTTCCTGGTGCTGTTGCTGGCACTCGGCGCCTGGTCGCTGCGCAGCTTCTTTGGCTTCAGCACCAACGCCGATGCCACCGTGCTCAACGGTCGCTGGACCAAAGCCGTCGAGACCCACTACGACGACGAGTTCCCGATCAAGCGCCTGGGCACCAACCTGTGGGCCGCGCTGGACTACAAGCTGTTCAATGAAGGGCGCCCTGGCGTGGTGCTGGGCCGCGATAACTGGTTGTACAGCGACGAGGAATTCAACCCCGCCGTCAACGAAGACCAGAACCTGCAAGGCAACTACGCGCTGGTCGAAGGCGTACGCCAGAAGCTCAAGGCCCAGGGTATCCAACTGGTGATGGCGATCGTGCCGGCCAAAGTGCGCCTGTATCCGGAGCATCTGGGTGAAGTGAAACCGGCCAGCGTGCACGCCAACCTGTACCAGGACTTCCATGCCCGAGTGGCGGCGGACAACATTCCTGCTCCAGATCTGCTCGGCCCGCTGCAACAGGCCAAGCTCGCCGGCAAGCAAGTGTTCCTGCGCACCGATACTCACTGGACACCGGACGGTGCCGAAGTCGCCGCCAAGCAATTGGCCAAGGCGATTGCCGACAAGACCCCACTGAGCGGCGAGCCGCAGCGCTTTGTCACCGAGGCTGAGAAAACCGAGCCGCATAAAGGCGACTTGCGTTTATTCCTGCCCCTGGACCCGCTGTTCGAAAACCTGATGCCGCCTAAAGAGCCGCTGGAAAAACGTGTCACCCACCTGGCCGAAGAGAAAGGTGATGACGCGCTGTTCAGCGATAGCGAAACCCCGGTGGCACTGGTGGGCACCAGCTACAGCGCCAACCCCAACTGGAACTTCGTGGGTGCGCTCAAGCAAGCCTTGCACAGCGACGTAGTCAGCTACGCCGAAGACGGCCACGGCCCGATCCTGCCGATGCTCAGCTACCTCAAAAGTGACGACTTCAAGAACAGCCCGCCCCAGGTGCTGATCTGGGAATTCCCCGAACGCTATCTGCCCGTGAATAACGAAATCGGTGATGCCGACCCAGCGTGGGTTGCGCAGCTTAAACAAGCCGGTTCGCGCCAACAGAACATGGCAATCAATACATCTAAATCCGAGACGCCCGACCGGGCGCAAAACTGAAAGAGAGGTAACTCACATGACTTTCACTACAACTCCTCGTCGTCTCGCCAAGACCCTGGCCATCGCTGCCGGCCTGAGCTTCGTATCGATGTCCGCCTTTGCCGGTGGTGACGCCGCCCTCTACGGCCCAACCGCGCCAAAGGGTTCGAGCTTCGTGCGCATCTACAACGCCAGCAACCAGGAAGTCAGCGCCACCGTCGGCAGCACCAACCTCAGCGACGTTGCACCGTTGGCCAGCAGCGACTTCAGCTTCATGCCGGGCGGTGACTACAGCGCCAAGGTCGGCAGCCAGACCGTGCCGGTCAAACTCGCGGCCGACCACTACTACACCCTGGTCAACAGCGGCAGCGGCCAGCCGCAACTGATCGAAGAACCGCCGTTCAAGAACAAGCAGAAATCCCTGGTGCGCGTGCAGAACCTCAGCGACAAGGCCCTGACCCTGAAAACCGCCGACGGCAAGACCGACGTGGTCAAGTCGGTGGCTGCCAAGGGTCGTGGCGAGCGTGAGATCAACCCGGTGAAAGTAAGCCTGGCGTTGTATGACGGTGACAAGAAAGTCGGCGATGTGAAGCCGGTGGCGTTGGAACGCGGTGAAGCGGCGGTGCTGTACGTCACCGGTTCCGGTTCGAGCCTGTCGCCAGTCTGGGTGAAACGCCCAGTGTCGACCCGATAACTATTTCCCTGAGTTGACACGCCCCCTTGTGGGAGCTGGCTTGCCTGCGATGGCGGTCTTGAAGGCGCCATCGCAGGCAAGCCAGCTCCCACACTGACCGGGGTACAACTCAGGACCGAGACAAAAACAAGAGTGAAACGACAAACCTTCGTAGCTCTGACCCAAACTGATTCAAGGAGACACACCCATGATCCCAGTAATCCTTTCCGGTGGTAGCGGCTCACGTCTTTGGCCGCTTTCCCGTAAACAGTTCCCCAAGCAGTTCCTGGCCCTGACCGGCGAACACACTTTGTTCCAGCAAACCCTGGAGCGCCTGGTGTTCGAAGGCATGGACGCCCCCATCGTGGTCTGCAACAAAGACCACCGTTTCATCGTCAACGAGCAACTGAGCGCCCGCAAGCTCGAATGCCAACGCATCCTGATGGAGCCCTTTGGCCGCAACACCGCACCGGCCGTGGCCCTGACCGCGATGATGCTGGTCAACGAAGGCCGTGACGAGCTGATGCTGGTGCTGCCCGCCGACCACGTGATCGACGACCAGAAAGCCCTGCAACGCGCACTGGCCCTGGCCACGGTAGCCGCCGAGCGTGGCGAGATGGTGTTGTTCGGCGTACCGGCGACCCGTCCGGAAACCGGTTATGGCTACATCAAGTCCACCAACGATTCGCTGCTGCCTGAAGGCGTGAGCCGCGTGCAGCAGTTCGTGGAAAAGCCCGATGAAAAACGTGCGGTCGAGTTCGTCAAAAGCGGTGGCTACTTCTGGAACAGCGGCATGTTCCTGTTCCGCGCCAGCCGCTTCCTCGAAGAGCTGAAAAAGCATGATCCGGACATCTACGACACCTGCGTGCTGACCCTGGAGCGCAGCGAGCAGACCGCCGACACCGTGACCTTCGACGACGCCACCTTCGCCTGCTGCCCGGACAACTCCATCGACTACGCCGTGATGGAAAAAACCCAGCGCGCCTGCGTCGTGCCATTGGCCGCCGGCTGGAGCGATGTGGGCTGCTGGGCTTCGCTGTGGGCGGTGAACGATAAAGACGCCAACGGCAACGTCAGCAAAGGCGACGTGGTGATCCAGGACAGCCGCAACTGCATGATCCACGGCAACGGCAAGCTGGTCTCGGTGATCGGCCTGGACAATATCGTGGTGGTGGAAACCAAAGACGCGATGATGATTGCCCACAAGGACAAGGTCCAGGGCGTCAAGCAGATGGTCTCGACCCTCAATGACCAGGGCCGCAGCGAAACCCAGAACCACTGCGAGGTCTATCGCCCGTGGGGTTCCTACGACTCGGTGGACATGGGCGGGCGCTTCCAGGTCAAGCACATCTCGGTCAAGCCGGGCGCGTGCCTGTCGCTGCAGATGCACCACCACCGCGCCGAACACTGGATCGTGGTCAGCGGCACCGCCGAAGTCACCTGTGACGAGAACGTGTTCCTGCTCTGCGAAAACCAGTCCACCTACATCCCGATCGCCTCGGTGCACCGCCTGCGCAACCCGGGCAAGATCCCGCTGGAGATCATCGAAGTGCAATCGGGCAGCTACCTGGGCGAGGACGATATCGAGCGCTTCGAAGATATCTACGGGCGCTCGACACCGGTTGAACGTGGTGTATCGGTGAAAACTATCGCGCAGTAAAACAGTCGTACAAGAAGCCCTCGCCCAGCCCATTGCGTCCCCTATCCGCAGTGGGTTGGGTGGGGGCTTTTTATTGGGGATTTGTAGTGACGGTGCGGGCCTCATCGCAGGCAAGCCAGCTCCCACCTTCAACCGCGTATCCACTTTAGAATGTGATCAAAGGTGGGAGCTGGCTTGCCTGCGATGGCGCCCGTGCGGCCAACACAATGCTCAAGCTAACCAATCCCACCTACGCTTAAGTTAGGATGCTCGTTCCCTATTCGAGGTGGCCTCCATGTTCTTCGGCGTTCTCCTGATCATCACCTGGCTGATCCTGCTGCTGCGCTACCCGGCCAAGGCGCTGCCGGTTTCGCTGGCGGCTGCCGTCGGCCTGGGTTTCGTCGCCGTCTGGGTGGTATGGCTGGACAACCGCGAAGCCGCGCAATTGGCTCGCCTTGAGCTGCGCATTACTTACGCCCCGCAGGAATGCCCGGCCGACCGTCCTTTAAAACTGACCCTCAACAACGGCAACGACGTACCACTCACCGAACTACGCTGGCGCGTGGCCGCCTACGCACCGGGCGATACGGTCAACCTGGCCGACAACGTCTACGCCGCCCCACGCTATCGCGGCCCCGGCGAGCTACAGGCGGGCGCCACCTGGGATGACTGCCTGCCCACCCCGCCGCTGCGCTCTGGCTATCGCCCACAAACCCTGGAATTTCGCGCCGAGCACCTGCAAGGCAGTTTCTCGGACTGACAAAGGATGGACCCATGCCCAACGTACTGATCACCGGTTGCTCCAGCGGCATCGGCCGCGCCCTCGCCGATGCCTTCAAAGGCGCAGGCTTCGAGGTATGGGCCAGCGCCCGCCAACCCGATGACGTCGCCGCGCTTACCGCCGCAGGCTTTAATGCCCTACAACTGGACGTCAACGACAGCGCCGCCCTGCAACGCTTGTCCGAGCAGTGGGGCGAGCTGGATGTACTGGTCAACAACGCCGGCTACGGCGCCATGGGCCCGTTGCTCGACGGCGGTACCGAAGCGATGCAGCGCCAATTCGAAACCAATGTGTTTTCCATCGTCGGCGTGACCCAGGCGCTGTTTCCCGCCCTGCGTCGCAGCAAGGGCCTGGTGGTGAATATCGGCAGCGTTTCCGGGGTGTTGGTGACGCCGTTCGCCGGCGCCTATTGCGCATCCAAAGCCGCTGTGCATGCGTTGAGCGACGCCCTGCGCATGGAGCTGGCACCGTTTGGCGTGCGCGTGATGGAAGTGCAGCCCGGTGCGATCAATACAAGCTTTGCCAAGAATGCCGGCGCCCAGGCCGAATTGCTGATCCACGAACAGTCGCCATGGTGGCCATTGCGCGAGGGCATTCGTGCACGCAGCCAAGCGTCCCAGGACAAGCCAACCCCGGCCAATGAATTTGCTGCAGACGTGCTCAAGGCGGTGCAGCAAGTGCAACCGCCGCGCCTGTTGCGCTCGGGCAACGGCAGCCGGGCGCTGCCGCTGATGGCGGCGCTATTGCCCAAGGGGTTGCTGGAGAAGGTGTTGAGGAAGCGCTTTGGCTTGGGCGGTACGCTCTAAGCCTTCATGAAATCAATAAACGCCCGCACCTTCAGCGGCAAATGCCGCGTGTCCGGATACATCGCGTAAACCCCTTGCGGGGCAAAGCGGTGGTCCGCCAATAGGCGCACCAAGCGTCCCGCGTCAAGATCCTCCTGCACCAGCCATTGCGGCAAAACCGCCACACCGTGGCCACGCACGGCAAAGGCTTGGAGGACCGCCGCACTGTCCGCAACCAAGGCAGACGGGCCGGCTCGATAAGGGTGTTCGAGACCTGCCGGGTCGGTCACGCTCAGTTCGGTCAAGCGGCCGTGGCCCAGCCTGGGCAGCTGCTCCAACTCATCCAGGGTTTGAACTGCGGCAAACTGCGGCGCCGCGACGGCGAACACGTCGAATGTGGACAACTGCATGGCGCGGTGATTGGAGTCCATCAAGCGCCCAAGGCGAATCGCCAGGTCAAAACGCTCGGAGATCAGATCGGCGTGGGTGGAGGAGGTGGATAAGTGGATATTCAGGTCCGGGTGCAGGCGTCGAAAGGCTTCTACCGCCGGAGCAACTACGGCCAAGGCATATTCGACGGTGGTGGTGATGCGCAGGGTGCCTTTGAGCTGGGCATGTTCGCTACGGGCTTCTTCTATCGCCAGACGGGCCTCTTCGAGCATACGCGTGCAGCGCAGGTAGAAGCGTTCGCCGGCATCGGTGAGCGCCAATTGACGAGTGTTGCGGGTCAGCAGAGTGACGCCGAGTTCTGCCTCCAGGCGCTTGAGGTTGAAGCTGACCACGGCGCGAGTCTGGCCCAGCAGGTCCGCGGCAGCGGTGAGCGAGCCGGCCTCGACCACGGCCTTGAAAGTGTCAAAACGGTCCAGGCTGACCATGGTGGACGCCCTCCTTTGTCAAAATATTTTTGACAAACTAGCAGGCAAACCGGCGTATCCCAAACCCTGCGTGCGGCCTACCCTGCCGGCTTCACTCGCAGGAACGCGTTCATGACCTACCGCTCGAAAGTCGCCTGGATCTTTTTATTGGGTTTTGCCCTGGACCTGGTGAACATGTTTGTCGCCACCGTCGCCTACCCGGACATCGCCCGCGAGCTGCACGCCTCGGTCACGCAACTGGCGTGGATCAGCAACGCCTACATGCTCGGGCTGACCCTGATCATTCCCCTGAGTGTCTGGCTGGCAGCGATCATGGGCGAACGCACGCTGATCGCCACCAGCCTGCTGCTGTTCGCCGGCGCCTCGGTGATGGTGGGCCAGGCCGGTTCCATTGAGGCGTTGATAGGCTGGCGCGCAGTGCAAGGGCTCGGTGGCGGCTTGCTTATACCCGTGGGCCAGGCCATGGCTTACCGGCACTTCCCCGCCGCCGAGCGCAGCCATCTGACGGCGCGGGTGATGTCGGTGGCGTTGCTGGTGCCGGCGTTATCGCCAGCGTTGGGTGGGGTGATTGTCGACAGTGTGTCCTGGCGCTGGATTTTCTACGCCAACCTGCCCCTGGCCCTGATCACCCTGCTGCTGGCCTTGTTGTGGATAAAACCCGACGCGCCCCCCCGCGTGCGCCCACCTCTGGACCTGAGCAGCATTTTCAAACAGGTTGCCAGTCCGATGCTGCGCGTGGCGATGCTGGTCTACCTGTGTGTCCCCGGGGTGTTTATCGGCACGAGCCTGATCGCCATCCTTTATGTGCGCAGCCTGGGCTATGACGCTACCCAGACCGGCGCGCTGATGCTGCCCTGGGCGCTGGCCTCGGCAGTGGCAATCTACCTGAGCAAGAAACTCTTCAATCGCTGCGGCCCCAAATCCTTGCTGCTGGCGGGCATGGCGCTGCAATGCACTGGCATCCTGTTGCTCAACGAGCCCGCCCTGATCATTGCGGCCTACGCGCTGATGGGCCTGGGCGGCAGCCTGTGCAGCAGCACCGCGCAAACCCTGGCCTTTCTCGACATTCCCGCCGAGCGCATGGGCCATGCCAGCGCCTTGTGGAATATCAACCGTCAAGTGAGCTTCTGCGTCGGCGCCGCGGTGCTCAGCGCAATGCTGTCGGCCTTGGATTCCTTTGCCATAACCTTCACGATGGCGGCAGCCTTGACGCTGTTGCCACTTTTCGCAGTGCTGCGCCTGGATACCTCCAGGGTACGCGCACTGCTTCACCCCTCCAGCGAGCCTGACCATGATTGACTACAGTGATTTTTTTGAAGAAGTGATCCACACCCACGTCGAGATCGAGCAATGGTTTGCTGGGGTTGCGCCTCCCGGGACGTTGGAGAGTTTGCTCGCGCGCTTCTCACCCGAGTTCAGCATGATCGCCCCTGCGACTGGCACACGAGTGAATACGGCGGGTGTCATTGCACTATTCACCCGCCTGGACGGGATGCGTCCAGGGCTGAAAATCACCCTGAGTGAAATGACCGGTATCGACCGCCACGCACGCGGCGCCACGGTCACGTATCGCGAGCATCAGATTGACGACAGCGGCACCCAGACCGACCGCCGCGCTACCGTGGTTTTCGAAAAGCAGGCCAGTGGTGCGCTGTTGTGGCGGCACTTGCACGAGACTTTTATAGCGCCATGAGATAACCGCCCAGCCGCTTCCTACAAAAAACAGCGAATGGCCTGACATCATTACAAGGAAGCTATCCCCAGGCTCTTTCACCTCTGCTTAAGCACAGGTGAAAGAATGCCCAGCGATTTCCTGAGAAGCGGTGTGCCGGATGCGCACACCACGACTCGCCAACGACTGATCAGTCGGCTGAATCTGCCCAAACTCTATCGAACCATCGACGCCGACCCGGCCATCGTCGGGGCCGGCGTAGTGCATATCGGCAGTGATTATCAGGTAACAGTGCTGCGTGAGTTTGTACCGCTGTGCAGTATCAAGCCCAAGCGGGTGATTCTGCGGGAGCTGGTGGGCCCGATGATGACTGCCGATGAGTACGCGCACTGGATGGCAAACTCGCCACGCGAGTCGCAGATATGGCGCGAGGCAGCAGGGATGGCCCTAGCATGTGCTGGGGCTGTGATCGGGGTTATCGTTGCCAAGGCAGGCATCGGGTCAGCGCCTCTCAGTGCAGGTTCCAGCCTTGCAATCACTTACGTTGCTTATACAGCAGCCGCCGCCAGTGCTTTGCAATGTGGCAACGGCATATGGCGAACCTTCAAAGAGCTAACCAACCCGGCTGAAAACGATTACTACGACAGCCTTAGTTGGTACAGGGCAATGACAGTAGCTTTGGATGGCATCTCGCTGGTGGGTGCCGGCAGCACGACGTTTGTCACCGTAAAAACTGTCATGACGATCAAACATACGACAGGCCGTGACCTGAACGACATCCTGAGGCGTATGAGCCGCCAGGAACGAGCAAAACTGACAAACGAAGTCCTGCGTCTACAGAACTCTCGTCATCCTCAAGAAATTATTCGGTTAAAACAACTGGCCGGAACCCTTCCCAAGCGGTTCAGCAATACGCGCTTACGCCACGACCTTCTCAATCAACTCTCCGATCAGGTCGGTGCCGCTCTGGCAATGACCGGCAGCGGCTTTTCCGGCAACATCAACCCTATGCTTATTGGCATTTATGAAGAGTTCAACAGCCATGAGCAATGATATCGGTAACCCACAAGTTTCCCGAACGTTAAGCCGTTATATACGACGTTTTGCATTCATTGTGGGCATGGAGATATCAATGAGCTTAGGCAGTATTTCAGGCAACCTGTCACATAGCCTTCCGTATTACGTCCGAACTCATTATCTCCCTGGCGAATATGCGCTCGCAGCAGGCATGCTACTGCTACTGGCACTGTGCACGGGGCTAGCCTTCGTGGCGGTGGGTTTTCGTTCAGGGGCTTCACTGCTTGTCGGCATCGCGGCCCTGAACGCATTACTTTCGGCAGGCTATTTGGGGAACAACCCAGTGACTATGTTTGCAGTATTTGCGCTGGTTCAATCGCTGCTCGGCCTGCTGATCCTCAATACAAGAAACCACCGCCGCTTCGTCAGCATGCTGCGGGTAAAACGTCGACGAAAAGTAAGAGCCCACGCATAAACCTGAAGTAGTGTCCAATCTGCCCATCAAAGATCGAAGTTGACTACCGCGGCCACCAGCCTCCAGCTCACCGTTATACAATTTCCCAACAGAACTGAACGGACGCTATGAGTAGAGTCGCGCCGTTCAGATATCTCTTGGGTGACACCTATCAAGCCTCTTAGCAGATCGCGCTCCGGTCGGACGTTGTGCACGCTGTCCCTACTATTAATCACCGGCTGTTCGGTCGCGCCCTTGCCGGCGTTGACACCGTCCACGCCGCAGGCCTGGCGCAACTCGCCATCCGGCCTGGCGCAACATAGTCCTGACTTACATCAATGGTGGCGGGCCTTCAATGACCCCGAACTCGATGGGCTGGTGGATCGCGCACTGCGCAACAACCTGGACGTCGGCGCTGCCATCGAGCGGTTGCGGGCCACCCGTGTGCTCAGTCAGAGCGCACAAGCGCCTTACCTGCCCGCCCTGGGCGTGAAGACCCACGATGCGATCAGCCCTGATACCCGCACCTCGTATTTTCTGATCGGCTTCGACGCGCAGTGGGAGCTGCCCTTGTTCGGCACCCGGCAAAGTACCGATCGGCTGGCACAGGGTCACCAGTCGCGGGTGCTGGCCGATTTGCGCAGCGTACAGGTGTCGCTGGTTGCCGAAGTCACGCGGCAGTGGCTGGCGCTACGCGAGGCGCAACAGGTAGAAGGCGGCCTGGCCCGCCAGCGTGACCTGCTGCAGGAAAAACTCGCGCTGTTGCGGGTGCGTGAACACCTGGCCCTGGCCTCGCCCGCTGACGTCGCCGCCGCCCAGGCCGAACTGGCGCAGGCCGAGATGCGCCTGAGCACGCCGCGCCAACTGATCAACCGCCACGCGCAGCAGTTGGCGTTGCTGTCCGGGCAAGCCGAGCCGGATGCGCGCTGGCTGCTGCCGCAACCGCCGCCCACCCTGGGCCCATGGCAACTGACCCAGTTGCCGGCAGACTTGTTACGCACGCGCCCGGAAATCGCCAGCGCTGAAGCCGAGGTGCTGGTGGCCGCCGGGGAACTGGGCATCAGTCGCGCCGATATGTACCCGCGCCTGAGCCTGGGCACGTCGGTGCAGTGGTCCGTGAACATTGCCAGCAATCGCAAACGTACCCCCAGCGGCGACGCGATTTTCTCAGCCGGGCCGGGGATCAGCATTCCGTTGTTCGACTGGGGCCAGCGCGCCGCCACCGCACGCGCCAAGGATCACCAATTGAAGGCCGCCGTGCTGGATTACCGCAACGCGGTCCTGCAAGGCGTGACACAGGTCGAAATAGCGCTGGGTGACCTGGAGCAAGCGCGATTGCGCGAGCAAGCCGCACGCCAGGTGAGCGTCGCAACGCAAGCGCATCTGCGCGCCTTGCAACAGCGCGCGAACCTGGGACTGATGAGCACTCTGGACCTGACGAGCGCCGAGTTCGAGGCGCAGCAGGCCCAGCAACAGGCCGACAGTGCCAGCCATGAACGCGGGGTCGCCTACATCGCGCTGTACAAGGCGCTCGGTGGCGCGCCGTTACCGACGGACGCCTTGAAGGAGGTTGACTGATGGTCGCACTCGCCCGTCTGACCTTGCTGCATGAATGGCGCCGCTTCCTGCCGGCGATGATCGCCGTGGGCTTCGCCGGCTTGCTGCAACTGTTGCAGGCCGCCCTGGTGCTGGGCATCTTCGGCAGCGCCAGTGTGTATATCACCGGCTCCACGGCCGACCTGTGGGTGGGTTACCCCGGCACCCAAAGCGTCAACCTCGGCCGGCCAATCGACGCTGGCGTGGAGATGCGCTTGCGCATGGACGCCGACGTCCTGCGTGTGGAACCGTTCCGCTGGGTCGATGCCGATTGGCGTGGCGCACGGGACACCGGCGGCGTCTCGGTGTTTGTCTCGGGTATTGATGCGGGGCCACAGGGCCTGATGTTCGAACGCGCGCTGCCGAAGGCGCTGCGTGCACGCCTGGATGAACCCGGCGCAGTGATCGTCGACCGTGCCGACCTGGACAGCCTGGGCGTTAACCTGGGGGACACCGCGACCATCAACGGTCATCGCGTGCACGTGGTCGGCGTGACCAGCGGCCTGCGTGCCTTGGGCGGGGTGAATGTGCTGGCGTCGCTGGCCACTGCCCGGCAACTGGACTCCAACGCCACGGCAGACCGCATCACCTACCTGGTGGCAAAGGTGCGAGACCCCGCCCAGGCCGAAGCGGTGGCCGCACGCCTGGGCGACGGCGCTGCATTCGGCAGCTACGCGGTCTGGACCGCACAACAGTTCGCCCAGCGCTCGCAGCTGTACTGGATGTTCGACACGGGCGCCGGTGCCGGCGTGCTGTTCCTCGCGGCCATCGTGTTTCTGGTAGGCGCGGTGATCACCAGCCAGACACTGGTGGCGGCGGTGGTCGGCTCGATCCGCGAATACGCGACCTTGAACGCCCTGGGCGTCGGTGTCACGGCACTGCGCAAAGTGGTGATGGAGCAGGCATTCTGGGTCGGGGCCCTGGGGTTGCTGGGCAGTTCGGTGCTCGCCGGCCTGCTCTTTGCGCTCGCCGGCTACTACAACGTGCCGGTGCAACTCTCCCCCGTCGCAGCCCTGGCGTGCCTGCTGCTGAGCATGACCCTGGCCCTCGTGTCAGGCCTGGCGGCCATCCGCACCTTGCGCCACGCCGACCCGGCCAGCCTTCTGAGATAACCCATCCATGCGCCTCCTCAATTCGGCAATGCCCGTCACCCTTCACGCCAGCGGAATCGGCAAATCCTTTACCTCAGGCAGCATCGTCACGCCCGTGCTGCATGACATCAGCCTGGCGATATACCCTGGCGAGCTGACCCTGATCTCAGGGCCATCGGGCTGTGGAAAAAGCACCCTGCTCGCGATTCTCAGCGGCTTGCAGCGCCCCGACCAAGGCAGCGCAATCGCCCTCGGGCAAGACCTGGCCCAGCTCGACAGGCGCGCCCTGGAGCAATTTCGCCTGCGCCACACCGGGTTTGTGTTCCAGGGCTTCAACCTGTTCCCGGCGTTGACTGCCCTGCAGCAGGTGGAACTGCCCTTGAGTTACCTCGGGCTGCCTGCCAAGGTGATACAGCAGCGCGCCATCGAGGCGCTGGAAGAAGTCGGCCTGGGTGCACGCCTGAAACTGCGCCCGGCGCAATTGTCCGGCGGCGAGAAACAGCGCGTGGCTATCGCTCGCGCAGTGGCCAAGGCGCCCGAGTTGCTGTTCGCGGACGAGCCGACCAGTGCCCTGGACGCCACCAACGGTCACATCGTGATCGACATCCTCCATCGCATTGCCCGCACCCGCGGCACCACGGTGCTCTGCGTCAGTCACGACCCCCGTTTGATCAGCAACGCCGATCGGGTGCTAGCCATCGAAGACGGCCGCATTCTCAACGACACTTCCCCTGCCCTCCAACCGGCGCTGGGCGTCGGTCCCCAGGAACACTTTGTATGAAACTACGTCTGTTTCGCCCCTGGTTAGCCTTGGGTAGCGCCCTGCTGTTGCTCAGCGCCTGCTCCCGTGAAGATGTCCCCGCCAAGCCCACCGCCTCGGCCCCGGCGTACCTCGCAGTAGCGCGCGGGCGCATCGATGTGGAAGGTGGCTTGCTAAAGCTCGGCGCCACCCGTGACGGTGTGGTTGCCGAGGTCAAGGTCAATGAAGGCGAGCCGGTCAAAAAGGGCCAGTTGCTCGCCACGCTGGACAGTGAACCGGCGCAACTGGTGGTGGCGGCCGCGCTGGGTGAACAGCAACAGGTGCAGGTGCAGGCCAGGCAACTGGCACGCCAGCTCAAGTTTGCCGAGCAGCGCGCCACGCGCCTGGCCACGGCCGCTGCCGCAGGTGCGGGCGATAATCAGAGCGCAGACGAAGCCCGCGAGGCGGCCGAGCGCTTGCGCGATGCGCTTGAACGGAACCAGAGCGACGCCCAGGCCGCAGCAAGAAAACTCACCGCGGCACGCTACGAATTGACCTTGCGCAGCCTGCGTGCACCCATAGACGCCAAAGTCGTGCGTCGCCTGGTTCAACCTGGCGCCGCCGTGTCCGCTCAATCTGGAACGGCATTCATCTTGCTGCCCGACCAACCACGCATCGTACGTGCCGAGCTGAACGAGTCATTCACCGGTGCGGTGGTTGTGGGCATGAAGGCCGAAGTCTCAGACGACAACGGCAACGGTTCTGCACCGCTGACCGCCCATGTGGTGCGCATCAGCGCGGTGCTGGGCAACAGCACCCTGGAGGACGACCCCCAAGTCAGGGCCAATATGCGCACGGTCGAATGCATATTGGCCTTCGATCAACCGCCGCCGGATTCACTGCGGGTGGGGCAGCGCATGCTGGTGCGGTTCGGGCCCTAGGACGCTTCAAAGCTGTGAAGGGTTGACGATCACGGTGCAGGTAATCCCGGCCGCCAACAACACGCCCTCCGGCACGTCATCAATGTGAATCCGCACCGGCACACGCTGGGCCAAGCGCACCCAGTTGAAGGTCGGGTTCACATCGGCGATCAGTTCGCGGCTCTCGGGGTTATCGCGGTCGTAAATGCCGCGCGAGATGCTTTCCACATGGCCCTTCAAGGTCTCGCCGCTCATCAGCTGCATATCGGCTTTGTCGCCCACCTTCACGTGGGGCAGTTTGGTTTCTTCGAAGAAGCCATAGACCCAGAACGAGTTCATATCCACCACGGCCATTTTGGCTTCGCCGATGCGCGCATAGTCGCCACGATGCACGTTGAGGTTGGTGACGTAGCCGTCCACCGCCGCCAGCACTCGCGTGCGCTTCAAGTTGAGTTCGGCGGCCTCCAGTTGCGCCAGGGCGTGCTGATAATCGGCCAGGGCCGATTCGGCGATGTTGCTGGCGTCGTCACGGTTTTCCTTGGAGATTACCAGGGCGTCCAGGTCGGCGCGGCGGTGCGCGTTGACCTTGCGCATTTCCCAGGTGGCCTTGCGTGAGGCCACCAGCGATTGCGCTTGCTTGACGGCAATACGGTAGTGCTCGGGGTCGATCTGCATCAGCAGGTCGCCTTTTTTCACCAACTGGTTATCGCGTACCGGCACGTCCACCACTTCGCCGGTGACGTCAGCCGCCACATTGATAATGTCGGCGCGCACCCGACCATCGCGGGTCCACGGCGTTTGCATGTAGTGCACCCACAACGTGCGGCCAATCCAGATCGCCAACGCCAGAACCAGCAAGGTGGCGAGCAGGCTGAAAAACTTTTTCATCGGGGCATTCTCAACGGTAGACGCTCAGCGCCAGGGCGCCGAACAGGCAAGCGAACAGGCTCAGGCGCAGCAGCGCCGGGTGCCAGAAGAAACGGTACAGGTCGAACCCGGCCAGGAAGCGGTCAACCGCCCAGGCCAACCCCGCTGCGATCAAGAACATCAGGGTCATGGTCGGCATGTAGATGCCGTGGAATGCAATTTCACGAGGCATTCGGGGCTCCTTTGAGGGCGGCCAGAGGTGATTGCGGGTCGAGCAACGAGGTGCGAATAAAGTGCAGGTAGCTCTTCACCCGGCGCAGGGCCGAGGTGTCGAAGTGCGGGGCGAAGGGTTCGTCGGTGGCCTGCACGCGGCTGATCGCATGGTCGACGGCAATCAACCCGCGCTCCAGGTTGCTGGCGCTGGGTTGCAGGAACAGCCGCACCAGCGAGCGCCCCATCACGCGGATCGCCTGGCGCCACGGCTGGGATTCGGCATACGCCGGGTGCACCGGCAGGATCGCCTGCTCCTTGCGCAACTCGATGATTGCGTGGCCGACCTCCAGCACCACGAACATCCAGCGCAGCAAATCGCGTTGCACCTGCGGCTGGCCGGCCGCGAGGCCATACGCCTGGTGCAGCAGGTCGCGGGTGCGGCTTTCAAAGCTCGACGCCAGGCCCTTGAGCTTGCCGCTAATGGCATACACCACTTGCTCACGCAGGTCTTGCTCCAGGCGGCGCCACAACCAGCGGCTGTTGGGCGGCAGAATGATCGCCCCCGCCGCCGCGCACACCAGCATGCCGATGACCATGGCAATGTAGTCGTTGATAAAGGTGTAAGGGTTGTAGACCGTGAGATTATCCGGCACCGAGCCGGTGCTGAAGAAGATCAGCAGGCCCACACCCACACCGGCATATCGCGGGCGTGAAGACAGAAAGGCCCCGAAGATGATCACCGGTGCGAGCATCACGCACAGCAGCGGGAAACCGTCGATCCAGGGGAACACGAAGAACATTTCGACAAAGCCGACCAAGGCGCCGATCAAGGTGCCGCAGGCCATCTGGAACGCCATGCGCTTGGGGTTGGGCGTGGCGGCAGACAGGCCCACCGTGGCCGCCGCGATCAGGGTCATGGTGGCGCCGCTGGGCCAGGCTGTGGCCACCCAATAACTGCCCAGCACAACCAGGATAAACGAGGCGCGCACACCGGCAGCGGCACAGGCCAACCAATTGGTTTTTGGCGTGTAGGCTTCGTGCCAGTCTTCCCGCGCATGGCGGTGGTCGGCCAGGGATGCGTGGGTTTGCGCGTAGTTGTGCAGGTCGTCGACGAAGCGGTACAGCAGCTCGTAGGCGGTGTGGAAATCCAACTGCTCGGCGTCCGTCGGGTTGTCTTCCTGGAAGCTCGCCCGCAGGCTGCGCACCTTGGCGGGCAGGCCGTCCTTGTAGGCGCTCAGTTGGTCGACCAGGCGCGCGGCATCCGGGCTGGTGAGGGCGCGGCCAGAGAAGCTGTCGAGCACTTCGGCCAGGTCTTGCAGGCCGGGCTTGATCGCTGCCACCACATGGTCGGCCTCATCGGTGCGCAAGCGTTCAAGCAATTGGTGCAAGGCGTTGAAGCGTGTGGTGATGCTCATGAATTCACTGTTGAGACGACTGAGCCGCCCGTTGCGCCGACGCATGTGCGGGTCTTCGAACACGGTGACGCTGCGCAAGCCTTCCAGGCCCACGGCTTCGGCAATAAAGCGCACGTTGCTGGCCTCGAAGCCTTCCCGTTGGCTGCGCCCGCGCAGGCCATCGGTCACAAACAGCGCGAACACACCGAAGCGCTGGTACAGCGCGTTGCGCATGGCGGCGCTGGAGGTCTGCGGCAGGATAGCGGCGCTGACCAGTGTCGAGCACAGTATCCCCAGGGAAATTTCCAGCACTCGCCATACCGCCGCCATAAAAGCGCCGTCCGGGTGGGCCAGGGCCGGCAGGCCGACCATCGCCGCGGTGTAGCCGGCGAGCACGAACCCATAGGCGCGAAAGTTGCGGTTGCGCGTGGCGCCAGCGGTGCAAATGCCCACCCAGATCGCCAGCGCCCCCAGGAACAGTTCGGTGTTCTGCGCAAACAAAGCGATCAACAGCACCATCACCGCCGAGCCTGCCAAGGTTCCGAGGAAGCGATAGAAACTCTTGGCGAACACCTGGCCGCTCTGGGGCTGCATCACGATAAATACGGTGATCATCGCCGTGCGCGGTTGCGGCAGTTCCAGGCGCATGGCCAGCCACAGCGTCAGGAACGCGGCGACCAACACTTTGAAGATATACACCCAGGTCACGCCATCACTGCGTGCCCAGTCGAAGAAACCACGGCGCCACTCAAGGGAATGCAACCAGCGCAGCGGTGCAGGCAAGGGAGTCATGAAGGCCTACTCAGTGATCAAACACGGCGAGCACCGCCGCAGTCTTGCTTGGGAGTGTCTTGGCATCCGTGGGCACATCGTCGCCAGCGCCGAGGCCGCCGCCCAAGGCGGTCACCAGTTCGGCATGGGCGCTCAGGCGTGCCGCCTGCACCTGTTGTTCGATCTGCTGCTGACGAAACAACAAGGTTTGGGCGTTGAGCACGTTGAGGTAGTCAGTGAGGCCACGTTGATAGGCGATCATGGCGATGTCGTAGGTTTTCTGCGCCGAGGCCACCGACTGCGCGGCGAAGGCCGATTGCTTGTCCATGGACTCGCGGCGGATCAACTGGTCGCTGATGCCCTTGAGCGCATTGACCAGAGTCTGGTTGTACTGGGCCACCGCGATGTCGTAGCCGGCACTGGCTTCACCCAGTTGCGCACGTAGACGGCCGCCGTCGAAGATCGGCAAGGTGATCGCCGGGCCGACGTTGTAGTTGAATTTCTTGCCGGCCAGAAACTCCAGCATGCCGCCGCCGGTGGCCATGTAGCCGAGGCTGCCGACCAGGTCGACGTTGGGGTAGAACCCGGCATGGGCTACATCGATGCCCCGTGCCTGGGCCGCAACCTGCCAGCGACTGGCAACCACGTCCGGGCGTTGGCCGAGCAACTGCGCGGGCAGGCTGGAAGGCAACTTCAACGGCGCGGCGAGGGCCAGGGTCGGGCGCTGCAATTGCGCGCCCTCCCCCGGGCCCTTGCCGGCCAACGCCGCCAGTTGGTTACGGCTCAGGGCGATTTCCTCGTCCAGGGCATCCAGTTGGCGATGGGTCTCCGGCAGCGGGGTTTCGGCTTGGCTGACGTCAAAGTGAGTGCCGATCCCGGCGCTCAGGCGTTTGTTGGCCAGGTCCAGGATCTGCTGTTGCTGGGCCAGGGTGGCGGCCGCGATGTCGCGGTTGGCGTACTGCAACGACAGCTGGATATAGGCGCGCACCACGTTGTTTTGCAGTTCGAGCTGGGCCAGGCGCGCTTCGGCGGCACTCATGTGCGCCAGGTCGACGGCGCGTTCGGTCGTGTTGCTTTCCCGGCCCCACAGGTCGAGGGCGTAGCTCAGGCCCAGGGACGAATTGTTGTCCCAGGTGTTGGCGCCGCTCAATTGGCCGGGGCCGTAGAACTGATCCTTGGGCCAGTTGTGACGCTTGAGAGTGGTGTCGCTGTTGATCTGCAGCGACTCGGCCGACTCTGCCACCCCGGCCAGCGCCCGGGCTTGGCGTACGCGGGCGGCGGCCACGGCCAGGCTGGGGCTGTTGCGGGTGGCGAGTTCGACCCAACGGTTGAGCTGCGGGTCGCCGTAGGCCTGCCACCATTGGGCGGTGGGCCAGTGGGCGTCGCGGGCGGCGCTCTGGATCGCGGCGTCGGTGGCCAGGGTATTGGCGTTGATCGCCTGGCCTTGCGGGGCGATTCCTCCGGTGCCGATGCAACCGCTGATGACTGACGTTAAAACCCAAACACTGAGAGTCTTCAGCTCTCTGCTGATGCGACGCGGCACGGCAAGCGAATTCCTGAGAGGGTGTTGCGGGAGAGGTGGCGCAATTCTAGGCGGCGCCAGGGAGGACGATAAGCTGGCATTCCTGTGAATCTTTGTTACCGTTCAGGCGATAATCCGTTGGTAGGGATCACTGAAAGCGTAACTTTCTGTCACAATTTGCTATCTCCCTTGAGAACACTCCATGGACACTTTGCAAAACATGCGCGCCTTCAGTTGTGTGGCCGAAGCCGGCAGCTTCACCGCCGCCGCCGTGCAACTGGACACCACCACGGCCAACGTCTCGCGCGCGGTCTCCAACCTTGAGGCCCACCTGCAAACCCGCTTGCTCAACCGCACCACCCGACGCATCGCGCTGACCGAAGCGGGCAAACGCTATTTGCTGCGCTGCGAGCAGATCCTCGCCTACGTCGAAGAGGCCGAGGCCGAGGCCAGCGACGCTCACGCGCGCCCCGCCGGGCAGTTGAAAGTGCACACCATGACCGGCATCGGTCAGCATTTCGTCATTGACGCCATTGCCCGCTACCGCCGCACCCATCCTGACGTGACCTTCGACCTGACCCTGGCCAACCGCGTACCGGACCTGCTCGACGAGGGCTACGACGTGTCCATCGTGCTGGCCAGCGAACTGCCGGACTCAGGTTTCGTGTCCCAGCGCCTGGGCATCACCTACAGCATCGCCTGCGCCTCGCCGGACTACGTCAAGGCCAAGGGCTGCGCACAGCGGCCCCAGGACTTGCTCAACCATGCGTGCCTGCGCCTGGTCAGCCCGGTGGTCCAGCTGGACAAATGGACCTTCAACGGCCCTGAAGGCCAGGAAAGCGTGGCGATCAACAGCTCACCGTTCCTGGTGAACTCGGCCGACGCGATGAAAACCGCGATCACCAGCGGCATGGGCGTCGGCCTGCTGCCGGTGTACGCCGCCATCGAAGGGCTGCGCAACGGCACTCTGGTGCGGGTGATGCCGACCTACCGCTCCCAGGAGCTGAACCTGTACGCCATCTACCCCTCGCGCCAATACCTGGATGCAAAGATCAAGACCTGGGTGGAATACCTGCGCGGCTCGTTGCCGGAGATTCTGGCGGCGCACCAGGCGGAGTTGGTGGCGTATGAGTTGAGCGGTGGCTTGGGTGGTGCTCGCTTGAGTAATTGAGCCACGCATGCGGTGACCTGTTTTTGAGCAGGTCACCGCGCGCCTTGATAGAAGGCATCACCGGACCGTAAAGGTCGTCCAGTTAGAGGTTTCTTTGTCGTCGATGAAATAAAGACAAAGCCCAAGCTCGTTTTTATGCAATTTTTCAATATTTTCCTTGGGCACCGTAACAACATAAGGTTTCACCTCGTTCACCGTAACGGTCTCGTTATAGTCGCCATCCGACGGCGTATTGCTGAACAGATGCAAAACGAACTCCTGACCCACCCGCATAGTGTCGTAATCCACCCCAACCTTCAGCCCGGTCTCAGGTATGCGGTCGACGTACAACTCACCATTGACGATCAATTCAATCGTGGGTGCCTTCGGCAAAGCCTCGTCAGGCTCGCTACGTCTTTTTCCAGCGGCTACCAAATCCCTGATTCGCTTTATCTCATCGTCGATATTCATAAGAGCGATCTCCTATCTAAGAAGGCATTAACACCGGCCTTGAAAAACAAGAATAGGCGCTCACGCATTGACCGAACAGCCCGTACTTTTCACAGTTGACAGGTATTCAAACCAATGAAACAACAGTGCGTGCGATTAAAACCCTGCAAAACTTTCATCGGGAATGTTAGCGTGCTCAGCATTCTTCAGTAGTCGATGAGCCCGCCTGCCATGAAAAAGACTGTCCTGGCCTTCAGCCGTATCACCCCACCGATGATCGAACGCCTGCAACAGGATTTCGAGGTGATCGTGCCCAACCCCAAGCTGGGTGACATCAATGCTCAGTTCAATGAAGCCCTGCCCCATGCCCATGGCTTGATCGGCGTGGGCCGCAAGCTGGGCCGCGAGCAGCTTGAAAGCGCGAGCAAGCTGGAGGTGGTGTCCAGCGTGTCGGTGGGCTACGACAACTACGACGTGCCGTACTTCAACGAGCGCGGAATCCTCCTCACCAATACCCCCGATGTGCTCACCGAGAGCACTGCCGACCTGGCCTTTGCGTTGCTGATGAGCAGCGCCCGCCGCGTGGCCGAACTGGATGCCTGGACCAAGGCCGGCCAATGGAAAGCCAGCGTGGGCGCGCCTTTGTTTGGTTGCGATGTGCACGGCAAGACCCTGGGCATCGTCGGCATGGGCAATATCGGCGCAGCCGTGGCGCGGCGTGGGCGCCTGGGCTTCAATATGCCGATCCTTTACAGCGGCAATAGCCGCAAGACCGCGCTGGAGCAGGAACTGGGCGCGCAGTTTCGCAGCCTGGAGCAGTTGCTGGCCGAGGCGGATTTCGTCTGCCTGGTGGTGCCGTTGAGCGACAAGACCCGTCACCTGATCAGCACCCGCGAGCTGGGGTTGATGAAGTCCAGCGCGATCCTGATCAATATCTCCCGAGGGCCAGTGGTGGATGAGCCGGCGCTGGTCGAAGCCCTGCAAACCCAGCGCATTCGTGGTGCAGGGCTGGATGTGTATGAAAAGGAACCGCTGGCTGAATCGCCGTTGTTCCAGCTGAGCAATGCGGTGACCCTACCGCATATTGGTTCGGCCACCGGTGAAACCCGCGAAGCCATGGCCAACCGCGCTTTGGATAACCTGCGCAGCGCCCTGCTTGGCCAACGCCCGCAGGATCTTGTGAACCCGCAGGTCTGGAAGGGCTGAGACATCCTGTGGCGAGGGAGCTTGCTCCCGCTGGGCTGCGAAGCGGCCCCAAAAGCTTGGGAGCGCTGCGCACTCCAGCGGGAGCAAGCTCCCTCGCCACAACAAGCGTGTTGCTACAGTTTTCGGGGCCAGGGTCGATAACGGTGTATAGATCGTCATCCCTGATCCACAGAAGGTTTTTATGTCCACCACCAAAGCCCGCGCAGACTCACTCTCGCTTCTGCTCTTTACCTTGCGCAGCGGCAAGCTGATGGCCATCAACCTGTTGAAAGTCAGCGAGATCATCCCCTGCCCGCCGTTGACCAAGCTGCCGGAGTCCCACCCGCACGTCAAAGGCATTGCCACCTTGCGCGGCGCTTCGTTGTCGGTGATCGACTTGAGCCGCGCCCTGGGTGAAATGCCCTTGCAAGACCCGGACGGCGGCTGCCTGATCGTCACCGATGTCAGCCGTTCCAAACAGGGCCTGCACGTGCAGGCGGTGAGCAAGATCGTGCATTGCCTGACCACCGATATCCGCCCGCCGCCCTACGGCTCCGGCGGCAATCGGGCGTTTATCACCGGGGTTACCCAAGTGGAAGGTGGCCTGGTGCAGGTGCTGGATATCGAGAAAGTCATCCACGGCATCGCCCCGGCACCGATTGAAGCGGCTCCGACCGACCTGACCATGGAAGAAGCCGAAGTGCTGGGCAACGCCCGCATCCTGGTGGTGGACGACAGCCAAGTGGCTTTGCAGCAATCGGTACACACCCTGCGCAACCTCGGCCTGACCTGCCACACCGCCCGCAGCGCCAAGGAAGCCATCGACGTGTTGCTGGAGCTGCAAGGCACGGTTGAACAGATCAACGTGGTGGTGTCGGACATCGAGATGTCTGAGATGGACGGCTACGCCCTCACCCGCACGTTGCGCGAAACCCCGGATTTCAAGGACCTCTACGTGCTGTTGCACACCTCCCTGGACAGCGCGATGAACAGCGAAAAAGCGCGCCTGGCCGGTGCGGACTCGGTACTCACCAAGTTCTCATCCCCAGAACTGACCAAATGCCTGGTGGTCGCCGCCCAAACCGTGGCGCAAAAGAGCCTGTAAGCCTTGGCCGAGTATTACCAGTTGCTGCGTCGCGACCTCACCGGCAGCCTGCCCGCCCCGCAGTGGCCAGCGGATACCCGGCTGGATCATTATCGCGATGAGCTGGCCCCGGCGATCCATGCCGTGCTGCGCATGACCCAGGACCAGGGCGGCGGCCGTGTCGGCCACCTGGAGGAGTGGCGCCAGCAGTTCGTCACCGATGCCGAGTACGACCCGACGCTGTGCCTGGTGGCCAGCAACCACGACGGTGTTCTCGCAGTGGCCCAATGCTGGACCAGCGCCTTTATCAAAAACCTGGCCGTACACCCCTGTGCCCAAGGCCAAGGGCTGGGCCGCGCCTTGCTGCTGCACAGCTTCCAGGTGTTCAAGCAGCGCGGCGAACCCTATGTGGACCTCAAGGTGCTGGAGAGCAACCTACGCGCCCGGCACCTGTATGAAAGTGCGGGCATGCGGTTTGTGCTTCGCGACATCGTACCCAAGGGCTGACCCTCACTGGCGCATAACTTGCTTCCAGAGCCCCTGAGCGGTAGATAGAGGTAAAAACCCGTCACCCCTCAAGCGTGCCCTCTGACCTTGCCTGGTGACAGATCCGCCATGAACACACACTTTTCCTGCGTCGGTTGCGGCAAATGCTGCAGCGACCATCACGTGCCCCTGACCCTCGAAGAAGCCCGCATCTGGGCGGCGGACGGCGGCAACGTCATCGTTCTGGTCGAGGGCTTTCTCAGCAATGGCCTGGGCCTGCCCCTGCAACAACGGGAACACGCCGAGCGCCGCTCAGTGGTCGTGCCTAGCGGCAATACCGAGGCGTTTGTGGCAATTACCTTTGCCGCCTACAACGCAGGACGCTGCCGGAATCTTGACGAAGACAACCGCTGCCGCATCTACGAACGGCGCCCGCTGGTGTGCCGCATCTACCCGATGGAGATCAACCCGCATATCCCGCTGAACCCGAGCGCCAAGGACTGCCCGCCGGAATCCTGGGAGCAAGGCCCCGCGCTGATCGTCGGTGGCGAGTTGATGGACGCGCAACTGGCCGAACTGATTCGCCGTTCACGCCAGGCCGACCGTGATGACGTGCAGACCAAAGAAGCGGTGTGCGCGTTGCTCGGCATCCACACGACCGCGCTCAAAGGCGACGGGTTTACCGCGTACTTGCCGGATATGCAGGCGTTTGCCCAGGCCATTGAACAGGCGGTTGAACAGCCGGTAGTGGCCAATGAATGGGTGTTTCATGTGTCCGGGATGGACATCGCTGAACAGGTGCTGGATGCCGGGGCGCAAGTTGCCACTGAGGTGCCGGCCAATTATGCGTTTATCTCGTTGAGGGCGGCTTAGGCCGCTGCGGCCTCATGACGGTTTGGGTATCGACTCAACTTCAGCGCGACGCTGGACCTGTGGCGAAGGAGCTTGCTCCCGTGACGGCCTACCATTCGACGCCAATTTCCCCGACGCCCCTTGATGCCACATATGGGTTGCGGGGTGTCAGGTAAAAGTCCTTGGCTGTCATACCGTCATCGCAGGCAAGCCAGCTCCCACATTTTGAGCTCTGCGCGTCAGGTAGATAGGCGCCGGCAGTCAGGCCATCACGGGAGCAGAGTTGCATTCCCACATTAGCGATCATGGACGGGCAGGCAATACATCGAGGCGATAGGGCTGGAGGATGCGCTGGTATTCGCCATTCTGCATCAGTTGCTCAAGCGCGTGGTTTAGCTCATTACGCAACGCGGTATCGGTTTTTCGCACCGCAATCGCCACGCTATTACCCAACAGGCCAGACGACACAGGCGGCCCCATGAAACTGAAGTCCAGGCCTTGGGGCGTGTCTAGCAGCGCTTCACGGATCTCCACGGCACCTTGAAGGGACGCGTCAATATCGCCCGAAACCAGGCTCTGCACCAGTTGGTCGTTGAGCCAGAAACTCCTGATGATTACCCCTGCCGGCGCCCACTGCGACAGGGCAAAGGCTTCCCGATTACTGCGCACCAGCACCCCGACACGCTTGCCCCTGAGCGACCTTCGCTCAGGGCGCAGGCCCGAGGTTTTACGCGCCACCAGCCGAGTGGTGATCGGGTAGAGATCATCAGTAAAACTCACCCGTCGCCGCCGACTGCAGGTGGGCGCCATGCCCATGATCGCGTCGAACTGCCGGGCTTCGAGGGCCGGGAAATTTTCCATGACAACCTGGTCAACCCAGGTACAGCGCACGTTGAGTTGCTCGCACAGGGCATTGCCCAGCTCGATATTCAGACCCACCAATTGCCCTTGGGAATTGCGGCTTTGAAAAGGAGGAAAATGCGCAGCGACGGCGAAACGGATTTCACGCTGCGGTTGAACGTCGGCGGCAACGACACTTGTCGAGAGCAAGAGGGCAAGCACCGCACAGAGGTGTATCAGGGCCACGGGAATGTCCTTTTCCGGAAAGCTGACTCACCACGCCCCGATGAGCGTCATCGGGACGAAGCAAACGCTGTGCAAGCTTTCAAGAATCGGTCGCGGACCTACAAGCAGAAATTTCTACGGGCAATGTAGGCAACAGCCTATAACGCACACACAGTTTTAATCTCAGCGTTTACCCATGGACCGGCGAGTGCCCGGAGGCGCCATGCCTGGCGTCTTGGTATGGCCGTTCTTGGCGCCGCCTTTGTACCAGGGCTGGCTGGCATGCTTGGCGCCAGCCAGCTCACCCGGTTTGAAGGGGAACTTGAACGCCGGAATCTCGGTTTTTTCAACGCCGTCGGCGGTGGCCGAATCGACGAGGTCAGCCGCGTCGACAGGGGGTTGGGTTGGGGAAGTCATAGGGGCTCCGGCGCAGCTATAGGTGTAAAAGCGCGAGTATACGGGGGCAAAGCGGCAAGCGGTAAGCCTCAAGCCACAAGTAAGAAGCGCTAGCTGTCGCGGCTGTCAGTTTGGCGTCACCGTGCTGACCGTATTACCGGGCTATAAAGCAGCTACCCAACCTTCAACTGGCAGCTTGCAGCTTAAAACGTGCAACTACGCCCCGGCCCCTCCCATGCAGATAAAACGAAACACGGCCCTGATGGTGGGCGTCCTCTTGATACTGGCGGTGGCCGCCTGGGCCGTAACACGGCCTGCCAAGCCCCGGCTGGCTGCGCCCACGGCGATCCCGGTACGGGTGGTGAGCGTCGCGCAACAGGACGTTCCCAGGTTTGTCAGCGGCATCGGCTCAGTGCTGTCGTTGCATAGCGTGGTGATTCGCCCGCAGATCGACGGCATCCTCACCCAGCTGCTGGTCAAGGAAGGCCAATCGGTGAAGGCCGGCGACTTGCTGGCGACCATCGATGACCGTTCGATCCGCGCCAGCCTCGACCAAGCCAGGGCGCAATTGGGCGAAAGCCAGGCACAGTTGCAAGTGGCGTTGGTCAATCTCAAGCGCTACAAAGCGCTGAGCATCGACGACGGCGTGTCCAAACAGACCTATGACCAGCAACAGGCGCTGGTCAACCAGCTCAAGGCCACCGCGCAGGGCAACCAGGCGGCCATTGATGCGGCTCAAGTACAACTTTCCTATACCCAGATTCGCTCACCTGTCAGCGGTCGCGTGGGCATCCGCAATGTGGACGAAGGCAACTTCCTGCGCATGAGCGATACCCAGGGGCTGTTCTCAGTCACCCAGCTCGACCCGATTGCCATTGAGTTTTCCTTGCCGCAGCAGATGCTGCCGACCTTGCAGGGCCTGATCGCTGCCCCAACGCGGGCCACCGTCGACGCCTACCTGGGCGCCGACACCGACAGCCAGACCGGCGACCTGCTCGGCGAAGGCCACCTGAGCCTGATCGACAACCAGATCAGCTCCACCACCGGCACCCTGCGCGCCAAGGCCGAGTTCAGCAACCCGGCGCATAAGCTATGGCCGGGGCAACTGGTGACCATCAAGATCCAGACGGCCCTCGACAAGAACGCCCTGGTGGTGCCGCCGACCGTGGTGCAGCGTGGGCTGGACTCACATTTCGTGTACCGCGTAAGCGCTGACAAAGTCGAGGTGGTGCCGGTGCAGGTCGCCTACCAGAACAGCGACATCAATATCATCAAAGGCGTGCAGGCCGGCGATGTGCTGGTCAGCGATGGGCAATCGCGGCTCAAGGCCGGTGCGCAGGTGGAGGTGCTCAAGGAGCCGCCGCAAGTGATCCACACCGCCAACGCCCAGGTGCAGCCATGAGTGCAAGCCGGTCGCCCTCGGCCTGGTGCGTTGATCACCCGGTCGCCACCCTGCTGTTGACCTTCGCATTGGTGTTGCTGGGGATTATTGCCTTCCCGAACCTGGCCGTCGCGCCGCTGCCGGAAGCGGAATTCCCGACCATCCAGGTCACCGCGCAACTACACGGCGCCAGCCCGGACACTATGGCCTCATCGGTGGCCACGCCTCTTGAGGTGCAGTTCAGTGCCATCCCCGGCATGACCCAGATGACCTCCAGCAGCGCCTTGGGCTCCAGCCTCTTGACCCTGCAGTTCACCCTGGAAAAAAGCATCGACACCGCCGCCCAGGAGGTCCAGGCCGCGATCAACACCGCGTCCGGCAAGTTGCCCAGCGACATGCCGAGCTTGCCCACCTGGAGGAAGGTCAACCCGGCGGACAGCCCGGTGTTGATCCTCAGCGTCAGTTCCAGCAGCATGCCCAGCACCGAGCTGAGCGACTACGTGGAAACCCTGCTGGCGCGCCAGATCAGCCAGATCGACGGCGTCGGCCAGATCAACATCACCGGCCAGCAACGCCCGGCGATTCGCGTGCAGGCGTCCCCTGATAAGCTCGCGGCCATCGGCCTGACGCTCGCCGATATACGCCTGGCCATCCAGCAGTCGAGCCTCAACCTGGCCAAGGGCGCGATCTATGGCGAAAACAGCGTGTCCACCCTGTCGACCAACGACCAGCTGTTTCACCCGGAGGAATACGGCCAACTGATCGTTTCCTACAAGGACGGTGCGCCGGTTCAACTGCGCGATATCGCCAACGTCATCAACGGCTCGGAAAACGCCTACGTACAAGCCTGGTCCGGCGATACCCCAGGGGTGAACCTGGTGATTTCGCGCCAGCCTGGCGCCAACATCGTCGACACCGTCGAGCGCATTCAAGCCGAGCTGCCGCGCCTGCAAGGCATGTTGCCGGCCTCGGTGCAGGTCAGCGTGTTGACCGACCGTACCAAGACCATCCGCGCCTCACTGCATGAAGTGGAAATGACCCTGCTGATCGCCATCCTGCTGGTGGTGGCGGTGATGGCGTTGTTCCTGCGTCAACTGTCGGCGACGCTGATTGTGTCTGCGGTGCTGGGTGTCTCGCTGGTGGCCAGTTTCGCCCTGATGTATGTGATGGGGTTCAGCCTGAACAACCTGACCCTGGTGGCCATCGTGATCGCCGTGGGCTTTGTGGTGGACGATGCGATTGTGGTGGTGGAGAACATCCATCGGCACCTGGAGGCTGGCCTGGGCAAGCGCGAAGCGGCGATCAAGGGCTCCGGCGAAATTGGCTTTACCGTGGTGTCCATCAGCTTCTCGCTGGTAGCAGCGTTTATTCCGCTGTTGTTCATGGGCGGTGTGGTCGGGCGGTTGTTCAAGGAATTTGCGTTGACGGCCACCGCGACCATTCTGATTTCAGTGGTGGTTTCGCTGACATTGGCACCGACGCTGGCCGCCTTGTTCATGCGTGCCCCTACCCACCCTGCCCACGCCAAACCCAGCTTCAGCGAACGCCTGCTGGCCGGCTATGCGCGCAACCTGCGCCGTGCCCTGGCGCACCAACGCAGCATGGTCGCGATCTTCGTGGTAACCCTGGCCCTGGCGGTGGTCGGCTATGTGTTTATCCCCAAGGGGTTCTTCCCGGTGCAGGACACCGGTTTTGTGCTCGGCACCAGCGAAGCAGCGGCCGACGTGTCGTACAAGGACATGGTCGCCAAACACAAGGCCCTGGCCGAGATCGTCAAGGCCGACCCGGCGGTGCAGGCGTTTTCCCATTCGGTCGGCGTCACCGGCAGCAACCAGACCATCGCCAACGGCCGCTTCTGGATCGCCTTGAAAGACCGCAGTGAGCGCGATGTGTCCGCCAGCCAGTTCATCGACCGCATCCGCCCCCAACTGGCGAAGGTGCCGGGCATCGTGCTGTACCTGCGCGCCGGCCAGGACATCAACTTGAGCTCCGGCCCCAGCCGCGCCCAGTATCAATATGTGCTCAAGAGCAACGACGGCCCGACGCTGAACACCTGGACCCAACGCCTCACCGAAAAACTGCGCGCCAACCCGGCGTTTCGCGACCTGTCCAACGACCTGCAACTGGGCGGCAGCATCACCCACATAAGCATCGACCGCCAGGCCGCCGCACGTTTCGGGCTGACCGCCACCGATGTCGACCAGGCGTTGTACGATGCCTTCGGCCAGCGCCAGATCAACGAGTTCCAGACCGAGATCAACCAGTACCAAGTGATACTTGAACTGGACAGCCAACAGCGCGGCAAGGCCGAAAGCCTCAACTTTTTTTACCTGCGCTCGCCATTGACCAATGAAATGGTGCCGCTGTCGGCACTGGCCAAGGTCGACCCGCCCACGGTCGGGCCGTTGTCCATCAGCCATGACGGCATGTTCCCCGCCGCCAACCTGTCGTTCAACCTGGCGCCCGGCGTGGCCCTGGGCGACGCGGTGATTATGCTCGACCAGGCCAAGAACGAAATCGGGATGCCGAGCACAATCATCGGCAACTTCCAGGGCGCGGCCCAGGCGTTCCAGAGCTCGCTGGCCAGCCAACCCTGGCTGATCCTCGCGGCGCTGGTAGCGGTCTACATTATTCTGGGTGTGCTGTATGAGAGTTTTGTGCACCCGCTGACGATCATTTCCACCCTGCCCTCGGCGGGCCTCGGTGCGCTGATCATGCTGTGGCTGCTGGGCCAGGACTTTTCGATCATGGCCTTGATCGGCCTGGTACTGCTAATCGGCATCGTGAAGAAAAACGGTATCTTGATGATCGACTTCGCCCTGGAGGCGCAGCGGGTACGCGGGCTGCCGCCCGAAGATGCGATTTATGAAGCCTGCGTGACACGGTTCCGGCCGATCATCATGACCACCCTTGCCGCGTTGCTCGGCGCAGTGCCGTTGATGCTCGGCGCTGGCCCGGGGGCGGAGTTGCGCCAGCCGCTGGGCATCGCGGTGGTCGGTGGCTTGCTGGTGAGCCAGGCGCTGACGCTGTTCACCACGCCGGTCATATACTTGTACCTTGAACGTTTTTTCCACAGGCCCAAACCAGCGCTGACGCTGGCGACCACACACTGAGGCGGTCATGCGCGTCCTGATTATTGAAGATGAAGAAAAAACCGCGGACTACCTGCACCGCGGCCTGACAGAGCAAGGCTACACCGTCGATGTGGCCCGTGAAGGCATTGAGGGCCTGCACCTGGCGCTGGAAAACGATTACGCCGTGATCGTGCTCGACGTGATGCTGCCCGGCCTGGATGGCTTCGGTGTATTGCGCGCCTTACGCGCCCGCAAGCAGACGCCGGTGATCATGCTTACCGCGCGCGAACGCGTGGAAGACCGCATCCGCGGCCTGCGCGAAGGCGCCGACGATTATCTGGGCAAGCCGTTTTCGTTCCTGGAACTGGTGGCCCGCCTGCAAGCCCTGACCCGCCGCAGCGGCGGCCATGAACCGGTGCAGGTCACCGTCGCAGACCTGTGGATCGACCTGATCAGCCGCAAGGCCAGCCGCAACGGTGTACGCCTGGACCTGACCGCCAAGGAGTTCTCGCTGCTCAGCGTATTGGCGCGGCGCCAGGGCGAGATCCTGTCCAAGACGGCGATTGCCGAGATGGTCTGGGACATCAATTTCGACAGCGATGCCAACGTGGTGGAAGTGGCGATCAAGCGCCTGCGCGCCAAGCTCGACGGGCCGTTCGAACACAAGCTGCTGCACACCATTCGCGGCATGGGCTATGTGCTGGAGAACCGCATGCAGGAAAACCACAGTGGTCGCTAATTCCATCGCCCTGCGCCTGAGTGGCATGTTCACCCTGGTGGCGCTGCTGATCTTTCTGTTGATCGGCGGCGCGCTGTACCAGCAGGTCGACCGTGGCCTGGGGTTGTTGCCAGGTGCCGAGTTGGATGCGCGCTACAGCGTGCTGGAATCGTCGATCAATCGCTTCGGCACGCCGGAGCATTGGGTCAAGATCAGGTCCAAGCTCAAGCTGTTGGGGGAAGAAGACAAGCGCATCCGTTTCTGGGTGGTCAGCAGCGACCCGAGCTATGAATACGGTGAGCCGGACGCACAGGTTCGCGCCTTTGCCGAGGGCGCCACGGGTAAGCGCGACCTGCGCCTGCCGGGTCACGATTATCCCTTCAAGGTGCTGGTCAGCCAGTTTGCAGCCAAGGACCAACGCCCGGCGTTGCGCTTCATGATCGCTATCGACACGGAAAACTTCCGCGCCACCCAGCACCACTTGCTGGTGGCATTGGTCAGCCTCGCGCTGGTGGGTGTAATACTGGCGGCGCTGTTGGGGTTCTGGGTCGCGCGTATCGGCCTCAAGCCCCTGGGCAAACTCTCGGATGAGGCGCAAAAGCTTGCGCCGCCGAAACTCTCCGGACGCCTGCATCTGTCGCCGCTGCCGCCGGAATTGAGCCAATTCGTCAACTCGTTCAACGCCACCCTCGACCGGGTTGAACAGGCGTATTCGCGCCTGGAATCGTTCAACGCCGACGTTGCCCACGAACTGCGTTCGCCGCTCACCAACCTGATCGGCCAGACCCAGGTTGCCCTCACTCGCGGCCGGTCGGCAGAGCAATATTTCGAGGTGCTGCAATCGAACCTGGAAGAGCTGGAACGCCTGCGCTCGATCATCAATGACATGCTGTTCCTCGCCAGCGCTGACCAAGGCAGCAAGGCCACCAAGCTGATCGAAAGCGCCCTGGCCGATGAAGTGGCCACCACCCTCGACTACCTGGACTTCATCCTCGAAGACGCCCAGGTCGAAGTGCGCGTGCACGGCGATGCCGTGGTGCAGATCGAAAAAGCCCACCTGCGTCGCGCACTGATCAATCTACTGAGCAATGCCGTGCAACACACCGCGCCGGGGCAAGTCATCGACGTGCACATTGAAGTGCAGGCACACCAGGTGACGATTGGCGTGACCAACCCCGGCGAGGCCATTGCCAGCGAACACTTGCCACGCCTGTTCGAACGCTTCTATCGGGTGGATGCCTCGCGCAGCAACAGCGGGGCCAATCACGGGCTGGGGCTGGCGATCGTCAAGGCGATTGCGTTGATGCATGGGGGGGATGTGTTTGTGCGCAGTGAAGGCGGTGGCAATACGTTTGGTATCACCCTGCCGGTCTAGATCGTAAGAACGCTTGAGTCAAATGTGGGAGCGGGCTTGCTCGCGAATTCGGTGTATCAGTCAATATATCTGTAACTGACACACCGAATTCGCGAGCAAGCCCGCTCCCACACTTTGATCGAAGTACATCCGCACTGTTGCGATTTGGGCAATAGTTATTATCTTGTTACACTCTGTATCGCAGCGCTCGCCTGCGTTACTTTGACGCACCGATGAGCGCGACGGCAAAGACAGCTGACCCGCTTACCCGAATTTCCCTCGACTTATTTCCAGGGCTCTACACTGGGAATCTGTCTTAAAGCCGCTGACTTCAGCGGCTTTTTTTTGCCGTAAAAAAAGGCCGGGCACACCCTCACGACACTGGCCGTTATGGATTGACCAAAGGAGCTTTACCGGTGAAGAACTCGCTGACGTTCACCCCGTTATTCCTCGCGATTGCAGCAACGATCGCACCTCTCGCCCAGGCGGCAGACACTTCCTCCACAGACGGTTTCGTCGAAGGCTCCCACCTCACGATCAACACTCGCAACTACTACATGAACCGCGACCGTCGCGACATCCATCAAGATGACAGCAAGGAATGGGGCCAGGGCTTTATCGGCACCTTCGAATCCGGCTACACCCAGGGCACCGTCGGCTTCGGCCTGGACGTCAATGCCATGCTCGGCCTGAAGCTCGACGGCGGTGGCGGTACGGATGGTTCCAGCATCCTTCCGTATGGCAGCGGCAACGGCAAAGCGCCGGGTTCGTTCTCGACGGCCGGCGGCACCTTGAAGCTGCGCGCCTTCGACACGGAACTGAAAGCCGGCGACCTGTTCCTCAACAACCCGGTGATCGCCGGCGGCATGACGCGCATGTTGCCGCAGACGTTCCGTGGCGTGAGCCTGACCAACCACAGCTTCGACGGCTGGATGATCGAAGGCGGCCAGGCCAGTTTCACCAAGCTCTACAACCAGAGCGGCCATCGGCGCATCGGCACCAGCTACGGCACGCTGCCCGCCAACACCGACAGCCAGCACCTGGACTGGGCTGGCGTGTCGTTCAGCGGGATTGATGGGTTGACCAGCAACCTGTACGCCTCCGAACTAAAGGACGTATGGCACCAGTACTACTACGACCTCGAATATACCTACGCCCTCAATGATCTGGTCAGCCTGACCCCCGGCCTGCACTACTACCATACCCAGGACACCGGCCAATCGCTGCTGGGGGATATCGACAACAACACCTACAGCCTGCATTTCACTGTAGGCGTGGGCAACCACAGCGTCACGGCCACCTATCAGCGGGTCAACGGCAACACGCCGTTCGACTACATCACCCAGGGCGACAGCGTGTACCTGGACAACTCCCAGCAGTACTCGGATTTCAACGGGCCCAACGAGCGCTCCTGGAAACTCAAGTACGCCTACGACTTCGCCGGCCTCGGCGTGCCCGGCCTGACGTCCGCCGTGTCGTACATCAGCGGCAAGACCGACCTGACCAAGGTCGACCCCAACAGTCGCGGCTACAGCAACTGGTACAGCGCCGATGGCAAGGATGCCAAGCACTGGGAGCGCGATATCGACCTCAAATATGTGGTGCAGGGCGGCAAGGCCAAGGACTTGGCCGTGCGCCTGCAATGGGCGACCAATCGCGGCAGCAATGGCTACTCGGCGGTGGACCGCGATGTGGATGAGTATCGCGTGATCGTGGATTACCCGATCAACGTGTTCTGAATACAGGTAGGAGCGAGCTTGCTCGCGAAAAACGTTAACGATAACGCGTGCTTCCTGAATAAACGCGGCGTCTGTGAGTTTTTCGCGAGCAAGCTCGCTCCTACAGCCATATTCAAGAGTTGCTACTACGCTAAGGGCATTCTCAACGCAGAAGTATGCCCGATGAGTTCAAGCCCTACCCGCCCCAACCGCCGCCCGGAGCGCCTGCTGATCCTGGGCAGCACGCTCACGGTGTTGCTGATCTTGGGGGTCGTCACTGCGCTGCTGATTCGTGAACATGCCAACACCCTGCAGACGGCCAAGCGCACCGCCAACACCATCACTCAATTGATCGACGCTGACGTACTGCGCAATGTCGAACTTTACGACATGGCCCTCAAAGGCTTGATCAGCGCCACCGAGCGCACTGACCTGCAGGACGTCTCAGAGAGTATTCGCCACCTGGTGCTGTTTGATCGTTCCGCAGCGGCGCCCTACAAGGGCGATATCCTGCTGTTGGACCCGACCGGCGAGGTGATTGCCGATTCGTCCCTGCTCACGCCGAAGCTGGGTAACTTTGCCGACCGGGATTATTTTCAGGTACACCGCACCAACCCCGACCTGGGCTTGTATATCAGTCGCCCGTTCATGGCGCGCTGCCAGTGTGCCGATCCTTGGCGCATCGCGTTCAGCCGTCGCGTTTCGTCACCGGATGGGCGCTTCCTGGGAGTGGCGGTCGCGTCCATGCGCCTGTCGTACTTTCATCAGTTGTTCAGCAGCTTGAACATCGGCAGCAACAGCACCATCAACCTGCTCAACCACCAAGGCATCCTGCTGGCGCAAGAGCCTCTGCTGGAAGTAGATATCATCGACAAGGACCTGAGCCAGCGCCCGAATGTGGCGCGCATGCTGCGCGAGCGGGACGGCAGCTTCCAAAGTATCTCCAGTGTCGATCGCCAGGCACGGCTCTACAGTTTTTCTAATGTGGGCAACTTGCCGCTGATCGTGGCAGTGGCCTTGTCCAGCAATGAAATGTTCGCACCCTGGCGGCGTGCGGCGTGGCTGGTCAGCATTGCCACGGGGGTGTTGTGCGTGGGCCTGTTGTGGCTGACCTGGGCACTGTGCATGGAGCTGCGCCGTCGCCATCGGGCTGAACAGGTGCTGTCAGAACTGGCAGCCACCGACGCACTTACCGGCCTGGCCAACCGTCGCACGCTGGACGAACGCTTGCGGCTGGAATGGGACCGGGCACAACGCTCCACCGAGTCGTTGAGCGTGCTGATGATCGATGTTGACTACTTCAAGGCCTTCAACGACCGCCACGGTCACCAGGGCGGCGATGAGGCCTTGCGTGTAGTTGCGCATGTGATCGCCAGCCATATCCGCCGCCCTGCCGACCTGGCGGCGCGTTATGGTGGTGAAGAATTCGCGGTGGTGTTACCCAATACCGACGCCAAGGGGGCTTGGGTGATCGCCGAGCATATCCGCGAGGGTGTCCAGCACCTGCCGAGAGTGGCCGGGGATGAGCAGCCGATCACCGTAAGCATCGGCCTGAGTACCTGGCAGAAGCACAGCCGTATTTCCCTTGAAGACCTGCTGCTCAAGGCTGACCAGGCGTTGTATCAGGCCAAGCACAGCGGCCGAAACCGGACAATGGATGTTTCAAAGACCTCAAACTGATGAGGTCAATTGTGGGAGCTGGCTTGCCTGCGATCGCGGTGGGTCAGCTACCTATAAGCTAACTGGCAGGCCGCTATCGCAGGCAAGCCAGCTCCCACATTTGGATATTCGTCAGGCATAAAAAAAGGCCACCCGAAGGCAGCCTTTCAAAACTAAAGAAAGAGAGTTGTTACTTACACCGCCGCAACGGGACGCATGTAAGAGATCGGTGCGGTGCTGGCGTCTTCGAAGGTCACGACTTCCCAAGCATCTGTCTGCTCAATCAACTTGCGCAGCAGCTGGTTGTTAAGGGCGTGGCCCGACTTGAAGCCTTTGAACTCGCCTATCAGGCTATTGCCCAGCAGGTAGAGGTCACCGATTGCATCGAGGATCTTGTGCTTCACGAATTCGTCTTCGTAGCGAAGGCCGTCTTCGTTCAGTACACCATCCGCGTCGACCACAATGGCGTTTTCCACGCTGCCGCCGAGTGCGAGGTTGTGCTTGCGCAGGTACTCGATGTCACTCATGAAACCAAAGGTACGGGCGCGGCTGACTTCTTTTACGAACGAAGTGCTGGAAAAATCCACGCTTGCACTTTGGGTGCGGTCACGGAATACCGGGTGATCGAAATCGATCTCAAAGCTCACTTTAAAGCCTTCGAACGGGACGAAGGTGGCGCGCTTGTCGCCGTCTTCTACTGTCACTTCCCGCAGAATGCGAATGAACTTCTTGGCTGCGTCCTGTTCTTCCAGGCCGGCAGATTGAATCAAGAATACGAAGGGTCCAGCGCTGCCATCCATGATCGGGACTTCGGACGCGGAGAGCTCGACGTAGGCGTTATCGATGCCCAGGCCAGCCATGGCCGAGAGCAAGTGCTCCACCGTGTCCACTTTGACGTCACCGTTGACCAGAGTGGTCGACATCGTGGTTTCGCCAACGTTTTCCGCGCGAGCAGGAATCTGCACCACAGGGTCCAGGTCGGCACGAACAAACACGATGCCGGTGTCGACAGGTGCGGGCTTGAGGGTCAGGTATACCTTCTCCCCGGAGTGCAGACCTACACCTGTGGCACGGATAATATTCTTCAGGGTGCGTTGTTTAATCATGGCTTGGACCGCTTCAGCGCAAATTGCGAACTGGTATCAACAAAGGCTGGCGATAATAACAGACCAGACCTTTGCTGAACACCAATCACCTTCATAGCCCTGATACATTCCATTAATCGGCCTGACGACGCAGGAATGCCGGGATGTCCAGATAGTCCAGGTCATCTTGCGGATTCGGGCTACGGGACGCCGCAGCACCGGCCTGAGCCTGGTTGCGCATCACGGTCGGACGATCCAGGTCACGGTAGTTGACCGACGGCAGCTCCTGGCGAGCAGGGGCTGGAGCGGCAGCTGCCTGGCTGGCCTGGCTGGTGTGCAGGGTGTTGTCGATGACCTTCACAGGCTTCTCGATTTTTGCACCCAGGCCGGTCGCAACCACGGTCACATGCAGTTCATCACGCATGTCCGGATCGATAACGGTACCCACCTTGACCATGGCGTGCTCGGACGCGAAGGCTTCGATGATGCTACCCACGTCGGAGTACTCACCCAGGGACAGGTCGGGACCTGCGGTGATGTTCACCAGGATGCCGCGTGCACCTTGCAGATTCACGTCTTCGAGCAACGGGTTGCGGATGGCCGCTTCGGTGGCTTCGCGTGCACGGTTCGGACCGCTGGCGCAGCCAGTGCCCATCATCGCCATACCCATTTCGCTCATGACCGTACGTACGTCGGCAAAGTCGACGTTGATCATGCCTGGGCGCTTGATGATGTCGGAGATACCGCGAACGGCACCGGCCAGTACATCGTCAGCCTTGGCGAAGGCGGACAGCAGGCTGGCATCCTTGCCCAGGATGGTCAGCAGTTTCTCGTTGGGAATGGTGATCAACGAGTCGACGCTTTCAGACAGCAGACGGATACCTTCGTCGGCGATCTGCATGCGCTTGCGGCCTTCGAACGGGAACGGACGCGTCACGACAGCAACGGTCAAAATCCCCATTTCCTTGGCCACTTCGGCAATGATCGGTGCAGCACCGGTACCGGTACCGCCGCCCATGCCGGTGGTGATGAACACCATGTTGGTGCCTTGCAGCACTTCGGCAATACGCTCGCGGTCTTCCAGGGCGGCTTGACGGCCGACTTCCGGATTGGCGCCAGCGCCGAGGCCCTTGGTCACCGCTGTGCCCAATTGCAGGATGGTCCGCGCGCCGATGCTTTTCAGCGCCTGGGCATCAGTGTTGGCGCAGATGAACTCAACGCCTTCAATGTTGCTCTTGACCATGTGGTTGACAGCGTTGCCGCCGCCACCGCCGACACCGATTACTTTGATAACCGGGCTAGCGGGGATGTTGTCTACGAGTTCAAACATTTTCCCTCTCCTTTCGTTTTCTCTAGTTTTTTCGCCTACTGCTTGTTGCGGGTGCTGCGGTGTCGCGGTAAATCTTTAGAAATTGCCTTTTACCCAAGCCTGCAGACGCTCGAACAACGGCGCTTTCGCCTCGTCGTCACTGCGGTAGCTGTCACGGATGCTCGGGCCCGACAGGGAGATGCCGTCGGTCTGCTTTTGCAGCCCGTACAACAGCAAGCCCACACCGGTGGAATAAATCGGGTTGCGCACCACGTCGCCCAGGCCTTTCACGCCATGGGGCACGCCCAGGCGCACCGGCATGTGGAAGATCTCTTCGGCCAACTCGACCGCGCCTTCCATCTTCGAGGTGCCACCGGTCAGCACAATGCCGGCCGGGATCAAATCTTCGTAGCCGCTGCGGCGCAGTTCAGCCTGGATCAGGGTGAACAGCTCGTCGTAGCGTGGCTCGACCACTTCGGCCAGGGCCTGGCGCGACAGCTCGCGGGGCGGACGATCACCGACGCTTGGCACCTTGATGGTCTCGCCGGCACCGGCCAGCTTGGCCAGGGCGCAGGCGTAGCGGATCTTGATTTCTTCGGCGTACTGGGTCGGTGTGCGCAGCGCCATGGCGATGTCGTTGGTGACTTGGTCGCCGGCAATCGGGATCACGGCGGTGTGACGGATCGCACCCTCGGTGAAGATCGCGATGTCGGTGGTGCCGCCGCCGATGTCCACCAGGCACACGCCCAGCTCTTTTTCGTCGTCGGTCAGTACCGAGTAGGCCGAGGCCAACTGCTCGAGAATGATGTCGTCGATTTCCAGGCCGCAGCGGCGCACGCATTTTTCAATGTTCTGTGCGGCGTTGACGGCGCAAGTCACCACGTGAACCTTGGCTTCCAGACGCACGCCCGACATGCCCAGGGGCTCGCGCACGCCTTCCTGGTTGTCGATCACGTAGTCCTGCGGCAGGGTGTGCAGCACGCGCTGGTCCGCCGGGATCGCCACGGCCTGGGCGGCGTCGAGGACACGCTCAAGGTCGGCCGAGCTGACTTCACGGTCGCGGATCGCCACGATGCCGTGAGAGTTCAGGCTGCGGATGTGGTTGCCCGCCACGCCGACGAACGCTGAGTGAATCCGGCAACCGGCCATTAGCTGCGCTTCTTCGATAGCGCGCTGGATCGACTGCACGGTGGACTCGATGTTCACCACCACGCCCTTCTTCAGGCCCCGGGACGGATGCGTGCCAATACCGACGATTTCGATCGCGCCGTCTTCCCCGACCTCGCCCACCAGCGCCACCACCTTGGAGGTGCCGATATCGAGACCGACGATCATTTTGCCGCTTTGCACGTTTGCCATGGGTCCTGCCTCTTCTTAATTCTTCGCGACAGCGGGTTGTGCTGCCGTGGGCGCAGCCGGTGTACGCCAGCCGACGGCCAGGCCGTTGGCGTAACGCAGGTCGACGCTCGCAATGTTCGTAATCTGTTCTTTCAAGGTTTTTTCATAGATGGCAATAAAGCGGCGCATCTTTTCCACCAAGCGGTCGCGTCCCAGCAACAACTCGATGCCCGGGCCGGAACTGCCTGCCCCGGTCGTCAAAAACCAGCTGCCCCGCTCACGCAATTCCAGGCGTGCAATGGAGAAGCCCAGTGGCCGCAGCATCTGGCTCAAGGCCTGGTACTGCTGCATCACTTGCTGCTGCGCCCGCTGCGGCCCGAACAGCTGCGGCAGGTGTTCATAATTGGCCAGCTCACGCGGGGTGAACGCCTGGCCCTGGTTGTTCAACAGCGCTTCATCGCCCCAACGGGCCACGGGCAGTTGTTCTTCCAGGCGGATCGTGACTTGGTCCGGCCATACACGGCGAACTTCGGCATGGGCGATCCACGGCATTTGTTCCAGCTCCGAGCGCATGCCAGCCAGGTCGATGGTAAAGAAGCTCGCCGCCAGGTATGGGCCGATGCGCTGCTGTACCGCTTGTTGGCTGATGTAGCTCAGGTCGCCCTGCACGCTGATCTTGGTGATCGGCCGGTCGGCATACGGCAACAGGCGCTGCGCGCCTTCGTACGTACCAAAGCCCAACACCACCAGCAGCACCGGCCAGAACAGCGCCTTGATAAAACCAAAGTTGGCTTTTGGCAGGCGCGAAGACATCGGCTCTTTAGCCACCATTCGGCTTGCACCCCGTGGCACCGGCTTGCGGCTCGGTGCTTGTGGGGGCTGATGACGAAGCGATGCGCCGTTCATGTGTTTAGCCTCTTGGCTCAATGCTGTCGGCCAGGATCGCCAGCACTAACTGCTGGAAATCCAGACCGGCGGCACGGGCTGCCATGGGAACCAGGCTGTGGTCGGTCATGCCCGGTGCGGTGTTGACTTCAAGGAACCAGAAATTCCCTTGGTCATCCTGCATCACGTCTGCCCGCGCCCAACCGGCGATACCCAGCGCCTCACAGGCTTTCGCCGTGAGGTCCATCAATTCTTGTTCCTTGGTTGCTTCGAGGCCGCATGGGATCCGGTACTGAGTATCGGAAGCCAGGTACTTGGCGTCGTAGTCATAAAAGGTGTGGGGCGTGCCCAAAGCGATGGGAGGCAATACCTGGCCACGCAGGGTGGCGATGGTGTACTCGGGACCGGAAATCCACTGTTCCACCAACACTTGCGAATCGTAGGTACTTGCCGCTTTCCATGCGTCGATCAATTCGGCGGCCGAGTTCACTTTGGCCATGCCGATACTGGAGCCTTCATGGGCTGGTTTGACGATCAAAGGCAGGCCCAGTTCCTTGGCTGCAGAAATACAATCGTCTTCACTGCACAGTACCGCGTGACGCGGGGTCGGAATGCCCAGGCTGTGCCACACCTGCTTGGTGCGCAACTTGTCCATCGCCAAGGCCGACGCGAGGATGCCGCTACCGGTGTAAGGGATGCCGGCGCATTCGAGCAGGCCCTGCATGCTGCCGTCTTCACCGCCGCGGCCGTGAAGAATGAGAAAGGCGCGGTCGATCTTTTCGGCCTGCAGGCGGGCGAGGAAATCATCGCCCACATCGATACCGAAGGCATTCACGCCAGCACTTTGCAGCGCCTCAAGCACCGCATTGCCGGACTTGAGCGACACTTCGCGCTCGGCGCTCTTGCCGCCGAACAGCACGGCCACGCGACCGAAGTCGGCAGGCGCAAGGGTGGAAAACAGGGAGCCGTAGTCAGTGGTCATTTCGACTTCCCCTTGGCGGCGGCTGCAAACAGCGGGCTCGCCAGCAACTTGGGCGCAAGGCCACCGATATCACCGGCGCCCTGGCACAGCAGGATGTCACCGGCACGCAGCAGCGGCTTGACGATAGGCGCCAGGTCCACGCCACGCTCGATGTAGATCGGGTCCAACTGGCCGCGCTGGCGGATGCTGTTGCACAGCTTGCGGCTGTCAGCGCCCGGGATCGGTTCTTCACCGGCCGGGTAGACTTCCATCAGCAGCAGCACGTTGGCATCGGCCAGTACATTGACGAAATCGTCGTACAGGTCACGGGTGCGGCTGTAGCGGTGCGGCTGGTACACCATCACCAGCCGGCGCTCCGGCCAGCCACCGCGCACGGCCTTGATCACGGCCGCCACTTCGGTCGGGTGGTGGCCGTAGTCGTCCACCAGCATCACGTCACCGCCTTCAACCGGCAGTTGGCCGTAGACCTGGAAGCGACGGCCCACACCGGCAAAGCGCGACAGGCCCTCGACGATGGCTTCATCGCTGACGCCTTCATCGGTGGCAATGCAGATGGTCGCCAGCGAGTTCAGTACGTTGTGGTTGCCCGGCATGTTCACCGACACGTCCAGCGGCTCGCGGTCGGGGCGCAGCACGGTAAAGAAGGTTTGCATGCCTTCTTGGCGCACATTGATTGCGCGCACGTCGGCATCTTCGCTGAAGCCGTAGGTCACGGTCGGGCGCTTGACCTGGGGCAGGATTTCACGCACCACCGGGTCGTCCAGGCACACCACCGCCAACCCGTAGAACGGCAGGTTGTGCAGGAAGTCGACGAAGGTTTTCTTCAATTTGTTGAAGTCACCGTCGTAGGTCGCCATGTGGTCTTCGTCGATGTTGGTGACGACGGCGACCAGCGGTTGCAGGTGCAGGAAGCTCGCGTCACTTTCATCGGCTTCGGCGATCAGGTAGCGGCTGGTGCCGAGCTGGGCATTGGTGCCAGCTGCATTCAGGCGGCCACCGATGACGAAGGTCGGGTCCAGGCCACCGGCGGCGAACACCGAGGCGATCAGGCTGGTGGTGGTGGTCTTGCCATGGGTACCGGCGACGGCGATGCCGTGGCGATAGCGCATCAGCTCGGCGAGCATCTCGGCACGCGGCACCACTGGAATACGGCGTTCAAGGGCAGTGGCCACTTCCGGGTTGGAGGTGTTCACGGCGCTGGACACCACCAGCACGTCGGCCTCGGCAGCGTTCTCGGCACGGTGGCCGATGAAGATCTGCGCACCGAAGGACTTCAGGCGATCAGTGACCGGCGACTCTTTCAAGTCCGAGCCGGACACCTGGTAGCCCAGGTTCAGCAACACTTCGGCAATCCCGCACATGCCCACGCCACCGATACCGACGAAGTGAATACGGCGGATGCGGCGCATCTCGGGTTGCGGCATGGCTTTCTGATTCTCAACCATGGGCCACCTCCAGGCAGATATCGACCACGGTGCGGGTTGCGTCAGGTTTGGCCAGGCGGCTTGCGGTGCTCGCCATGCTGTTGAGTCGTTCCGGTTGCATCAAAACCTCGGTCAGGCGTGCGGCCAAATCGGCGGCGCCAGTCGTTCTTTGCGGCAGCAGGAAGGCAGCGCCCTCCCCGGCCAAATATTCGGCGTTGCGGGTCTGGTGATCGTCGATGGCGTGGGGCAAAGGCACCAGCAAGGACGGCAGACCGGCGGCCGCCAGTTCACTGACGGTCAGCGCACCAGCGCGGCAGACCACCAGGTCGGCCCAGCCATAGGCTTGGGCCATGTCTTTGATGAAGGGCTGTACATTGGCCTCTACACCGGCCTCGCGATAACGCGCGGCGGTGACTTCATCGTGGTTCTTGCCGGCCTGATGGAAGATCTCCGGGCGCACATCCTCAGGAAGTTGCGCAACGGCTTCAGGCAGCAATTTATTCAGTGGCTCGGCGCCCAGGCTTCCGCCCAGGATCAGCAGGTGAGCCTTGCGCCCCGCCAACGCGTCACGCGCAATGGCCATGAACAGTTCGGTACGTACCGGGTTACCGGTGGTGCGAAGCTTGTCGGAGGCGGCGAAGGTTTTCGGAAAGGCTTCACACACCCGCGCGGCCAATGGCACCAGCAGGCGGTTGGCGGTACCGGCGACGGCGTTCTGTTCGTGAACGATCACCGGCACGCCCGCGAGTTTCGCCGCAACGCCACCAGGGCCGGTCACATAACCGCCAAAGCCGAGCACACACACCGGCTTCAACTCGCGAATGATCTTGCGCGCCTGCATGACCGCCTTGAGCAACACGAACGGCGCCTTGAGCAATGACAACTTGCTCTTGCCACGCAAACCGGTGACGTTGATCAAATGCAGCGGCAAGCCGGCATTGGGCACCAATTCGTTTTCGATGCCACGGGGCGTACCCAGCCAGTGCACGGTGTAGCCACGGTTCTGGAATTCACGGGCGCAGGCCAGGGCCGGGAACACATGGCCCCCGGTACCGCCCGCCATGATCAGCACGTTAGCGCCCATGGGTCGGCTCCTCGGCGAAGTCGCTTTCGCTGAACTCCATCTCTTCGCTGCCCAGGTGGGTGCGACTCTCCCACTCGATACGCAGCAACAAGCCGAGACAGGCGCAGCAAATCACCAACGAACTGCCGCCGTAACTGAGGAACGGCAAGGTCAGGCCCTTGGTCGGCAGCAGGCCGACGTTCACCCCGATGTTGATCAGGAACTGGCCGATCCACAGGAAGGCCAACCCATAGGCAACGTAGGCGGCGAAGAACTGCTTGGCCTTCTCGGCCCACAAGCCGATGTACATGGCGCGCACGCAGACGAATACAAACAACGCAACGGTGCACAGCGAACCCACCACACCCAACTCCTCGGCCAATACCGAGAACACGAAGTCGGTGTGGGCTTCCGGCAGGTAGAACTGCTTCTGCACACTGTTGCCCAGGCCCACACCCAGCCACTCGCCGCGACCGAAGGCGATCAGCGCCTGGGTCAACTGGTAGCCGGAGCCGAACTGGTCGGACCAGGGGTCGGTAAAGGTGATCAGACGCGCCATCCGGTAGGGTTGCGCCTGTACCAGGATGGTCACGGCCGCCACCGCCAGCACCACCATCAAGGTGAAGCGGAACAGCCCGACCCCACCCAGGAACAGCATCGCGGCGGCGGCGCCCATCATCACCACCGTTGCCCCGAAGTCGGGCTCCATCAGCAGCAGGCCAGCCATGGGCAGCAGCACGATGAACGGCTTGAAGAAGCCCATCCAGCTTTCGCGCACTTCTTTCTGACGGCGCACCAGGTAACCGGCGAGGTAGATCACCACGAACACCTTGGCGATTTCCGAAGGCTGCACGTTGAACGCGCCGAAGCCGATCCAGCGCATCGAACCGTTCACCTCGCGGCCAATGCCCGGCACGATCACCATGACCAGCAAGCCGAACGCACCGATCAGCATCAGCCAACCCAGGCGTTGCCAGGTGGCAATCGGGATCATCATGGTGACGATGCAGGCGCCCAGGCCGATCACCAGGTACACCAGGTGGCGGATCATCATGTACAGCGTGTTGCCCGACTGCACGGCAGCCACTTCGGAGGACGCCGAGGTGATCATCACCAGGCCCAGGCCGAGCAGTGCCAGGCAACCGGCGAGCATAGGAAAATCAAGGTCAATGCCGCGCCCGGTAATGATCGGCGACGGGTATGGCTTGATGATGTTTCTCAGGTTGAGGCTCATGCCAAAGCCTCCACGGCGCGGGCGAACAGTTGGCCGCGCTCTTCATAGTTCTTGAACATGTCGAAGCTGGCGCACGCGGGCGACAGCAACACCGCATCGCCAGGCTGGGCCAGGGCTTTGCACTGGGCAACGGCGTCGTCCAGGGAAGCTGCGCGTACTTGCGGCACAGCGTCACCGAGGGCGGCGACGATCAGGTCCGAATCGCGGCCCATCAGCACCACGGCACGGCAATGGGCGGCCACTGGAGCTTTAAGGTCCTTGAAGTCGGCACCCTTGCCATCACCACCGGCGATCAGCACCAGCTTGCCGTCGATATCGGCACCCAGGCCTTCGATGGCCGCCAGGGCTGCACCGACGTTGGTGGCTTTGGAGTCGTTGTAATAGCTGACGTCATTGAGGTCGCGCACCCACTGGCAGCGATGCTCAAGCCCGGCAAACGTGCGCAGGCTCGCGAGCATGGCGTCGAATGGCAGGCCAACCGCGTGACCGAGCGCCAAGGCCGCCAGGGCATTGGACTGGTTGTGTGCGCCACGGATTTTCAGTTCGCGTACCGGCATCAGGTTCTGGAATTCGAACGCCAGGTACTTCTCGCCGTTCTCTTCACGAATGCCAAAGCCTTTGAAGTCCGGTTTGCCCAGGCCGAAGGTCCAGCAGGGCATGCCCTCGCCTATCAGCGGACGGCTCAGGGCATCCTGGCGGTTGACTACAAATTGCTTGGCGCCACGGAAGATCCGGTGCTTGGCCAGGTGATAAGCCGGCAGGCCGCTGTAGCGGTCCATATGGTCTTCGCTGACGTTCAATACCGTCGCCACTTCAGCGCCCAGGTCGTGGGTGGTTTCCAACTGGAAGCTCGACAATTCCATCACGTACAGCTCGACGTCGTCGCTGAGCAGGTCCAGCGCCGGCACGCCAAGATTGCCGCCGACGGCCACACGCTTGCCCGCCGCCGCTGCCATCTCGCCGACCAGGGTGGTGACGGTGCTTTTGGCGTTGGAACCGCTGATGGCCACGATCGGCGCCTTCGCGTTGCGTGCGAACAGGTCGATATCACCAGACAGCTTCACGCCACGGGCCGCAGCCGCTTGCAGGGCCGGTGTCGCCAGGGCCAGGCCCGGGCTCACGTAGAGCTCGTCGGCACGGCACAGAAACTCGACATCCAGCTCGCCACAACGCACTTCCACGTGCGGGTAGTCACGGCGCAGCGTGACCAGCTCCGGTGGATTTTCCCGCGTATCGGCCACGGCAAACGACGTGCCCCGGTTCGCCAGGAAGCGAACCAGGGACATGCCGCTCTTGCCGAGGCCGACAACAATGCGGAAGTGGTCTGAAGCGATCAGGGACACTCGTTTCTACCTCAGTTTCAGGGTGGCAAGGCCGACCAGTACCAGAATCACGGTGATGATCCAGAAGCGGACAATCACGCGTGGCTCGGGCCAGCCCTTGAGTTCAAAGTGGTGGTGAATCGGCGCCATGCGGAACACGCGGCGCCCGGTCAACTTGAAGGACGCCACCTGGATGACCACCGACAGGGTTTCCATCACGAACACGCCGCCCATGATGAACAGTACGATTTCCTGACGAACGATCACCGCGATAGTGCCCAGAGCGGCTCCCAGCGCCAGTGCGCCGACATCGCCCATGAAGACTTGTGCCGGGTAGGTGTTGAACCACAGGAACCCCAGGCCGGCACCGATCAGCGCGCCGCAGAACACGATCAACTCACCGGCGCCCGGTACATAAGGGATCAGCAGGTATTCAGCGAATTTCACGTTACCGGAGAGGTAGCAAAAGATGCCAAGCGCGCCGCCCACCATCACCGTCGGCATGATCGCCAGGCCGTCGAGGCCATCGGTCAGGTTCACCGCGTTGCTGGAGCCGACGATCACGAAGTAGGTCAGCACCACAAAACCGACACCCAGTGGGATGCTCACATCCTTGAGCATCGGGATGATCAAGGTGGTTTCCACGGCACTTGGCGCGGTGGTGTACAGGAAGATCGCGGCGGCCAGGCCGAACACCGACTGCCAGAAATACTTCCAGCGGCTTGGCAGCCCCTTGGAGTTTTTCTCGATCACTTTGCGGTAGTCATCCACCCAGCCGATGGCGCCGAACAGCAGGGTCACCAGCAGCACCACCCACACGTAGCGGTTATGCAGGTCGGCCCAGAGCAAGGTGCTGACGCCGATGGACGACAGGATCAGCGCGCCGCCCATGGTCGGAGTACCGGACTTGGACAGGTGCGACTGCGGGCCGTCATTACGAACCGATTGACCAATTTGCAGGTTCTGCAGGGTGCGGATCATCCACGGCCCTAAAAACAGCGACAAAGACAGCGCGGTCAGCACACCCAGGATCCCGCGCAGGGTCAGGTACTGGAAGACCGCGAAGCCTTTGTGGAACTGTTGCAGATACTCAGCCAGCAGCAGCAGCATTAATGTTTCTCCGTACTTGAGCCACACAAGGCTGCGACGACGTTTTCCATCACCGCGCTGCGCGATCCCTTGATCAAAATGGTTGTGTGTTTGTCATGTTCAGCCGCCGTCAACGCCTGGATCAATTCAGCTTGCGTCGCAAAATGCCGCGCACCGGGACCGAAGGCGCTCACGGCGTGAGTCATGTTCGGGCCGACCGCGTAGAGCGCGTCGGCCTTGCCGCTGGCGTAGGCACCCACTTCGCGATGGGACTGTTCGGCCCAGTCGCCCAGCTCGGCGATATCGCCCAGCACCAGTACTTTGCGGCCATCGAAACCCTTGAGCAGATCTATGGCGGCGCAGACCGAGGACTGGTTGGCGTTGTAGGTGTCATCAATCACGCGCATGCCGTTGGCAGCCAATTGCGCCACAGTGCGGCCCTTGACCGGCTGCACCGCGCCCAGGCCTGTAGCGATACCGAACAGCGACACGCCCAGGGCATGGGCGGCGGCGGCGGCGGCCAGGGCGTTGGCAACGTTATGGTTGCCCAGCAGGTTCAGCTGCACATGTTCGCTGCCTTGCGGGGTATGCAAGGTGAAGGACGGGCAACCGCGGGCGTCGACGGTGATATTTGAAGCATGGAAGTCGGCCGCGGCATTGAGCACCGCAAACGTCAGCACCTTGCGACCGGCGGCGCGTACACGCCAGGTCTCGAACGCCTTGTCATCCAGGTTCAGTACCGCTGTGCCCGAGGCGTTGAGGCCTTCAAGGATTTCGCCCTTGGCTTCGACGATTTTTTCCGGACCACCGAACTCGCCGACATGGGCGGTACCGGCGTTGTTGATGATCGCCACGTGAGGCTGGGTCAGCGCCACGGTGTAGGCGATTTCGCCGATGCGCGAAGCCCCCAGTTCAATCACTGCCGCCGTATGTTCCGGGGCCAGTTCGAGCAGGGTCAGCGGTGCGCCGAAATCATTGTTGAGGTTGCCACGAGTCGCGAGCACCGGCCCGCGCGTACGCAGGACGCCAGCAAGCAGTTCCTTGACCGTGGTCTTGCCGCTGGAACCGGTAATGGCCGCCACCGGCTTATCAAAAGCGGCACGGTTAAGCGCACCCAGTTGGCCCAGGGCCAGGCGGGTATCGGCTACCAGCAATTGCGGCAAGGCAGAATCGGCCACTTCACGCTGCACCAGGGCACCGACGGCACCTTTGGCGGCAACGTCGTTGAGGTAGTCGTGACCATCGAAACGCGGGCCGGCCAGGGCGACAAACAGCTGCCCCGGCTGGATGTTACGGCTGTCGATACTGACGCCGTTGAATGTGCAGTCGCTCGACAGCACACGGGCCGACAGGGCCTGGGCCAGTTCGCTGAACGTCATCGCTTTAAGCATGGGCGACCTCCCAGGCGGTCAGGGCGTGATCCGCCTCGACCAGATCGGAGAAGGCATGGCGCTCACCGTTGATTTCCTGATAGTCCTCGTGGCCTTTACCCGCGAGCACCACTACGTCGTCCGCGCCGGCACTGGCGATCAGCTGGGCAATGGCGGCGCCGCGACCAGCCACAAACGTGACCTTGGAGGCGTCTTTGAAACCGACACGGATGTCGTCGAAAATCTGGCTCGGGTCTTCGCTGCGCGGGTTGTCGTCGGTGACGAGTACGCCATCGGCCAAGCGCTCGACAATTTCGGCCATCAATGGGCGCTTGCCGCGATCGCGATCACCGCCGCAACCGAACAGGCACAGCAATTTGCCTTTGGCATGTGGGCGCAGGGCTTCGAGGACTTTTTCCAGGGCATCCGGTGTGTGGGCGTAATCGACCACCACCAACGGTTGCGTGCCGCCACCCAGGCGCTGCATGCGACCGGCCGGGCCTTCCAGCTTCGGCAGTACCCGCAGGATTTCATCCAGGGCGTAGTCCAGGCCCAGCAATGCACCGATAGCGGCGAGCACGTTGCTCAGGTTGAACCGCCCGAGCAAGGTGCTGCGCAAGTGGTGCTCGCCCTGCGGCGTCACCAATGTGGCACGCACGCCTTCATCATTGAATTGGGCTTCGCGGCAATACAGGTAGGCACTGGCATCTTGCAGGCTATAGCTGATCAGGCGCGCGTCGCTGTCTTCGCCCGCCAGTTGGCGGCCAAACGCGTCGTCGAGGTTGACCACCCGGCACTTCAGGTCATTCCAGGCAAACAGCTTGGCCTTGGCGGCGGCGTACGCCTCCATGGTGCCGTGGTAGTCGAGGTGATCGCGGGACAGGTTGGTCATCACCGCCACATCAAAGGCCAGAGCAGTGACACGCCCTTGGTCCAGACCGTGAGAAGACACTTCCATGGCAACCGCCTTGGCGCCGGCCTTTTTCAGGTCGGCCAGGGTCGCTTGCACGGCAATCGGGTTTGGCGTGGTGTGCAGGCCGCTTTGCAGCGCGCCATAGAAACCGGTGCCGAGGGTGCCGACGATGCCGCAGTGCTGACCCAGCAGGTCCAAAGCCTGGGCGACCAATTGGGTCACGCTGGTCTTGCCATTGGTGCCAGTCACGCCCACCAGGTTGAGCTGGCGGCTCGGGTCACCGTAAAAACGCCCGGCGATGTCAGAAAGCTGCGCAGCCAGGCCCTTGACCGGAATCAACGGCACATCGGTGATCGGCAGCACGGTGGCGCCTTGCACTTCATAGGCAACCGCAGCCGCACCGCGTTGCAGGGCATCGGCGATATGCGCACGGCCATCGAGCTTGCCGCCGGGTACCGCCAGGAACAGGTCACCGGCACGCACATTGCGGCTGTCCAGGGTCAGCTCACGAATCAGCAGATCGTGGCCGGCATGGGCAAAAATCTTGTTCAGACTAAGAGACATCAGCCGCGCCCTCCATTGGCTTTGACAGCGGCAGCCGGTGGGCCGGCGTTGGCTTGTTGAGTCGGCGGCAGGTTGTCCGGCGTGATGTTCATCAGACGCAGGGTGCCGGACATCACTTTGCTGAACACCGGCGCCGAAACCAGGCCACCGAAGTAACCGGCTTTACTAGGCTCGTCGATCACCACGACGATGGCGTAGCGTGGATCGCTCATCGGGCCAAAGCCGGCGAACAGCGAACGGTAGGAGTTTTCGGCATAGCCCTTGGTGCCCACCGAGGTCTTACGGGCCGTACCGGACTTGCCTGCAACGTGGTACGCCGGCACCTGGGCGCGGAATACGCCACGCGGTGCTTCGATCACTTGTTGCAGCATTCCCTGGATGGTCTTGGCGACTTTTTCCGGAATGACCTGGTTGGCTTTCGGCGGTTCATCCACATGGATCAGGCTCAGCGGCACCATGCGACCGTTATTGGCCAACACCGAGAAAGCGTGGGCCAACTGGATGGCGGTCACCGACAGGCCATAGCCATAGGACAGCGTGGCAGTCTCGGCCTTTCTCCACTCGCGGTAGTTCGGCAGGTTGCCCACGCGCTCGCCCGGGAAATCGAGGCCGGTGGGTTGCCCCAGACCGATTTTTTGCGCCAGGTGATAGATCGTTTCGCCGCCAATGTCGAAGGCAACCTTACTCATGCCCACGTTACTGGAATTGATCAGGATGCCTGTCAGATCCAGCACCGGACCTTCGCTGCGGGATACGTCACGAATGGTGTATTTGCCAAGTTGCAAGGTGCCTGGGTAAACCTCGACCTTGTCGGTAGGTTTCCAGCGCCCGGTTTCCAGGGCAGCGCTCATGGAGATGGCTTTCATGGTCGAACCGGGCTCGAACACGTCGATCATCGCGCGGTTACGCATCATCGCCGGCTGCAGGTTGCGACGGTTGTTGGGGTTGTAGGTCGGCTGGTTGACCATGGCGAGGATCTCGCCGGTCTTCACGTCCATGATTACCAGGCTGCCGGCCTTGGCGCCATTCTCGATGATCGCGTTACGCAGCTCGCGGTTGGCCAGGTATTGCAGACGCAGGTCAATCGACAACGCCAAGGGCTTGCCGGCCTTGGCGTTCTTGGTGACCTGGACGTCCTTGATCAGCCTGCCGCGCCGATCCTTGATGACCTGCCGCTTGCCCGGAACTCCGGCCAGCCATTCGTCGTAGGCCAGCTCAACGCCTTCGCGACCATGATCATCGATATCGGTAAAGCCGACCATGTGCGCGGTGGTTTCACCGGCCGGGTAGAAACGACGAAACTCCTCGATGCCGTAGACACCGGGGATTTTAAGGTCGAGCACCTGCTGGCCTTGCTCGGGTGTGAGCCCGCGAACCAGATAGATGAATTCCTTGTTGGCCTGGGCTTCGAGGCGATCGGTCAGGGCCTTGCGGTCCTGGCCAAGGGCGGCGGCCAGTTCGGGCCACTTGTCCTTGGCAACTTGCAGCTCTTTAGCGTTGGCCCACAGCGTCGTCACCGGGGTACTGACGGCCAGGGGCTCGCCGTTGCGGTCGGTGATCAGGCCGCGGTGTGCAGGAATTGGAATATGCCGCAGGCTGCGGGCGTCACCCTGGCCGATCAGGAAGTCGCGGTCGACGACCTGCAGGTCGAAGATACGCCAGACAATCGCGCCCACCATCAATGCCAGCAAGCCCAGCATCAGGCGGAAGCGCCATGGGTAGAGTGCCCCTTCGAGCTTCATCATGGCGCCACCATGCGGACTTCAGCCGCGCCAGGGATGTGCATCTTCAATTGTTCGGTGGCCAGCACTTCGATACGGCTGTGAGCCGTCCAGGTGCTTTGCTCGAGGATCAACCGGCCCCACTCTGCCTGGGCTTTATCACGCACGCTCAATTCCCCGTAAAGGGTATTGAGCAACTGACGGTTCCAGTGGGCGCTGTAGGACACCGCAATCGCGGATACCAGCACGCCGACAAACAGCAGCAACATAAAGAAGCTGCCGCCCGGGAGGGGCTTGGCGAAAAGCTTGCTCACCGCAATTTCTCCGCAACACGCATGACAGCGCTACGGGAACGTGGGTTGGCCTTGAGTTCGGCTTCGGAAGCGAACTGCGCTTTGCCATGGATTTTGATTTTCGGCACGAAGGCTTCGAAACGCACCGGCAGGTTACGCGGCAGGTTATCGGATTCGCCCTTGACCAGACGACGCATGAACAGTTTGACGATGCGGTCTTCCAGGGAGTGGAAGCTGATCACCACCAGGCGACCGCCCACTTCCAAAGCATCCAGAGCGGCTTCGAGGCCGGCTTCCAGATCGCCCAATTCGTTGTTGACGTGGATGCGCAGGCCCTGGAACGCGCGGGTAGCCGGGTTCTTGCCCTTTTCCCAGGCAGGGTTGGCGACCTTCAGCACTTCGGCCAGGTCCGCAGTGCGTTCGAACGGCTGGATTTCGCGGCGCTCGACCACGGCACGCGCCATGCGACCGGCGAAGCGCTCTTCACCGTATTCCTTGAACACACGGGCGATTTCTTCCACCGGCGCGGTGGCGATGAACTGTGCAGCACTGACCCCACGAGTGGGATCCATACGCATGTCGAGGGGGCCGTCGTTCATGAAACTGAAGCCGCGCTCCGGGTCATCGAGCTGTGGCGAAGACACGCCCAGGTCGAGCAGAACCCCGGCCACCTTGCCCGCCATGCCGCGCTCGGCAACTTCGGCACCCAGCTCGGCAAAGCTGCGCTGCACAACGACAAAGCGGCCGTCTTCGGCCGCTAGCGCTTGCCCGGTGGCAATCGCTTGAGGGTCTTTGTCGAACCCGAGGAGTTTGCCGTCGGACCCGAGCTGGCTGAGTATCAACCGGCTATGCCCGCCCCTGCCGAATGTGCCGTCGACATAGCAGCCATCCGCGCGTACGGCGAGAGCCTCGACGGCTTCGTCAAGCAGTACGGTGATGTGGTTAAAGCCGCTATCAATAGTCACAGGATCAAATCACGCAGTTCATCAGGCATGGCGCCCGGTTGTTGAATAGCAGCCAGGTCCGCTGCAGACACAGCATCCCAGGCATCTTCGTCCCACAATTGGAACTTGTTCAGTTGGCCTACCAGCATTGCGCGCTTGTCGAGCTTGGCGTACTCGCGCAGTCGCGGCGGCACCAGGAAACGACCGCTGCCATCGAGTTCAAGGTCAACGGCATTACCGATCAGCAAGCGCTGGAGGCGGCGGTTTTCTTCACGCAATGAAGGCAGCGCACGCAACTTGGTTTCAATCAACTCCCACTCATCGAGGGGGTAAACACACAAACAAGGGTCAACGGCGTCAATCGTGATGATTAACTGGCCTGAACTTCGCGAAATGAGCTCGTCACGATACCGGCTCGGCATAGCGAGACGGCCTTTTGCATCGAGACTGATAGCGTTAGCTCCGCGAAACACAGATGCGTTTCTCCAAATTTTAGCGTTTTACGTTCAAAAAACCCACTTTGTGCCACTTTCCGCCACTTGCGCACACTATAGGAATGCGCCTACCACACCGTCAAGGCGCGGATTCAAGGAAAAGCCTTACAGAACGGAGATTTAGGAGGGTAAAAGGAGGAGAAACGAGAGTTTGGCGATGTTTTTGACTCAACAACAGCAAATAGCTCAAAGAGCTAGGGCCTAAAGTTAAAGTAATTTATTAAGAGTAAGATTTTTTTGGTATTACGAAGATGCATCTGCCAATGATTTGGCAGGGAGGGATTCTTGCGCTACTACCGGGTTTGCGCTCGAGAGTCGAACGCAAGGAAAAAAGGTGGAGAGTCGATCTGTAAGCCGGGTTCTGTCTTGAACAGTCATTCGTCTACGATGGCCATCACTGGACATCTTTAGCAACCTACCCGGTCCCAGCGCGGGCCACGCCTTGGGACCCTATTTGGTCTTGCTCCAAGTGGGGTTTACCTAGCCACGAACTGTTGCCAGTCGTGCGGTGCGCTCTTACCGCACCTTTTCACCCTTACCGGCACCGAAGTGCTTAGGCGGTTATTTTCTGTGGCACTTTCCGTAGGCTCACGCCTCCCAGGCATTACCTGGCACTTCGCCCTATGGAGCCCGGACTTTCCTCCCCCCCCTAATTTTCATAGAGGGCAGCGACTGTCCAATCGACTCTCCGCCGCGAAGGTTAACGGCACGGCGGCTTGAGGACAAGTATTAAAAGTGCGGCATTGCCATCACGTTCAGACGAAATACAGATTTGCCCCTGGAACTATTCGACCTTCTGCTTATCGAGCGCGACCTGATACAACACATTCTTGCGCACGCCGGTAATTTCCGCAGCCAGGGCAGCGGCGCGCTTGAGGGGCATTTCCTTGAGCAACAAGTCAAGGACGCGCATGGCCTCGCTGCCCACTGCGTCTTCATTCTCAGGCGCGGTCCAGCCTGCTACCAGCACCACGCATTCGCCACGTTGTTGATTGCTGTCGCCCTCTACAAACGCTCGCAGCTCCTCCAGTGGCAGCCCCTTGAGGGTTTCGAAGGTCTTGGTCAACTCCCGGGCCAGCAAGGCCAGGCGCTCACCGCCGAACACCAGTTCCATGTCTTGCAGGCATTCAAGGATGCGATGCGGGGCCTCATAGAAAATCAAGGTGCGCGGCTCTTCTTTGAGTGCCTGCAGACGCGCCCGACGCCCTACGGCCTTGGCGGGCAGGAAGCCTTCGAAGATAAAGCGGTCCGAGGGCAACCCGGCGGCCGATAATGCCGCAATCAGCGCGCAGGCTCCTGGAACAGGCACTACATTGATACCAGCGGCGCGCGCCTGGCGGACCAGGTGGTAACCAGGATCGGAAATCAGGGGCGTGCCCGCGTCGGAAATCAGCGCCACGTCATCACCCGCCAAGAGACGCGTGATAAAGCGGCTACCCTCTTCACGTTCGTTGTGTTCGTGGCAGGCCGCTAATGGCGTGCTGATACCAAAATGCTGCATCAACCGTTGGGAGTGCCGCGTGTCTTCTGCCGCGATCAATTTCACCTCGCGCAACACCTTCAGCGCCCGGGCACTGATGTCGTCCAGGTTGCCAATGGGCGTCGCCACCACAAAAAGCGAGCCAGCAGTGGAATTCAAAGGACCTGGAGCAGTCAAAGCGCACACCTCGATGGTTGGCAAAAGCCACATTGTAGCGCGTAGACGCCTTGAAAATATGCCATCACGGCCGATGCCGTTTCAGCCAACGTCAGCTATTGGCAACATTTGCACGACCTAAATCCACGGTTTAACGCCATGAACATCGCGCCTGGGCCAGTGCTTGGGTACACTTCCACGCTAATTTGATCGGTATCAGGAACACTTACATGATCGCTTGCCTGCGGCTGCTCTCCGCCCTCTGCCTCGCTGCCTTGCTGGCCGCTTGCGCCAGTTCGCCCTCCTCCAGTCTTGGCGAACTGCCACGCACGCCCGATGCCAGTATCGAGCAACTGCTCGAACAGGCGACGAACGCCAAGACGCCAGAAAAAGCCGCGTTGCTGCGCCTGAGCGCGGCGGACCTGGCCTACCAGCAGAACAATCCCGGCCGCTCCTCGCAGATCCTTGCGCAAGTGCCCCTGGATGCCCTGAAGCCAGCCGCGCAAGTATTTGCCAGCACCCTGGCCGCAGAACTGGCCATGGGGCGTAACCAGCCCAAGGCGGCCTTGGCAGCGCTGAACCACCCTAGCCTGCAAAACCTGAAGGAACTGCCGACCGACCAGCAGATCCGCACCGGCACCGTGCATGCTCGCGCCTATGAAGCCGACGGCCAGACCCTCGCCGCCGCTCGCGAGCGGGTGGCCATGGCGCCCCTGCTGACGGGTGAGGCTGCCAGCAACAACCACGAGGCCATCTGGGTATTGATTGCCGCGCTGCCAGCCGAACAGCTGCAAGCTACCGGCAACCCGACGCTCGATGGCTGGATCACTCTGGCCCAGGCGGTCAAGGGCGCCGGTACGCTGGAGCAACAACAAGCCGCCATCGACACCTGGCGCGCGCAGAACCCGGGCCACCCGGCGGCTGTGCAACTGCCAGCGCCGCTGACCAAACTCAAGGAACTGGCCAGCCAGCCCCTGAACAAGATCGCCCTGCTGCTGCCGCAGGAAGGCCCGCTGGCTGCTGTGGGCAAAGCGCTGCGCGAAGGCTTCATGGCGGCTCACTACCAGGCCGAACAAGCCGGGCAGAAGCCGCCAGTCATTGAGTTCTATGACAGCTCGCGTCTGACCTCCCTCGACGACTTCTACGCCAAGGCCCAGGCCGCCGGTGTACAACTGGTGGTCGGCCCGCTGGAAAAACCGCTGGTCAAGCAACTCAGCGCACGCCCGCAGTTACCGATCACCACCCTGGCCCTGAACTACAGCGAGACCGATCAAGGCCCGGCGCAGTTGTTCCAGTTCGGCCTGGCCGCTGAAGACGAAGCCCGCGAAGTGTCGCGCCGTGCCCGTGCCGATGGCCTGCACCGCGCAGCCGCCATGGTGCCCCGTGGCGAATGGGGTGAGCGTGTCTACAAAGCGTTTCGCCAGGATTGGGAAGCCAATGGCGGCACCGTCATGGGCGTTGAATATGTCGATCAGCCTGTGGCCCTGGCCCAGCAGATCGCCGATCTGTTCCAACTGCGCAAGAGCGAAGGCCGCGCCAAGAGCCTGCAGAGCACAGTCGGCACCGACGTAGCCGCCCAACCTTCGCGTCGCCAGGACATCGAGTTCATCTTCCTGGCCGTCACGCCGCAACTGGCCCAGCAGATCAAGCCGACCCTGAACTTCCAATACGCCGGCGATGTGCCGGTGTATGCAACTTCCCACGTGTTCAGTGCCAGCGGTGACCGTAACCAGTACCTGGACATGACCAACGTGATGTTCTGCGAAACCCCTTGGCTGCTTAATACCACCGACCCACTGCGTAACCAAGTGGCCGCGCAATGGCCGCAAGCCAATGGCAGCCTGGGCCGCCTCTACGCGATGGGCGTCGATGCCTACCGCCTGGCGCCACGCCTGGGCCAGCTCAAGGCACTGCCGGACACCCGTGTCGACGGCCTCTCGGGCAACCTGGGCATCAGCGCCAACCAGCGCGTCGATCGCCAGATGCCGTGGGCGAAGTTCGTCGGCGGCGACATTCAGCGCCTGCCCGATACCCCACGCTGATGCCCGAGCGGTCCAGCGCACAAAGCGGCAAGGATGCCGAACTGCATGCACTCAACTACCTGCAACAACAGGGTCTGCGCCTTCTGGCGCAGAACTGGTTATGTAAACGCGGCGAGCTTGATCTGGTCATGCTTGACGGCGATACAGTAGTATTCGTCGAAGTCCGCTACAGAAAACACGCACAATGGGGTGGCGCGCTCGCCAGTATCGACGGGCGCAAGCGTCAAAAGCTGATACTCGCTGCGCAGTTTTTTCTGCAAAAAGAGCATCGCTGGGCTGACTGCCCCTGCCGTTTCGATGTGGTTGCCATGAAAAGCACCCCGTCAGGCACAGCTGATCTGACCTGGCTTAAAAATGCCTTCGACAGCTGATTCGCCGGGCACCTTCACCACTCACTTTTGCTCTTTGCTTTGCGGGCTGCACATTACCTGTGCCAAACAGCCGCGCTACTTAAGGTCACACAGATGGACATGCAATCCCGAATTCGCCAGCTTTTCCAGGCCAGCATCGACACCAAGCAACAGGCGATGGACGTACTTGCACCGCACATCGAGCAAGCCAGTCAGGTCATGGTCAATGCCTTACTCAACGAAGGCAAAATGCTTTCGTGCGGCAACGGTGGTTCGGCCGGCGATGCCCAGCATTTTTCCTCCGAGCTGCTCAACCGTTTCGAACGCGAGCGCCCGAGCCTGCCGGCCATTGCGTTGACCACCGACTCGTCGACGATCACCTCGATCGCCAATGACTACAGCTACAACGAAATCTTCTCCAAGCAGATCCGCGCCCTCGGCCAGCCGGGCGATGTATTGCTGGCGATTTCCACCAGCGGCAACTCGGCGAATATTATTCAAGCGATCCAGGCCGCACATGATCGCGAAATGATTGTCGTAGCCTTGACCGGTCGCGACGGCGGCGGCATGGCTTCGCTGCTGCTGCCAGAGGACGTGGAGATTCGCGTCCCGGCCAATGTCACTGCACGTATCCAAGAAGTTCATCTGCTGGCGATCCACTGCCTGTGCGATCTGATCGACAGCCAACTGTTCGGGAGTGAAGAATGACCGTTAATCGCCTCAGTCTTTTAGCCATTACGCTGTGCGTCGCCATCAGCGGCTGCAGCTCGGCTATCACCGCTACACGGGACACCCCTATCCAGGACGACCGGGGCACACGCACCTTCGGCAGCACCATCGATGATTCGCTGATCGAAACCAAGGTCAAGGTCAACGTCGCCAAGGCTGCTACCGACCTGGGCAACGGTGCCTCGCGCATCGTGGTGACCAGCTTCAACGGCGTGGTCCTGCTCGCAGGCCAAACGCCCCGAGCCGATCTCAAGGCCCAGGCCGAGCAAGCCGCCGCCGGTGTGCAACGCGTCAAGAAGGTCCACAACGAACTGCAGGTCATGGACCCGATCACCCTCCTGGCCATCAGCAACGATGCCTTGCTGACCACCAAGATCAAGGCCCAGATGCTCACCGACAGCGCCGTCCCAGGTTCACGGATCAAGATCGTCACCGATAACGGCATCGTCTACATGATGGGCCTGCTGACCCAGGCAGAGGCCACCCGCGCCGCCAACCTGGTGCAGGGCGTGTCGGGCGTACAGAAGATCGTGAAGGTGTTCGAATACATCGACTGATGTAGACACACAGCCACAAAAAAGGGCGCCGTGCATTGACTGCACGGCGCCCTTTTTTGTGCCTAGCGTTTACTGGTATTGCTGGTACGGATTGCCTTGGAACTGGTTGTTCTGCTGTGGCGCCTGCTGCTGACCAGGCTGGCCGTATTGCTGGCCAGGGATCGGGCCGAGGTTGACCTCGACACGACGGTTCTGGGCGCGGCCATTCACGTCGGCGTTGCTGGCAATCGGGTTATCCGGGCCGGCACCGCGCGCGCTCAGGTTGGCACCGTTGACACCTTGGGAGGTCAGGTAGTTGGCCACGCTCTGCGCACGGCGCTGGGACAGGTCCATGTTCAGTTGACGGCTACCGGTGCTGTCGGTGTAGCCAACGATCTGGATGGTGTTCTGGTTGAACTGCTTGAGGGAGTTGGCCAGGTTGTTCAGCGGCTGATAGAAGCTGCTGGAGATCGCGTCCGAGTTGGTGGCGAAGGTGATGTTGCCCGGCATGATCAGCTTGATCTGGTCACCCTGGCGCTGCACTTCCACACCGGTGTTGGCCATGCTTTCACGCAGCTTTTTCTCTTGCTGGTCGGCGTAGTAGCCATAGCCCGCCGCACCGGCACCCGCAACGACTGCGCCAATCAGCGCGCCCTTGCCACGGTTGTTATGGTCGATGGCCGCACCGGCCAATGCACCCGCCAGCGCACCGAGGCCGCCGTACTTGGCGGTTTTGCTCATGCCGCTTTCGGAACCATTGCTGGCCTGCCCCTGGCTGCCGTCATAAGGGTTAGGTGAAGCGCAGCCAGACAACAGGGCTACGGCGGTAGCGACAACAAGCAGACGACGCGGAGTGAACATGAAGGAAGCTCCTACTTTTGCATTCTGTGATGCAGAGGACATTGGCAATGGACCTGTGCCGAGTTTGGAACGCGACAAACGGCAAAAATTCCGTGGTGAGGTGCGTAAAGCATAGCTGTCTTTGGCTCGGCCCTGTGTCTGTGGCGAGGGAGCTTGCTCCCGCTGGGGCGCGAAGCGGCCCCGCTTTTTGTTTATGGGACTGCTGCGCAGTCCAGCGGGAGCAAGCTCCCTCGCCACAGTCCTGACTGATAGGCCCGATCACGCACGCACGAACGGATTCTCGCGCATCTCATCCCCTAGACACGTATCCGGCCCATGCCCAGTGACCACCATCGCGCCTTCGTCCAGCGTATACAAGCGCTGCTTGATCGACCGCACGATCGTCGCCTGGTCGCCTCCCCATAAGTCCGTGCGCCCCACGCCGCGACGAAACAAGGTATCGCCGGCGATCAACAGCTTCGCGTCAGCAAACCAGAAACTCATCGAGCCCGGCGTATGCCCTGGGGTGTGCAAGGCTACGCCACAGCCGCAGGCCAATTCTTCGTCATGCTCCAGCCAGCGATCCGGCGATGGCACCGGGACGTAGGGCACGCGAAACATCTGGCATTGCATTTCCAGGTTGTCCCATAAAAATTGATCATCTTTGTGCAGGTGCAGCGTGGCGCCGGTCTTTTCTTTCAATTGGCCGGAGGCCAGGAAATGATCGAGGTGAGCATGAGTGTGGATAATGCTCACCACCTTCAGGCCCAGCGCATCAAGGCGTGCCAGGATCAACTCGTGATTGCCGCCGGGGTCGACTACGATGGCCTTTTTAGTGATCGGGTCGCCAATGATGGTGCAGTTGCACTGCAACGGGCCGACGGGAAAGGTTTCGCGAATCAACGGTTGTTTTTCAATAGTCATGGGTGTCCTGCAAGCTCTCTGGCGCGTTCCAAGTGCAGTATGGTGTAGCTTGCCCCTGCTCTGGAAGGAGTCGATTGCGCGATCTATCCGCTGCTAAGCTACACAAGCGCCATTGAAATCCCCTGCTGCAGTCAGTCGCATTTGGAGCAACACCCATGGCGAATCAACAGATCATCTGCGAACACTGCGACTGCGTGTACGAGAAAGTCACGCTCGCCAAACATCAAAAAGCCCTGTGTGTGCGTTGCTCTGGCGTGCTGCAGCGCTACAACGGCCTGTCGGTGCAACAACGCCTCGCCCTGACGGTGACCGCTGCAGTGCTGTGGACCTTTGCCAATTTTTATCCAGTGATGAGCATCAGCCTGCAGGGCTTGAAAAACAGCGCGACCCTCTGGGATTCAGTCGTTGCACTGAGCCTGGGGCCGATCACGTTCATTGCCTTGGTAGCGGCGATTTCCATCATTATCGCGCCGGTGTTTCAACTGCTGTTGCTGATCTGGGTGCTGAGTTTCGCCCTGGCCGGCAGGCGCTCGCCGGCGTTCAAGCTGTGCATGCGCTGGCTCGAAGCGCTCAGGCCCTGGAGCATGCTGGAGGTGTGCCTGTTGGGCGCGATGGTCGCGGTGTTCAAGCTGGCCGGTATGCTGGATGTGATCCCTGGCACCGGCCTGTTTGCCTTGGCCGCCCTGAGCCTGTTGCTGATCCGTATTGCCGGGCGCGATGTGCGCGACCTGTGGGACACCGTATGAATTCACCGCCCACCGCCAGCGAGCTGAACCTGTGCCTGTGCCACACCTGCGGCCAGCCCTGCGACATGCGCCTTGAGCCCACCGAGTGCGATCGCTGTGGCGCCGCGCTGCATCGGCGCAAGGTGCAGTCCCTGACCCGAACCTGGGCCTACATGCTCACTGCCCTCGCCTTTTATGTCCCGGCCAATTTATTGCCGGTGATGAACACCACCATGCTCGGCTCGGGCGCAGACAGCACCATCATGAGCGGCGTGCTGGAGTTCTGGCAGCATGGCGCCTGGGACATTGCGCTGATCATTTTCATCGCCAGCATTGCCGTGCCGGGCATCAAGTTCCTGTCGCTGGGGCTGCTGCTGGTCACCGTGCAGCGCAATAGCCAGTGGGCGCGCAAGGAGCGTTCGAAGCTGTTTCGGTTTATCGAACTGATCGGCTACTGGTCGATGCTCGATGTCATCGTGGTCGCCCTGGTGGCCGCGCTGGTGAAGTTTCAAGCCCTGGGCACGATAGAACCGCGCCTGGGCATTCTGTTTTTTGGCCTGGTAGTTGTGTTTACGATGCTCGCGGCCATGAGTTTTGATCCCCGGCCAATCTGGGAAAACCCACATAACGAGGAGACCTCGGATGAGCTCATCCAAGGCTGACACCCCTGCGGGGCAACCCGTGATCAAGACGCGTCGTTTCAGCGTTTCGCTGGTCTGGATCGTGCCGATTGTCGCCGTGCTGGTGGGGATCTCGCTGGTGATTCACAGCGTCATGCAACAAGGGCCGACCATCGTCCTCAACTTCAAGACCGGCAGCGGCCTGGTTGCCAACAAAACCGAGGTCAAATACCGCAACGTGGTGATCGGCCAAGTAACCGCCGTGGCTCTGAGTGATGACCAGAAAAGCGTCAATGCCACCGTCGAGCTGGTCAAACAGGCCGAAAGTTTCACCCGCGAAGATTCGAAATTCTGGGTGGTGCGCCCGCGCATCGGCGCAGGCGGCGTGTCGGGCATCGACACGTTGTTGTCCGGCGACTACATCGGCGCAGACATCGGCCAATCCGAGACCCGCGCCAAGCACTTCACCGGTTTGGAAAACCCGCCGCCCATCACCTACGGCGAGCCGGGCAAGCGCTTCACGCTGCACACCCAGGCCCTGGGCTCCCTGGACATCGGCTCCCCCGTCTATTACCGGAAGATCCCGGTGGGCCAGGTGGTGGCCTATGAGCTGGACAACGAGGGCAAGGGCGTGAATGTCGAAATCTTCGTGCATGCGCCCAATGACGTGTACATCACTGAAAACACGCGTTTCTGGAATGCCAGCGGCGTCGACTTGAGCGTTGGCGCCAACGGTTTCGCACTGAAAACCGAATCCTTGTCGTCCATGTTGATGGGCGGGATTGCCTTCCAGGCCCCGCCCTACAACCCCAATGACAAACCGGCCGAAGAAAGTCGCAGCTTTGAGTTGTTCGAAGACCAGCAAAGCGCCCTCGCCCCGCCCAACGGCAAGGGGCAATACATGGTCCTGCGCTTCGATCAGGCCCTGCGCGGGCTGAAAGTCGACGCACCGGTGGAGTTCCTCGGCGTCGAGTTCGGCAGGGTTGTATCGATCAACCTGGATTTCGATGCGAAGAAACGCACCTTCCCGGTCAACGTCGGCATCGTGATCTACCCGCAACTGCTCGGCGAGGCCCACACCAAGCTGCTCAAAGCCATGAACAATAACCCTGACGATGAGGCAGCCGGCGTACGCCTGATCGGCACCTTCATCGAAAACGGCCTGCGCGCCCAGGCCCGCAGTGGCAACTTGCTGACCGGCCAGCTCTACATCGCCCTGGACTTCTACCCCAAGGCGGAAAAAGTCGCGTTCGACCCGAACCAGCGCCCCGTGGGCATCCCAACGATCCCGGGCAACCTGGAACAACTGCAGGAGAAGTTCGAAGGCATCGTCAACAAGATCAGCCAACTGCCTGTCGAGCGCATTGCCGGCAACCTCGACGCCAGCCTGGTCGAACTGCGCAAAGGCCTGGCGCAATTCAACGCCAAGACGCTGCCGGGTGTGCAGACGACCTTGACCGACGTGAGCAAGACCCTGCAATCGGCCAGTTCCACCCTGGCCGAAGACTCGCCGCAGCGTGAGCAACTGACCCAGACCCTCGACGAGTTGGGGCGCATGTCGCGCTCCCTGCGCGAGCTTTCGGATTACCTGGGCCGGCATCCGGAGTCGCTGATTCGCGGCCGCCCCGATAACGCCGCACCGACGGACCTGCAAGGGCCACCCCGCAAATGACCATTGGAGCCGCCATGACAATGCCGCTGAAGATCACGTTGCTGAGCGCCCTGCTGCTGCTCGGTGCCTGTCGCAGTGAACCCATCGCTTTTCATACCCTGACCCCGGCGCACTGGAGCCCGAGCGCACGAGCAGATGCCGGCGGTGTGCGCATTGAGAGCATCAGCGTGCCGCCCCAGGTCGACCGCGCGCAGATAGTGATCCGCCAGGGCGACAGCGGCCTGGCGATTCTTGAAACCCAGTGGTGGGCCGCCACCCTCGCCGATGAGCTTAAGAGCGCCTTGGTGGATCAGTTGGCCAACAGCAATGCCCGGCAAGCCGTGGCTTTGCGCGTAGATGTGCAGCGTTTTGACTCGGTACCGGGGCAGTACGCGCTACTCGATGTGCGCTGGCGCCTGAGGCAAGTCAATGGTGATCGCCCCGCCTTGACCTGCCGCACCACCTTGCAATCACCCGCCGGGCTGAGCATCGACGAGTTGGTGGTGGCGCATCAGAACAACCTCAAGCGTTTTGCGGCGCTGATCAATCAAACCGTCGACACCTCGCTCAAAGGCTGCCCGACCACGCCATAAACCCTGGGCTCAGGCCAGCAAGCCCATGGACTTGGCCCGCGCCACCGCCTGGGTACGACGCTCCACGCCGAGCTTGCTGTTGATATGGCTGGCGTGGGTCTTCACCGTGTGCAGGGAGATGAACAGCTGGTTGCTGATTTCCTGATTTGAACAGCCTTGGGCAATCAGTTGCAGAACCGCCAGCTCTCGGGTGCTGAGGGTTTCCTGTTGAGGTGTGGCTTCAACTGTGCTGGCTTGGGGCAGCAACGCCAGCAAGCTCTGGTTGAGCAGCCCATGGGGATCTTTGCCCAACTGCTCGCGCATCCACTGCGGGTAACCCTCCAACAACCGTTGAAACGGCTGCAACGCACCGCCCGAACCGGCTTCCAGGGCACGGGCGAATACCGGCCTGGCCTTGGCCTCCTGGCCGTTCTCTAGAAGCAACTGCACCTGCTGGACCAGCGCCATCAGGGCAATCATCTGGCGCCCACTGTCATGGGCCTGCTGGGCCAGCGCTTCCAGGCGTTGCAGCGCGCTGTCGGGTTGATGGCGCGTGGCATCGAGTGCGGCTTGTTGCAGCTCGATATGTTGCGGCAGGTGTGGATGAAACTCGGGGGCGGCCGCGGCGTGCTCGCCGTTGTAGGTCTGCCCCAGGCGGGCCAGCCAGGCGTCGGCCAGGTCAGTGCGCCCTTGGGCCAGCCAGAGCTCGCATTTGATCAGGGTGATCATCGCCAGGTAATAGATCGGCGGCACATCCCAGATGTGCATCAAGCGTTCGGCCTCGGCCAGTTCGGCAAAGGCATTGGCAAACTCCCCTCGCCGCCCTTCGAAGCTGGCGATGACACAGTGCCCGATCAGCACGCTGATATCGCGGCAGGCGCGGGCCTCGGCCAGGCCGGCGCGCAAACGCGCCAGGCCGGCTTCGGGCTGGTAACGCACCAACAGCAGGTAGCCTTCGTAAAGCGACAGCCGTGCGCGCACGGCATACAGGCGCTGGGGCGCCAGCCCATGCAGGCGCTCAAGGCCCTGGCGGACTTCATCCAGGGAACGCAGGATCTCCCCCCGCGCCTGCAGCACCCGCGCCCGGTCGTAATGGGCCAAGGCTTCAAACAAGGGGTTACCAACGCGCTGCGCCAGTTCCAACGATTCGCGGTTCAGGCCACGGGCGCGCCACAGGTCGGCATCGACAATCGCCAGGTTGGACAGGGTCGAAAGGCACATCAGGCGCTGGCCGTAACGCTTTTGCGGCAAGCTTTCCAACGCTTCGTTGCAATAGCGCTGGGTCAGCTCACGGTCCCCGCGCCCACGGGCAATAATCCCGCTCAGCGCCAACCATTGGGCCAACATGGATTTTTGCGCGGTGGCCGATGGCGCCGGCAGGAAGCGGCTGAGGTAACTGGACAGCTCCTGCGCTGCATCCAATTGGCATGCCAGCCCAAGCGCCCAGCTGTACAGCACGATCAAACGCGGCGTGCTGATCAGCAGGCTGTCGGGCAGGTCCATCTTCCAGCGCAGCAGCATGCCGATGTTCTGCTCCGCCAACAGTTGCTCCTCGGACAGGTTCTGCACCAGGTTAGCCGCCACATCCAGATGCCCGGCCCGCAGCGCCTGCTCCACCGCCTCGTCGATCAAGCCCTGGGCGTTAAACCAGCGGCAGGCGCGCAGGTGCAAGCTGGCCGGCGGCAAGGTGGCGCTTTTCTCGCGGCGGGTGCGCAACAGGTCGGAGAACAAATGGTGATAGCGGTACCAGTGCCCTTGCTCATCCAACGGCACCAGGAACACTTGATGAGCCTGCAAATAGCGCAGGATTTCTACGCTGTCATGGGCCTCGCGGACGGCGTCGCATAGTTCGCTGCAAAAGCGCTCCTGTGGTGCGGTGTCGTACAAGAACGCTTGCACCTCCGCAGGCAGGCAGTCGATAACCTCTTCGAGCAGGTAATCGCGAATCAGCCCTTCGCCACCGTGCAGGCTTTGCGGCAAGGCGCCCTCACTGCCAGCTTCGGAGGCCGCCAACAGCCAGAAACGCAGGCCGGCGACCCAGCCCTCGCTACGGCGGATCAGGTTTTCCAACGCCTCACCGCGCAACGCATTGCTGTGCCCATCCAGCACCGCCAGGGCCTCGTCGTGGGTCAAGCGCAGGTCTTGCTCATGCAGTTCCAACAGGTGTCGCGACAGACGCAAGCGTGCCAGGTGCCAGTCCGGGCGCTGCCGGCTGGTGACCAGCACCACCAGGCCATCAGGCAAATGATTGAGAAAAAACTGCAGGCAGCGATCCAGCACCGGGCCCTGGGCCAGGTGATAGTCATCCAGCACCAGCAATAACGGCGAGCGTGCAGACAGGTGCACTGCCAGTTCGTCGAGCAGGCCATCGAGCCATTCTTCGAAGGCAAAGGGTTGGTGACGCTGGCGCATTTTCAGCAAACCCAGGGATTGGGCGCCGAGTTGCGGGAAATACTGTTGCAAGCCGTCGAGCAGCCGCTCCAGGAAACGGCCGGGGTCGCTGTCCCGAGGGCTCAGGCCCAACCACAGGCTTTGCCACTGGTCTGGCAAGCCCTGGCAAAACTCCACCGCCAACGAACTCTTGCCGAACCCCGCGGGCGCGCTGACCAGCAACAGTCGCCCATCGAGGCCCGCATTCAGCCGTTCGCACAGGCGCGGGCGCAGCACGTAGCCGTCAGGCAGCGGGGGCCGGTAGAAGCGGCCTTCCAGGGGCGGCATCACCACACTGGCAGGCCCATGGGTTCGGGACAGATCAGTCATCGCCGGGCTCTTGTAGAAGGCTGTTGTCGGCATTGCAGATGTCCGCAGACTAGCGGTAAAAGCGGCGGGATTGTAGATCTTTGCAACAAATGGCTGAAAAAGAACTGCGACAAGAAATATCCCGTCCAGCCGCCAAGCAAGAAGTAGGAGCGAGCTTGCTCGCGAAGCACTCAAAAAAAACGCGCCCATCCAGGATGGGCGCGTTCTCGTTGACGACCTTCGCGAGCAAGCTCGCTCCTACAGGTTAGCGAACACCATCCTGGCGCAGGGCCGCGGGGGTGAAGTCGCTGGTGCTGGCGGTGAAGCCGAAGTCATAGGCCTGCTTCTCTTCGTTCTTCATGCCCAGGGCCAGGTAGCGGCCGGACTGCAGGTCGTAGAGGGTTTCCAGGGCGTACCACGGCACTTGCTTGTCGTAGTAGTTCTCGCCATGGGCCTCGGCGACGCGCCACAGTTGGCCGCGACCGTCGTAGTGGTCGATCACCGCTGCTTGCCAGGTGTCTTCGTCGATGTAGAAGTCACGCTTGGCGTAGATGTGGCGCTGGCCTTCCTTCAAGGTGGCGACCACATGCCAGACACGGCGCAGCTCGTAGCGAGCCAGGTCCTGGTTGATGTGGCCAGCCTTGATGATGTCGGCGTACTTGAGCTTGGGATCGTCGATCTTGTAGCTGTTGGAGGCAATATAGATTTCTTTCTTGCCTTCCAGCTTCCAGTCGTAGCGGTCCGGCGCACCGTTGTACATGTCGAGGTTGTCGGAGGTGCGCAGGCCATCGGCGGCAGTACCCGGCCCGTCATAGGACACTTGCGGCGCCCGACGCACACGGCGCTGCCCGGCGTTGTAGACCCAGGCCGAACGCGGCTCTTTGACCTGGTCCAGGGTTTCGTGCACCAGCAGTACACCACCGGCCAGGCGCGCTGGCGCAGTCACTTGCTGCTTGAAGTAGAACAGCACGTTGCCTGGGTTTTTCGGATCGAAGTCCTTCATCTTGTCGCGGAACACGAACTGGTCGCGGAAATACACCAGGCTGTAGGATCCGTTGGTTTGGGGGGTGGCCTGGGTGACCAGACGGGTCACGCTGCCGCCTCGATAACGGGTGATGTGGTTCCAGATAACCTCAACGCCGCTCTTGGGAATCGGGAACGGGATGGCGGTTTCGAAGTTTTCCAGGCCGTTGCCGCCGGACACCAGGTTGGTGGTGGTGGCGTTTTTCTTGATCGAGGCAAACACCTCAGCCGGCACGGTGGCGCCGCGATGGGTTGGGTACACCGGCATCTTGAAACTGTCGGGGTAACGCTTGAACATCGCGTATTGCCCGGGGGCCAGCTTGTCTTTGTACTGCTCGACGTTCTGCGCGGTGATGGTGAACTGCGGTTGCTCGCTGGCATACGGGTTGGCGAGGAAACCACGGGCGTCCACCGCGCCGGCATTGGTCGGCAATGGCGACCATTTTGGAATGGTGCCGGCCGCGTTACCAGCCATCTCGGCGCCCATCGGGGTCAGGGTCGTGCCGAGCTTGGCGGCTTCATCTGCCGAGACTGCCGCCATGACGTTACTCGCCAGGATCGACAGCCCAAGCACACCCACGTGCAACAGACTTTTTGTTATTTTCATGCTCTGGTCTTCCTGAATACATGCCACTTGAAAAGAGTGTGCTTAGAAGTTGGCGCCGAAGCTCAAGGCGACAAAGTCGCGGTCATCCACGGTGCTGAACTTGCCACCAAAGAAGTTGGTGTACGCCAGGCTCGCGGTGTAGGTGTTCTGGTATTCGGCATCCAGGCCCAGGCTGACCGCCTTGCGACCCTCTTCAAAGTTGCCGCCAGGGCCTGGCGAGTAACCTTTGACGTCATGGGACCAGGCCACGTTGGGCTTGAGGTTCACGCCCGCGAACACGTCCGGGTATTCCCAGATGGCACGGGCGCGGTAGCCCCATGACGTTGCGGTGGTATAGCCGTCGTTATTGCAATTGGTGTTCAAGCCAGCAGCGTTGGGCAAGCCGGCGCCGTTGGCGGTGGAGTTGTTGAGGGCGTTGCAGAACCCACCTGGCAGCGTGCCTGGGCCGAATACCGGGTCGCGGCCATAACGAGCCTGGGATTTGCTTTCCAGGCCACCCACGTGGGTCACGCCGATTTCACCGACGGTGGTGAGGCGGCTGGCGCCCATGACCTGGTCGAAGAAGTGCGTGAAGGTGGTCTGGAACTGGGTGACTTCCTTGCGGTTGTAACCGTGCAGGTCCTGGCCCGGCGTGCCCTTGAGCACGGACGCATTGCCAAAGCCCGGGATCGGCGTGACACCGGCGAACAGAATGTCAGTGGTGCTCAACTGCACCGGTGCATTCGGACGGTAGCTCAACTCACCACTCCAGGCGGTGCCGGTAGGCAAGGTGGTGGAGAAGCTCAGGCCGTAGAGGCGAATATCTTCCGGGTACTCGACGAAGTAGTTCGAGCTGCCCGCCACGATCAACGGCCGCAAGGCCCCCAGTGGCCCCAGCGGACGCGTGTAGGCCGCCGATGGCGCGCCCTGCGCACTGAAAATCGGCGCACGGCTGTGGTAGTTCATGAAGTAGGCGCCGAATTCGGTATCCAGCGGTTCGAAGTTGTAGCGCATGGCCACGCCGAACTGGCCGCTGTCGCGGGCATCACGGTCCGGCCCACGGCGCACCAGCACGCCCTCGCTGTTCACGTCCACACCCAAGGCACCCAGAGTCGGCAGGGCGGCGGCAGGAATGGTGGAACGCTTGTTCAGTACCCGCAGGTTATTGCTGCAACCATCGGAGATCACGTCCGGCTGCGAGAAGAAGGTGCCGCAGTTATCGGTAACGGTTTGGTCCCACTCCAACTGGTAAAACGCCTCGGCCGACAGGTTGTCGGTGAGCGACTGGGACACGTAGAACATGTTCACCGGGATCAAGCCTTCCTTGATCTCGGCCCCCGGACGACGAAACGCCGACACGTCGATCGGGTTGATGGAGTTGATGCCGCCGCCGATGAAGGTACTTTCGCCCCAGCTCACGACCTGCTTACCAAAACGCACGGAACCCGGCGCATCGGCAATCGAGTAGTTGTGGTAGACGAATGCATCGAGAATCTGCCCGCCCGAAGACTTGGCGCCTTCCTTGCGGTTGTTGTCGCTGATGTCCTTGAACGGACGGCTTTCGTCCTTGAGTTCGAAGTCGTACCAGTATTTGCCCCGCACAAACACACCGGTGTCGCCGTACTTCAGTTCCAGGTCGTGGATGCCCTTGAAGATCTTCGAGAACGTCTCGCCGCGCTTGAAGTTCAGGTGGCCGTCGTCGGAGGTCTGGGACAAGCCCTTGCCGCCGTTGTTGGCACCGATCAGGTCACGATTGGGTTTGGCCGTGGACCAACTCGCCCCCACGGAAAGCGACGAGTCAAAGCTCCCTTCGATTTCACCAATGTTGAAACTGACGCCGAATGCCGGCCCGGCGAGCGTAGAAGCGAGGCTGACGGCCAGGGGCAGTCTTGCCCGGCGCCAGAACTGGTTTACTGAGGTCATCGACGCTACTCCATGTGCATATTTTATTGTTATGGCAGTGAGCCCTTTCTTCAGATGTAACGGCCGGGATACAACGATTCCAATGCCGAATCGCCACCGAGCCTCCATGGCTCGAAGCGCAACATCCGCGAAAAACTCTGAAAGGGACTATAGCCAGAGGGGGGGTAGTGCTTGATCCCTCTAAAGTGTGATTTGCATCACCAACCTGTCTGCCACAACCCTTTCGCCACGCCGACGAAGGTCGACGTCGGAAGAATGGCTGAAATTCGGCAAATCACAAGTAAAGGCTTGATATAGAGCATTGCCGCGCCCGAACGGGCGCGGCGAAAGGGTTTAGAGCGTGGACAGGAACGTGCTGTTGTTGGCCTGCCACTCGATGATGTCGACGCGGATACGTTTCTTGTCGAGCTTGCCGACACTGGTCTTGGGAATTTCAGTAACAACGGCGATCTGGCTCGGGATCGCCCACTTGCTCAAATGGCCCAGCTCGACAAAAGGCTTGAGGTGTTCCTTGAGCTCTCGCGCATCGATCACATGCCCTTCACGCACCACTAACAAGGCGAAGGGGCGCTCGCCCCATTGCGGATCGGCAATGCCCACCACCGCCACCTCCCGCACCGCCGGGTGGCGGCTGACCAGGTCTTCCAAGGCCAGGGAAGAGATCCATTCACCGCCGGTCTTGATCACATCCTTGATGCGGTCGCGGATATCAATCACGCCGAAGGCATCCAGCGTGGCCACATCACCGGTGTGCAGCCAGCCACCGGCCCATAGCTCGGCGCCCTTGTGCGGCTCGTTGTAGTAACCCTCGGTCAGCCACGGCGCGCGCAGCACCAGTTCGCCCTGGGTTTCGCCATCGGCGGGTAAGAAACGACCGTCGGTGTCCATGATTGCCGCCTCGACCAACGGGCCCGGCACTCCGGCCTTGATGCGGTAGGTGGTGCGCTCGTCTTCGCTGCCGGCCATCAACTCATCATTAAGGTGAGCGCAGGACACCAGCGGCCCGGTCTCGGACATGCCATACGCGGCGGTCAGTTGAATGCCACGGGCCTTGGCGGCTTCGTACAGCGAACGATTGAGGGCGCTGCCGCCGATGACGATTTTCCAACCGCCGAAATCCACGCTCTGCGCAGCCTTGGCGTTGAGCACCATTTGCAGGATGGTCGGTACGCAGTGGGAGAAAGTCACCTTCTCCTTGCGCCACAGTTCCACCAGGTATTCCGGGTCGTAGCGGCCGGGGTACACCTGCTTGAGCCCAAGCATGGTCGCCACATACGGCAAGCCCCAGGCGTGTACGTGGAACATCGGCGTGATCGGCATATATACATCGTTGGTGCCCAGCAGGCGCACACTGTCGACGCTGCCCATGATGGTCGCCACGCCAATGGTGTGCAGCACCAGTTGCCGATGGGTGAAGTACACGCCCTTGGGGTTACCGGTGGTGCCGGTGGTGTAGAAGGTGGTGGCGACCGAGTTTTCGTCGAAATCCTCGAAGTCATAGGTGGGGCTGGCGGCGGCCAGCAGGGTTTCATACTCACCCACCAGGTTGGGTAGCTCGGCGGTGTGGGTGTCACCATCGGTAATCAACAAGGTTTTGTCGACGGTGGTGAGCTGCCCGGCAATGGCCTGATAGAGCCCCACGAACTCACTGTTGACCAGCACAAAGCGGTCTTCGGCGTGGTTCATGGTGTACAGAATCTGTTCTGGCGACAGGCGCACGTTGATGGTGTGGATCACTGCGCCGATCATCGGGATGGCGAACATGCACTCCAGGTAGCGGTGGCTGTCCCAGTCCATCACCGCCACGGTATCACCAGCCTTGACCCCGGCTTCGGTCAGCACATTGGCCAGGCGCGCAACGCGCTCGATCAGCGTCGGGTAGCTGTAGCGCAGCTTGTCGCGGTAGATAATTTCCCGGGTTTTCTCGTAGCGAGTCCCGGACATCAGCAGACGCTTGATCAACAGTGGGTATTGGTACGCACCTTCGGCGGGCGGGATAACACGGGTCTGCAACATAAGAATCCCTTTAATGACTGCTCGGTCTTGGCTTGAAGACCTGCACTGTAGAGCGCTTATGTTTCAGCCAAATCAGCCAAAGGAATGATTTGCAGGGACCCGCAAATGCTAGCGTTACGCCACTACCGCGAACCTACTGAGACCCAATGTGGGAGCGGGCTTGCTCGCGAATGCGGTGATTCAGTCAACGATATACCGGCTGACACTCCGCATTCGCGAGCAAGCCCGCTCCCACATTTGGACTGTGCTTACTTGAGAAAAATGATTATTTCATGCTGGTAAAGGCCAGCTTCACCCCGATGGCAATCAACACCGCCCCCATGGTCCGATCAAACCAGTGGCCCATCTTCGCAAACCCGGCACGCACGCGTTGCTGGCTGAACAACATGGCCACCAGGCAAAACCATAAGGCCGTGGCCACCGCCAGGTACACACCGTAACCAGCCTGTACCGCCAGCGGCGTGTGGGGGTTGATCACCACGGTGAACAGTGACAGGAAGAACAGCGTGGCCTTGGGGTTCAAGCCATTGGTCACAAAACCTGCGGTAAACGCGCCGCGTGGGGTGCGCTCGCCCGCTTCACGGTGCAGCTCGCCCTCGGCGGTGGGCTTGGCCGGCTGCGCACGCAGGGCCTTGAAGCCGATATATAGCAGGTACGCCGCGGCAGCCCATTTGAGCGCATTGAACAACACGATGGACTGGGACACGATCAAACCGATCCCCAACAGCGAATAACCCACATGCACGAAAATCGCCGTGCCGACGCCCAGGGCCGTCCAGGTGCCGGCACGGCGGCCGTGGGTCACGCTTTCACGCACCACCACGGCGAAATCCGGGCCGGGGCTGGCCACCGCCAATAAGTGAATCAAGGCTACGGTCAAAAACTCGGCGACGTACATGCTCACTCCATTAAGTAACTGATTATTTCATCTGATAGGCTCGGCAGATTACGCCTTCGAACCTCGTCGCAAAAGGTACAGTTGATCATGAACAATCGCCGCGCCGTCTTCCTCGACCACCCTTCCCTGGACTTGGGCGACCTCGACCTCAGCGGTTTGCATGACTGCTTCAGCCAGTTGCAGTTGTTTGAACAGACCACGCCAGAAAATGTGCGGGAGCGCTTGCAGGGCGCCCAAGTCGCCATCAGCAATAAAATCCCGCTCACGGCCCAAACCCTGGCGGCCTGCCCCGAGCTCAAGCTGATCCTGGTATCGGCCACCGGCACCAACAATATCGACCTTGAAGCCGCCCGCGCCCAGGGGATTACCGTGAGCAACTGCCAGGGCTACGGCACGCCGTCGGTAGCACAACATACGATCATGCTGTTGCTCAACCTCGCCACGCGCTTGAAGGACTACCAACAGGATGTGGCCGCTGGCAAATGGCAGCAGGCCAAACAGTTTTGCCTGCTGGACCATCCGATCGTCGAACTGGAAGGCAAAACCCTCGGCCTGCTCGGCCATGGTGAATTGGGCAGTGCCGTGGCACGCCTGGCCGAGGCATTCGGCATGCGCGTGATGCTCGGCGCGATACCTGGGCGCCCTGCCCGCGCCGACCGTTTGCCGCTGGACGAATTGCTGACCCAGGTCGATGCGCTGACCCTGCATTGCCCACTCAATGAACACACCCGCGACTTTATCGGCGCTCGCGAACTGGCCTTGCTCAAGCCCGGCGCATTTGTGGTCAATACTGCGCGCGGTGGTTTGATCAATGAACAGGCCCTGGCCAATGCGCTGCGAAGTGGTCACCTTGGCGGCGCAGCGACTGACGTGCTGAGTGTCGAGCCGCCAGTCAATGGCAACCCGCTGCTGGCTGGAGACATTCCACGCTTGATCGTCACACCCCACAACGCCTGGGGCAGTCGCGAAGCACGGCAGCGCATCGTCGGCCAACTCACGGAAAACGCCCAGGGCTTTTTCAACGGCGCCCCGCTGCGCGTCGTCAGTTGATAAACTGCGCCCCTTTTCAAGGAGCAGACTATGGATCCGCGCAGTGAAGTACTGCTTCGCCAGGCCGAACTTTTTCAAGGCAACCTGCTGCTCGTAGGTTTGCCTGCCGACGATTTGCTTGGGCGCCTGCCCAATGCCCACGGCTGGTGCTGGCATGCCGGTGACCAGGCGGCGCTCAATGCGCGCTTCGCAGAGCGCAGCCAGTTTGGCGTGACGGTGCCCGAGCGCGCTTTTGATGCGGCGGTGATTTTCCTGCCCAAGTCCAAAGACCTCACCGACTACCTGCTCAACGCCGTGGCCGCTCGCCTGCCTGGCGCCGAGCTGTTTCTGGTGGGCGAGAAAAAGGGTGGTATCGAAAGCGCCGCCAAGCAGATGGTTCCGTTCGGCAAACCGCGCAAGCTCGATAGCGCACGGCATTGCCAGCTGTGGCAGGTCACCGTCGCCAACGCGCCGCAAGCCGTGGAGCTTGAGAGCCTGGCGCAGGTCTTCGACGTACCGCTGGCCGAAGGCCCGCTGAAGGTGGTGAGCTTGCCCGGTGTGTTCAGCCACGGCCGCCTGGACCGCGGCACCGAACTGCTGTTGGAACATCTGGACAAACTGCCCAGCGGTCATTTGCTCGATTTCGGTTGCGGCGCCGGAGTGTTGGGGGCTGCGGTCAAACGCCGCTACCCGCATAACACGGTGACGATGCTGGATGTGGATGCCTTTGCTGCCGCCAGCAGTCGCCTGACGCTGGCAGCGAACGGCCTGGAAGCCGACGTGTTGACCGGTGACGGTATCGACGCGGCGCCCATGGGTTTGAACGCTATTTTGAGCAACCCGCCGTTCCATGTCGGCGTGCACACCGATTATTTCGCCACGGAGAACCTGCTGCGAAAAGCAGCGAAACACCTGGCAAAAGGTGGTGAACTTCGCTTGGTTGCCAATAGCTTCCTGAAGTACCAGCCACTGATCGAAGAGCATTTGGGCATCTGCGCGATCAAGGCCGAAGGCAACGGTTTTCGCATTTACCGCGCCAAGCGCCCCTGACGGAGGTTTGAAAAAGAACGCTTGCCGAATGGGTTTTGCCTAGGCAGAATCCGCAGCGTCCTAGGGGAGTAGTCTCCCACGAGCCCATGCTCGTCCGGCATACGTCAACATACTTGGTCAGCAGACCATGGCGTATGCGACCCAGGAGTCCGCACAGACGGACCGGGGTTTGACAAGACCTATGACACGCACACCTTACCCGGGGCGGGAAGGCTGTACGTGTCATAGCCGTGTCGACCCGCCCCTGGAAACTAACCTGATGCTGGATTCACTACTCGTTCCTACCGCAATCGTTGCCCTGGCCGAAATCGGCGACAAGACGCAACTGCTCGCACTCATCCTTGCTGCTCGCTTTCGCAAGCCCTGGCCGATCATCGCCGGCATCGTCGCCGCGACCCTGGCCAACCATGCGGCGGCCGGTGCCGTGGGCGCCTGGTTCGGGAGTTTCTTCTCGGATGCGGTGCTGCACTGGATCCTCGCCGCGAGCTTCTGCGCCACGGCGCTGTGGACCCTGGTGCCGGACAAACTCGATGATGACGAAGCCAGTACCACCCGTAAGTTCGGGCCCTTCCTGACCACCTTGATTGCGTTCTTTCTCGCCGAAATCGGTGACAAGACCCAGATCGCCACGGTGATGCTGGCCGCGCAATACCCGGAATTGTGGCTGGTGATTATCGGTACCACCCTGGGCATGTTGATTGCCAACGTACCGGTGGTGCTGGCAGGGAATTTTGCCGCGGAGAAACTGCCGCTGACCTTGATTCGTCGATTGGCGGCAACAGCGTTCTTCATCCTGGCGATTATTGCGGTATACAAGGCCATGCAAAGCAGCGGCTGGCTGTAAACCGATCAGAACGAGAGGAGCGGGCTTGCCCTACATACGTGTAGGAGCGAGCTTGCTCGCGAAAAACTCAGCGGCGCCGCGTTTATTCAGGCAGCACGCGTTATCGTTGACGTTTTTCGCGAGCAAGCTCGCTCCTACAGGATCAGGACTTCTTGGCCTGCTGGTAGAGCGGCATCACCTTCGGAATCGCCGCCTGCAAGGACGCGATGCGGCTGTCGGAAGCCGGGTGCGTGCTCATGAATTCCGGCGGTGCGCCTTCCGAAGCCTTGGCCATCTTGTTCCACAACGTGATGGCCGCGTTCGGGTTGTAACCAGCGCGGGCGGCCAGTTCCAGGCCGATCAGGTCGGCTTCGTTTTCATTGCTGCGGCTGTTGGGCAAGGTCATGCCGTAGTTGGCCACGGTATCGGCCAGTGCCAGGCTGTCCTGGCCGAGACCGAATATTGCCCCGGCGCCCTGCTTGGCCATCTGGATACCGTAAGCCTTGGACATGGCTTCGCGGCCGTGCTCACGCAAGGCGTGGGCGATTTCATGGCCCATCACGGCGGCCAGTTCGTCATCGGTGAGCTTGAGGTTGTCGATCAAGCCGCTGTACACCAGGATCTTGCCGCCAGGCCCGCAGTTGGCGTTCATCTCATCGCTTTTGATCAGGTTCACGTCCCAGTTCCACTGGGCCGCATCCGCGCGGAAAGTCGGAGCCTGGGCGATCAGGCGCTTGGCAATGGCCTGCACGCGCTTGGCGTTGGCGCTGGTCTTGTCCAGCACCCCTTTGCTGCTGGCTTCACCCAGGGTCTGCTGATAAGACTGGGCATACATTTGGTCGACTTCCTGGCTCGACAGCATGCTGAACATGTACTGCTTGCGCTCCACCCCAACGGCGCCGCCGCTGGTGGTATTGACCGACTGACAACCCGCCAGCAGCATCGCTGCAACCAAACCGCTTACCACCAATGACTTCTTCATGAACACGCTCCCTGAAAACATGGCGCGTATCGTAGGCGGTCATTGGTATCTGCGCCAGATACACCAGACGTTTAACCGCTGAATTTCAGATACATCCGAACGCGACCGGACTGGCAAAGCTCACGCCGGGGTCAGGCACTCGGGCCCATTGAGCTTCGGATCGTTGACCATATTGGCCAGCACCCGCTCGCGCAGCACGGCAGGCTCAGCCGCCAGCAGGCCCTGCAATACATGCAGCGGTGTCTCGGGGTCGAGCCAGGCGGCCTGCCCTGCCGCGTCCAGAATCAACGGCCGGCGCTGGCTTTGCGCCGCTTGGGTAACCACCGCCGTGCTCAGCCATACCTGCTCCTGCACCGGATACGCTTCCCACACTGCGGCAAAGAACAACGTGGAGCCCTCCCCCGGTGTGAGCCAGTACGGGCGCTTGCGCTGGGTGCCGCGCCACTCATAAAAGCCATTGGCGGGCAGCAGGCATCGGCGCTGGCGGAATGCTTCGCGAAACATCGGTTGTTCGGCCAGGGTTTCAGCGCGGGCGTGGGCCGGGGTGCGCGACAGGTCTGTCAGCCAGGGCGGCGTCAGGCCCCAGCGGGCACGCGCCAGGGTGAGTTGGCCCTCGCTCAAGCGCTGGATCAGCACCGAATCATTGGGGGAGATGTTCCACTGGGCCTGCTGGTCGGCGGGGAAGCCGGGCAAGGCAGCAAAGGCAGGGTTCCAGCGAAACAGGGCATAACGTCCACACATGGGGCAACACGACTCTTGGGTAAACCGACGGACAGCCTAACAGACCAATACGTCGGGGAAGCTGTCGGGTTCGTCGCCGGGCAACGGTTGGGCGCCGATATAGGCGGTGATCAGCTCGCGGGCACAGGCGGCCTGGTCGTTGTCGACCTCCAGCCCCAGCAAGCCAAATATCGGCAACTCGCCCGTGCCCCCGAGCAAATGGCGCCCCACCAGATGCGCCTCGATGCCTTCACTGGCAAGCATCTGCTGCAGCAACTCGCCCTCCATGAGATTTTCCGGTTCGTAGATTCGCTGCATGGGCGTACCTGTTATTCATTTTCGCTACGGGTTTCAAGCATCCACTCATCACCATGGACTTGCAGGTCGAACGTGATCGGCCGGCAACACACTTGGCAGTCTTCTATATAGGTCTGGTCACCACCGGACAAATCCACCGTTGTCTCGACCGCTTCGCCACAATAAGGACAATCGTACAGCGCACTTTCGAGCATCGCAGTCTCCCAGGTGACTTGTGCGTATAATCGCCGGTCTATTTACAGGGCTATTCTTGGCCGGCCCCTTATTCGGACCGCACCCTGGCATTTCCTTTTACTTACCCTAGCCGTTTCTAACAAGAGAGCATGATGGGCGAATTCGATACCATCCGACCTTACAACGACAGCGAAGTCCCGGCAGTGCTGGCGCGTCTGTTCAGTGACAAGGCCTTTCTGGACATACTGACCCACTTCCGCTTCCCGCGCTTTGCCGGCGCCTTGGGCTGGCTGCTCAAGCCGATGATCGCGCGCAAACTACGCCGTGAGTTCGCCGGCGTCACCACCGTGGCTACGCTGCAAGACAAAGTCGAGTACTACGTCGACCACACCATTGACCGGGCGACCGACGGCGTGACCTATACCGGCGTCGAACAATTGAAATCCGGCACCGCCTATCTGTTCCTGGCCAACCACCGCGACATCGTGATGGACCCGGCCTTCGTCAACTACGCCGTGTACCACGCCGGCCTGCCGACGCCGCGCATCGCCATCGGTGACAACCTGCTGCAAAAGCCGTTTGTCAGCGACCTGATGCGCCTGAACAAGAGCTTCATCGTGCACCGTTCGATCACCGGGCGAAAGGAGAAGATGGCCGCTTACAACCTGCTGTCGGCCTACATCAACCATTCGATCCGCAACGACTGCCAGTCGATCTGGATCGCCCAGGCTGAAGGCCGGGCCAAGGATGGCGATGACCGTACCGAATCGGCGATCCTCAAGATGTTCCACGTCAGCCGCAAGGACGAGCCGTTTGCCGAGGTCATCCAGTCATTGAACCTGACGCCGGTGTCCATCAGCTACGAGTACGACCCCTGCGATGCCGCCAAGGCCCGCGAGCTGTATATCCGCGCCACCACCGGCACCTACACCAAGGCACCGGGCGAGGATGATGTGAGCATTGCCCTGGGCATCACCGGCTATAAAGGCCGGGTGCACGTGAACTTTGCGCCGCCGATCACCGAGCGTTTTGAAGACACCAAGCTGCTGGCAGTGGAAATGGATCGGCAGATCCTCGGTGGTTACCGCTTGTTTCCGGTGCATTACCTGGCGTACGCGCAGTGGAGTGATGCCGACCCACAACTGCAGGTGCCCAAGGCGGCGGACGTGTTCCCGGCCGATGAGCTGGCCAAGGCCAAGGCGGAATGGGAGCGGCGCTTGAACGAGTGCCCGGCGGAGCACCGACCTTATCTGGTGGTGCAGTATGCGACGCCGGTACGCAACCAATACCGAGTCAAGGCCGGGATTCCTCTGTAAGCATCCATCCAAAATATGTGAGCAGGCTTGTGTGGGAGCGGGCTTGCTCGCGAATGCGTTGGATCAGTTAAAGATGCGCGGGCTGATACACCGCCTTCGCGGGCAAGCCCGCTCCCACATTTGATTTTGCAGTGGAATTAGAAGTGGGTGCTCAGCCAGGAGATGGCCAGGGCCAGGCCAAGGCAGGCGAACCCGACGCGGTACGCCAGACGATGCGCCCGTTCGGTGCGTGTATCCAGAAACAACATCGGCTGGTCGATAGCGCGCTCTTCGCTGCGCAGGGCCAGGTCGGCCATCGCACGTTGCGCATGCAGGCGGGTGATGAACAACACCCAGGCGCCCGAGCAGGCAACCAACAGGGCAACAATATTGATGAGCAGTGCGGGCAGCGCCATCGCAAACCTCGGTGAACCAGTCTTCGGGTATCAGTCCAGATACATACCTGAACGACAGTCGCCTCCTGCGCCTTAGATGCTCCTTCCCCATTGACGGCTAATGTATCCAGTAATTTACGCCGTCACCTGAACGTCACCTTAACAAGCCACTCTGTTGCCCTTCGACGCTTGAGGAGCTTGTCATGTTGCATGCGCAAAACCAGGATCGGCTGTATCTGATCGCCCAGAGCGAGGAGCAGGAGGCGCTGATCGGCAGCCTCGCGTTCAACGTTCAGGACCGCCATTGGCTGGTGTATTGCGCCCTCGGCGGACACCAGCACGCCGACCTGCCGGAGCTGGATCTGCTTACCGGTGTGAGCATGCTGGATTTTTATGTCGATACAGCGGCATGACAAAACCACAGGCACAAAAAAACCGGGCTCAGCGATGAGCCCGGTTTTTTTGTGAGCGGCTTATTGCGCGCTGAGCAGTTGGCCGATGCTTGGGTCCTTGAACAGACGGGTCAAGGCATCGCTGAGCACGTCGCTGACCAGCTTGGTGTTGGTTTCCTGGTTGGGCGACATGCCGAAACGCTGGTTGAGCGAGGCAGCGTAGCGGCCACTGTAACGGCGGGTGCCGGCACTGACGTCAGACTTGAAGGTCGCGCCGATGGAAGCCTCGGTCACATACAGGCCGTCTTTGGGCGACTGGTATTTCAGCTCGGCCAGGGTCACGGTCAGTTGTGGCACGCCTGGGGAGTTGGTCGGCGTAAAGCCCAACAAACGCACGGCGGCTTCAGCCTGGGCCTGCAACTTGGGCAGCACATCCTGGCCGGTCACCGAAATCAGTGCGGTCTCCGGATACAGGCCGCCACGCGAGCCCAGGGTCGGCGACGGACGACCGTCAACCACGCGTACCGAGACCGGCTGGCCGTGGCCTACCGCAGCCAACGGCGCAGTGACTTTAGGTTGCGGGCTGAGTTGTTGCGGGCTGTTGGCGCAGCCGACAAGGGTCAAACTGGTCACAGTGATCAAACCGAACAACAGGCGTTGCAACATCGCATTTCTCCAGGACTAGGTGCAGACAGGTCGCCAGTATAACGGTGCACGCGCGCCACTCACCAGCGATCCTGAACGGTGGCTGAAGCCCCGGTGCAAATTACAAATTCGCATAAATTCGTCACCCCAGTGTCATGCCACACTGGCAACCTTCAAGCATGTAACACACCAGGTACACAGCCATGCGCCTTCTCAAGACCCTGTTCATGTCACACGCCCGCCATCGCCACTTTGCCTTGCTCGATGCCAAAGGCCATTGCCAGGCATTCAAGCAATGCAGCCTGCCGCCCGTCGGTGAAGGCTGGGTGGAAGTGACAGAGACTCACCTGGGCTGGATGCACCGCCCACTGCCGGCCAGCGCCCGCGTCAGCCCGCAGGTTTTTCGCGCACAACACCGGCAAGCGTTGGCCTCCTGACCGGGGCTCTAATAAAAGTCATAAAACACGCCCATTTCCCTGACGTTCTTCGCTACAATCTCCCCCCGATTATAAGGACGTCTCCTGATCGGGCCTCGCAGCATCGTTAATGCCCAGGCATTAGCCCCCAAAATCGCCCACAGAGAGCCGCCCACACAGATCGAGTGAAGCTGGCGTGCTTGCTGTTTCCTTTGCAAACCACCCCGTCTTTTATCGAATCTGCCAGAGCTGCCATTGCGCTCGGCCACTTGAGTTGTTTGCCCGTTTTGTCGCATGTCGGCAGAGGTTTGCGGGCCAGGTGCCAGGCTGGGGCAGCCCTTTTTTGAGGTTCACGTCTTCAAAAGAGCGTGAAAAAAACGGGTTTTCACAACTTCACAAGAGTGTGGCGAGCAAATGAATAGTTTGGCGTTTGTACAAGCACCATCAGCGTCTGGGTCAGCCCAATTACACAGGATCGAGCCTTCCTCAAAAACCGGAGCTTGAGCCTGTCCGCTACGGATTGGTTGCACGAATCGCACGCTTTGACCATAAGTCGAATTGCCACAGGCGCCCATGAATGCGTTCATAGGCAGATTAGCCCGGCAGGAAGCGTGTGCTGAAGTTGCAAAGAATTGCGAATCGGACATGGCGATCCTGGCCATGGGTAACCTGGGGCAACACGTGAACCGCCCCGTCACTCCTGGCAGCCATGCCGACAATTTGGTGCTGCAGATTTTGGAGACGCGTTAAATGGCGCATAACGAAGCAGTCGACGTAGTACTGGTAGGGGCCGGCATCATGAGTGCCACCCTGGCCGTACTCCTCAAAGAGCTCGACCCCGGCCTCACGCTGGAAGTCGTTGAGCTGATGGACTCGGGTGCCGCGGAGAGTTCCAACCCGTGGAACAACGCCGGTACCGGCCACGCGGGGCTGTGCGAGCTGAACTACACGCCGCAGGCCGCCGATGGTTCCATCGACATCAAGAAAGCCGTGCACATCAACACCCAGTTCGAGGTGTCGAAGCAGTTCTGGGCTTACCTGACCAAGAAGGGCACCTTTGGCTCGTCCAAGTCGTTCATCAGCCCGGTGCCGCACCTGAGCTTCGTGCAGGGCGACAAAGGCGTGGCCTTCCTCAAGAAGCGCTTTGAGACCCTCAGCCAGCACCACGCGTTTTCGGACATGCACTACACCGAAGACCGCAGCGAAATGGCCGAGTGGATGCCGTTGATGATGCCGGGCCGCCCGCTCGACGAAAAAATCGCCGCCACCCGCGTGATGAACGGCACCGACGTCAACTTTGGCGCGCTGACCAATCAGTTGCTCAGCCACCTGACCAGCTCGCCGGACGCCCAGGTCAAGTACTGCAAACGCGTGACCGGCCTCAAGCGCAACGGCGCAGGCTGGACCGTGAGCATCAAGGACGTCAACAGCGGTAACAGCCGCGACGTGGATGCCAAGTTCGTATTCCTCGGCGCTGGCGGTGCGGCGCTGCCGTTACTGCAGGCTTCGGGCATCGAAGAGAGCAAAGGCTTCGGCGGCTTCCCGGTGAGCGGCCAGTGGTTGCGCTGCGACAACCCGGAAGTGGTCAAGCAGCACCAGGCCAAGGTCTACAGCCAGGCTGCCGTGGGTTCGCCGCCGATGTCCGTGCCGCACTTGGACACCCGCGTGGTGGATGGCAAGAAATCCCTGCTGTTCGGGCCATACGCCGGTTTCACCACCAAGTTCCTCAAGCACGGCTCGTTCCTTGACCTGCCGATGTCGATTCGCGCCGGCAACATCGGCCCGATGCTGGCCGTGGCCCGCGACAACATGGACCTGACCAAGTACCTGGTCAGCGAAGTGCGCCAGTCCATGGAACAGCGCCTGGAATCCCTGCGTCGCTTCTACCCTGAGGCGAAAGCCGAGGACTGGCGCCTGGAAGTGGCCGGCCAGCGCGTGCAGATCATCAAGAAAGACCCGAAGAAAGGCGGCGTGCTGCAATTCGGCACCGAGCTGGTGGCGGCCAAGGACGGTTCGCTCGCGGCGCTGCTGGGCGCGTCCCCAGGCGCTTCGGTCACCGTGTCGATCATGCTCGAGCTGATTGAACGCTGCTTCCCGCAGAAGGCTGCCGGTGAATGGGCGAGCAAGCTGCACGAGATCTTCCCGGCGCGGGAAAAGGTCCTGGAGACCGATGCCGAGCTGTATCGCCAGATCAACACGCAGAACAACATCAGCCTTGAGCTGGTGGAACCTGTAGGAGCGAGCTCGCTCGCGAAAAACGTCAACGATAACGCAGCGCAAGTGGATTAACGCAGCGCTCTCAGGTTCTTCGCGAGCAAGCTCGCTCCTACCGTTAAAAGCCAAACGCCCCGGACTCTTATGAGGCCGGGGCGTTTTTTTGTGGCTCGGATAATCAGCCGCGGGCGTTGTCGATCAGCTCGATGTATTCGGCGGCGTTGCGCTGGTCTTTGATCAGGTCGACGAAGGTCTGGCCATGCTCGTCCTTGCCATCCAGGTCCAGGCCTGCTTCTTTGAAAAAGCCCAGGAAACGCTCGAAGTCGTCGATACGCAGGCCGCGATAGGCCTTGATCAGTTTGTGCAGGGATGGCGACGTCGCATCAACCGGCTCGAAGTCCAGGAACAACTTGATCTGGTCGTCACCGATTTCGTCGCCGATCACCTGTTTCTTATCTTTACGCATTACCGACTCCAGCCTGCAGACATTTACACGGGACTGGAAGTCTACCTGCGCGAAGCCGGATGTGGGAGGGGGCTTGCCCTAATACCTGTAGGAGCGAGCTTGCTCGCGAAAAGCTCAAAGGCGCCGCGTTTATGCAGGAAGCACGCGTTATCGTTGATGTTTTTCTGTAGGAGCGAGCTTGCTCGCTCCTACAGACGGCCACGTTTGGATTTCAATCGAACTGGGCGAGCATCCAGCGATGATACTCAGCCATACCCGCCTCACCTTCGCGGGGTGCCCAGTCGGCCAGCTCACCCTCACCCACAGCGCGGTAAGGGCCAGCCTTGCACTCAAACATCACGCTGTCCGGTTCAAGCACTACCAGGCCATGGAACACGCCGGGCGACAGGTCGACACCCTGGCATTCTCCGCCCGCTTCCAACACACGCGTGCTCAACACTTCGCCCGTCTCGCTGAAAATCAGGATTCCCAGGCGCCCTTTGAGCACCAGCAAAGTCTCAGCCTTATCGGCGCTCAGGTGACGGTGAGGCTGTACATAGGTGCTGGGCTGCAAACCGACGGCCATGCGATGACAAGGCTCTTGCATCTCATGAAAGTTAACGTTTTGACGGCCACGGGGATTGGCGGCCGCTTTCTCGGCCAACTCGGCAAACAGCGTCTGATCAAGAAAGCGGGCCATCGATTACATTCCTTTAACGGCGTAGATGCCATTGGCGTTACGCCAGTAGCCCTTGTAGTCCATGCCATACCCGAAGATATAGCGGTCGACGCACGGCAGCCCAACAAAATCGGCCTTGAGTTCAGGGCGGGCTTTGCGGTCGTGGTCTTTATCGATCAACACAGCGGTATGCACTTTGCGCGCGCCGGCATGTTTGCAGAAATCGATGATAGCGCCCAGGGTGTGACCTTCATCGAGAATGTCATCGATGATCAACACGTCACGGTCGATGAACGACACTTCCGGCTTGGCCTTCCAGAACAAGTCGCCGCCGCTGGTCTCATTGCGATAGCGGGTGGCGTGCAGGTAAGAGGCTTCCAACGGAAACTGCAGGTGAGTCAGCAATTTACCGGCGAAGATCAGGCCACCGTTCATCACACAAAAGACCACCGGGTTGGTGTCGGCCATTTCGCGGGTGATGTGCGCGCCAACCTTGGCGATCGCTGCTTCGACTTGCGCTTCGGTGTACAGGCAGTCAGCCTCGTGCATGATTTGACGGATATGCTCGAGATCAGCAGACATGGCGCTCTCCAAGGGGGTGCTGTGGCAAGAAAAGCGGGCGAAGGTACGCTTCTCGTGCGCTCCAATCAAGCCTTTATGGACTAACGTACTTGATGTCTATAGGACAACACCCTCGGATAGATTAATCTAGGCCGGTTTTTTTGCCCGCCGCCGGAGCCTTTCCTATGCCCACTCGCGAGATCCGCCACCCGCTGATCCGACACAAACTCGGCCTTATGCGCCGTGCCGACATTAGCACGAAGAACTTCCGTGAGCTTGCTCAGGAAGTCGGAGCGTTGCTCACTTACGAAGCCACCAAGGATTTGCCTCTGGAAACCTACGAGATCCCCGGTTGGGCCGGTCCCGTACAAGTGGAGAAAATCGCCGGTAAGAAAATTACCGTGGTGCCGATCCTGCGCGCCGGTATCGGCATGCTCGAAGGTGTACTCAGCCTGATTCCGGGCGCCAAGGTCAGCGCCGTGGGCGTGGCCCGCAATGAAGAAACACTGCAGGCCCACACCTACCTGGAAAAACTCGTCCCGGAAATCAACGAACGCCTGGCCATGATCATCGACCCGATGCTCGCCACCGGCAGTTCCATGGTCGCCACCATCGACTTGCTGAAAAAGGCCGGCTGCAAGGACATCCGCGCCATGGTGCTGGTGGCCGCGCCCGAAGGCATCGCCGCCGTCGAGAAAGCCCACCCGGACGTGCAGATCTACACCGCGTCCATCGATGAGCGGCTGAACGAACACGGCTACATCATCCCGGGCCTTGGCGATGCGGGCGACAAGATCTTCGGCACCAAGCAGAAGGACGCGTGAGCATGCAGGATGAATTCAACGACCCGCTTTGGCGCCAGATCCTGTCTGGCGCACAAATGCTCTTCGTAGCATTTGGCGCGCTGGTGTTGATGCCGCTGATCACAGGTCTTGATCCAAACGTCGCGCTGTTTACCGCAGGCCTGGGCACGTTGTTGTTCCAGGTGGTGACAGGGCGGCAGGTGCCGGTATTTTTGGCATCGAGCTTCGCGTTCATCACCCCGATCATTCTCGCCAAGGGCCAGTTCGGCCTGGCGGCGACCATGGGCGGGGTGATGGCGGCCGGTTTCGTCTATACGTTCCTGGGCCTGGCCGTGAAGGTCAAGGGCACCGGCTTTATCGATCAGCTGCTGCCACCGGTGGTCATCGGCCCGGTGATCATCTCGATCGGTCTGGCCATGGCGCCGATTGCCGCCAATATGGCCATGGGCAAGTCCGGCGACGGTGCGGAGCTGATCCACTACCAGACCGCCATGCTGATCTCGATGCCAGCGCTGCTCACCACCTTGATCGTGGCGGTGTTCGGCAAGGGCATTTTCCGCCTGGTGCCGATCATTTCCGGCGTGCTGGTGGGTTTTGCCATGTCGTTCTACTTTGGTGTGGTCGACACGGCGAAGATCGCCGCCGCACCCTGGTTCGCCCTGCCCCACTTCACCGCGCCGGAGTTCAACTGGCAGGCGATCCTGTTTATCGTCCCGGTAGCACTGGCCCCGGCGATCGAGCATATCGGTGGTGTGATTGCGGTAGGCAGCGTGACCGGCCGCGATTACCTGAAAAAACCTGGCCTGCATCGCACGCTGCTGGGTGACGGTATCGCCACCACGGCTGCCGGCATGTTTGGCGGCCCGCCGAACACCACCTACGCCGAAGTGACCGGCGCCGTGATGCTGACCAAGAACTACAACCCGAAAATCATGACTTGGGCAGCAGTGTTTGCCATCAGCCTGGCGTTCATCGGCAAGTTCGGCGCGCTGCTGCAGAGCATCCCGGTACCGGTGATGGGCGGGATTCTGTGCCTGCTGTTCGGCTCGATTGCTGCGGTGGGGATGAACACGCTGATTCGCCACAAGATCGACCTGGGCGAGGCGCGCAACCTGGTGATTGTGTCGGTAACGCTGGTATTCGGGATTGGCGGTGTGCTGGTCGGCACCGGCACCGGCCCGGATGATTTCGGCCTCAAGGGCATCGCCCTGTGTGCGGTGGTGGCAATTGGTTTGAACTTGCTGCTGCCGGGCAATGATGGCTGGAAGAACAAGAAGCCGGATGATGAGCCGCTGATCTAACCAACGCCACAAACCAAATGTGGGAGCGGGCTTGCTCGCGAAGGCGCAGTGTCAGTCAATAGTTGTGTGACTGATAAACCGCTTTCGCGAGCAAGCCCGCTCCCACATTTTTGATCTCCTGTGCGACTTAGAGCTCGCCGAGCCCGTCGATCAGCGCCTGGTTCTGCTCCGGCGTCCCGATGCTGATCCGCAGGAACTGGGCAATCCGCTCCTGCTTGAAGTGCCGCACAATCACCCCTTGCTCCCGCAACTTGGCGGCCAACCCTGCAGCGTCATGCCGCGGGTGACGCGCGAAGATGAAGTTCGCCGCCGACGGCAACACCTCAAACCCCTTGCCCTGCAATTGCGCGACGACCTGGTTGCGGCTGTCGATCACCCGCAGGCAGGTCTTCTCAAAGTATTCGCGGTCGTCAAACGCGGCCGCCGCACCAACAATCGCCATCCGATCCAGCGGGTAGGAGTTGAAGCTGTTCTTGACCCGCTCCAGCGCTTCGATCAGGTCTGGGTGGCCCACGGCCAGGCCCACACGCAAACCGGCCAGTGAGCGCGATTTGGACAGGGTCTGGGTCACCAGCAGGTTCGGGTAACGGTCGACCAGGCTGATGGCAGTTTCGCCGCCGAAGTCGATATAGGCTTCATCGACCACCACCACAGAATCCGGGCTGGCCTTGAGAATCTGCTCCACCGCGTCCAGCGCCAGTACGCAGCCGGTGGGCGCGTTAGGGTTGGGGAAGATGATCCCGCCGTTGGGCCTGGCATAGTCAGCAGCCCGAATCTGGAACTGCTCGTCCAATGCCACCGCATCGAACGTGATGCCGTACAGGCCGCAGTACACCGGGTAGAAGCTGTAGCTGATATCCGGGAACAGCAGCGGCAGATCGTGCTGGAATAGGCCATGGAAGATGTGCGCCAAGACTTCGTCGGAACCGTTGCCGAGGAACACCTTGCCGGCATCGATCCCGTAATACTTGGCCACGGCCTGCTTGAGCAGGTCGCTGTTGGGGTCCGGGTACAGGCGCAAGTTGTCATTCAACTCGGCCTGCATTGCCGCCAGCGCCTTGGGCGATGGGCCGTAGGGGTTTTCGTTGGTATTGAGCTTGACCAGCTTGGTCAGCTTCGGTTGCTCACCGGGTACGTAAGGCACCAGGTCCTTGACGAAAGGGCTCCAGAATTTGCTCATGCCTCACTCTCCCTTGACGATGCGGTATTCAGCGCTACGGGCGTGAGCGCTGAGGGATTCACCACGGGCCAGCACCGAGGCGGTCTTGCCCAGCTCGGAAGCGCCTTGTGGCGAGCAGAAGATAATCGACGAGCGCTTCTGGAAGTCGTACACCCCCAGCGGCGACGAGAAACGCGCAGTGCCGGAGGTTGGCAACACGTGGTTGGGGCCGGCGCAGTAGTCGCCCAGGGCTTCACTGGTGTGACGGCCCATGAAGATCGCCCCTGCGTGACGGATCGACGGCAACCAGGCCTGTGGGTCCGCTACGGACAGCTCCAGGTGCTCCGGTGCGATGCGGTTGGCCACCTCAATGGCTTGCTCCATGTCACGCACCAAAATCAGCGCACCACGGCCGTTGATCGACTTCTCGATGATCTCGGCACGCTCCATGGTCGGCAGCAGCTTATTGATACTGGCGGCGACCTTGTCGAGGAACTCGGCATCGGGGCTGACCAGGATCGCCTGGGCATCTTCGTCGTGCTCCGCCTGGGAGAACAGGTCCATGGCGATCCAGTCCGGGTCGGTCTGGCCGTCACACACCACCAGGATTTCCGAGGGCCCGGCAATCATGTCGATACCGACCTGGCCGAACACGTGGCGCTTGGCGGTGGCGACGTAGATGTTGCCTGGGCCGACCACCTTGTCGACCTTCGGCACGCTTTCAGTGCCGTAGGCCAGCGCTGCGACGGCCTGGGCGCCACCGATGGTGAACACACGGTCGACACCGGCGATGCAGGCGGCAGCCAGCACCAACTCGTTGATTTCGCCACGGGGGGTCGGCACCACCATGACCACTTCGGTCACGCCCGCGACTTTGGCCGGGATCGCATTCATCAGCACCGACGATGGATACGACGCCTTACCGCCCGGCACGTACAGACCGGCGCGGTCCAGTGGCGTGACCTTCTGACCCAGCACCGTGCCATCGGCCTCGGTGTAGCTCCAGGAGTCCTGCTTCTGTTTTTCGTGATAGCTGCGCACCCGCGCCGCAGCGACTTCCAGGGCTTCGCGCTGTGGCGCGGTGATGCGCGTGAGGGCCAGCTCCAGGCGTTCACGCGGCAGGATCAGATCGGCCATGGACTGCACGTCCAAGCCGTCGAACTGGCGGGTGAAGTCCACCAGCGCCGCATCACCGCGCTCGCGCACGGCCTTGATAATGTCGAGCACCCGCTGGTTGACCGAGTCGTCGGACACGCTTTCCCAGCTCAGCAGATGATCCAGATGATGGGCGAAATCCGGGTCGGCAGCGTTGAGTCGGGCAATTGCAGTGGACGTGGTCATAGCGAGGGCCTCAATAGAATTGGCAAAAACTCAGGCGCCCTAAACTAGCAGTCGTTTCCGCTTGGGCACCTGAGAATTCTGGCTATGAGGCGGATAGACGGGCGTAGCTCTTCAGCTACGCGGGTGAGTCAACCGCGGTGTCGAGACTCCACTGCCTTGCGCAGGGTGTCGATCAACGCCTGGATACGGGCGTGCTGCATCTTCATCGAAGCTTTGTTGACGATCAGGCGGGAGCTGATGTCGGCGATGAAATCCTGGGGTTCCAAACCGTTGGCGCGCAGGGTGTTACCGGTGTCGACCACGTCGATGATCTTGTCGGCCAGGCCAATCAGCGGCGCCAGCTCCATGGAGCCGTAGAGCTTGATGATATCGACCTGACGGCCTTGTTCGGCGTAATAGCGCTTGGCGACGTTGACGAATTTGGTGGCGACCCGCAGGCGGCCTTTGGGTTCGACATCACCGACGCGGCCAGCGGTCATCAGTTTGCACAGGGCGATGCGCAGGTCCAATGGCTCGTACAGCCCCTGGCCGCCGTATTCCATCAGCACGTCCTTGCCGGCAACACCCAGGTCGGCAGCGCCATGTTCAACGTAGGTCGGCACGTCGGTAGCCCGCACGATCAGCAGGCGCACGTCGTCCTGGGTCGTGGGGATGATCAGCTTGCGGCTCTTGTCCGGATTCTCGGTCGGCACGATGCCCGCTTCAGCCAGAAGCGGCAACGTGTCGTCAAGGATGCGGCCCTTGGACAGTGCGATGGTCAACATGGGAAATGTCAGTCCTTCATCAGGCTATTGCTGTCCGGTCGCAAACGGCGCCAGACACAGATCGAGGCCATGACAGTCTCGATTTGAAACAAACCAGTTAACAACAAACTGTGGCGAGGGAGCTTGCTCCCGCTGGGACGCGAAGCGGCCCCCGAAGAGCGGGACTGCTACGCAGTCCAGCGGGAGCAAGCTCCCTCGCCACAAACAGGGGGTTAGCCCGGTACGCGGCGGATTTTTGCGCCGAGCATCTGCAGTTTCTCTTCAATGCACTCGTAACCACGGTCTATGTGGTAGATGCGGTCGATCAGGGTGTCACCTTCGGCGCACAGTGCCGAGATCACCAGGCTGGCCGAGGCACGCAGGTCGGTTGCCATTACTGGCGCGCCCTTGAGCTTGTCGATGCCGGTGACGATAGCGGTGTTGCCTTCGACCTGGATCTTGGCGCCCATGCGGTGCAGTTCATACACGTGCATGAAACGGTTTTCGAAGATGGTCTCGATCACGGCACCGGTGCCTTCGGCAATCGCGTTCAAGGAGATGAACTGCGCTTGCATGTCGGTCGGGAACGCCGGATACGGAGCAGTACGCACGTTGACAGCTTTTGGCCGCTTGCCGTGCATGTTCAGCTCGATCCAGTCTTCGCCGGTGGTGATCTCTGCGCCGGCTTCCTTGAGTTTTTCCAGGACGGCTTCAAGGATAGTCGGATCGGTGTCCTTGACCTTCACACGGCCACCGGTCACGGCAGCGGCAACCAGGTAGGTGCCGGTCTCGATGCGGTCAGGCATGACTTTGTAAGTGGCGGTGTGCAGACGCTCTACACCGTCAATAGTGATGGTGTCGGTGCCAGCGCCGGAAACTTTGGCGCCCATGGCGTTGAGGAAGTTGGCCAGGTCGACCACCTCCGGCTCACGCGCGGCGTTTTGCAGCACGCTGCGGCCTTTGGCCAGGGCAGCGGCCATCATAATGTTCTCGGTACCGGTGACGCTGACGGTATCGAAGAAGAAGTTCGCGCCACGCAGGCCGCCTTCCGGCGCCTTGGCCTTGATGTAGCCGCCTTCGACGTCGATGACTGCGCCCATGGCCTCAAGGCCACGGATGTGCAGGTCGACCGGACGCGAACCAATGGCGCAACCGCCAGGCAAAGCCACTTCGGCTTCGCCGAAACGGGCAACCATCGGGCCCAGCACCAGGATCGACGCACGCATGGTTTTCACCAGTTCGTACGGGGCGATCAAGGTCTTGATGGTGCGTGGGTCGATTTCGACCGCCAGCTTCTCGTCGATCACCGGCTCAATGCCCATGCGACCGAACAGTTCGATCATGGTGGTGATGTCGTGCAGGTGCGGCAGGTTGGCCACAGTCACCGGGCCATCGCACAGCAGGGTCGCTGCCAGGATCGGCAAGGCGGAGTTTTTCGCACCGGAAATGCGGATCTCGCCATCAAGGCGGGCACCGCCGGTAATAATCAATTTATCCATAAGAATCTCGACGCCTTGGGGGCTCAGGTGCGCTCGGCCCAGGCCGCGCGGCTGAAAAATTTCATAGTGACCGCATGGATGCTGCCATCGGTGATCCATGGGTTCAAATGGGCATAGATCTGCTGCTGACGCTTGACCGGGCTCAATGCCGCCAGTTCATCGCTAATCACGTTCAGCTGGAATTTGCAGCCTTCGCCTTCAACTTCTACAGTCGTTTCAGGCAGCTTTCCTTCAAGGAAGCTCTTAACTTCTAGGGCCTGCATGCTCAACCTCTATCGGCGCCCAGTGCGCACGGGTCGCACATCATACAAAAAAGCCCCGCGCCTGCGAACCCCGCATAGCAGGACTCTGACGGGGGGCTTCTTTAATAATGTGTATTAAGGATGCGCCAACAGCTCGGTCAAACCGGAAACTTCGGCAATTTCGCGCATGTCTTCTGGCAACGCACGGATGCTGACCGGTTTTTTCGCCGCCTCGGCATCACGCATGAAGCACAGCAACAACGACAGGCCAACACTGCTGGACTTGGTCACTGCCGAGCAATCGAGCACCAGCTCTGGCGCCTTGCTGGCCTTGATCAGCGCCTGGCCCCGCTTGCGCAGGTCAGGCCCGGTGCGGTAATCCAGCACGCCGCTGAGGAACAGCTCGCCGGCATCGCCGATACGAACAGCCGACTCGGTCATTGCGCAGGCTTCCCGGCAGCTTTGTCGGTTTCTTCCTTGGCCTTGGCCACTTCACCGGCCCAACCATTGATGGTCTTGTCCAGGTCGTTGCCATTGCGCTGCATTGCGTCGGCGAACTGATCACGGAACAGCTTGCCGATATTGATACCGTTGATGATCACGTTGCGCAGTTTCCACTCGCCGTTGATCTTCGTCAGGGTGTAGGACACTGGGTACACGGCGCCATTGCTGCCGGAGACTTTCATCCCGACTTCGGCACGGTCGCCCGACTCGTCCTTGGGCGCGTCAACGATAATGCCCTGGTTGTTGTATTCCAGCAGAGCGTTACCGTAGAACTGGAACAGGCCCTTCTTGAAGTTTTCCTGGAACGTCTGCATCTGCGCAGGCGTAGCCTTGCGCGAATACTTGACCGTCATGATGCTTTTGGAAATACCTTCAGCGTCGACCACAGGACCAACGATCGTGTTGAGCGCGTTGTAGAACTTGGAAGGGTCTTGCTTGTACTGTTCTTTATTAGCCTTGAGGTCAGCCAGCATTTTGCTGGTGGTGTCCTGCACCAAATCGTGGGCAGAACCTGCCGCGTTGGCCATCATCGGCAATGCTGCAAGCAGTACCAGCAGGCCACGTCGCAAGGTAGAGATCATGAACAGATTCCTCATTTGGCGTCTTTATTGACCGTATTGAGCAAAAATTTCCCGATCAGGTCTTCAAGCACCAGCGACGACTGCGTGTCGTGGATGGTCGAACCATCCTTGAGCAGGGCTGTTTCCCCGCCTACGCTGACACCGATGTACTTCTCGCCCAGCAAACCCGCAGTGAGGATAGATGCCGTGGAGTCAGTTGGCAGATTATCTACCTTCTTGTCCAGTTGCATCGTCACCCGACCGGTGAAGCTGTCGCGATCCAGATCGATTGCCGTGACTTTGCCGATGGTGACACCGGCCATGGTCACTTTGGATCTGACCGTCAAACCGGCGATATTGTCGAAGTACGCGTAAAGTTTATAAGTATCGGCGGTAGGGCTGGCCGACAGGCCGCTGACTCGCAGGGCCAACAACAGTAAAGCCAGGATGCCAGCCAGCAAGAAAAGGCCGACACCGATTTCCACAGTGCGGTTTTGCATCAGAAATCTCCAAACATCAAGGCGGTCAAAATGAAGTCAAGGCCCAGTACCGCCAGCGAGGCGTACACAACGGTCTTGGTGGTGGCACGGCTGATCCCCTCTGAAGTGGGCTCACAGTCATAGCCTTGGAATACGGCAATCCAGGTCACCACAAAGGCAAAGACAATGCTCTTTATGATGCCGTTGAGCACGTCACCGGTGAAGGTCACGCTGTTTTGCATGTTGGCCCAGTAGGAGCCGTCGTAGACCCCCAGCCAGTCAACCGCCACCCACGAACCACCCCAGATACCTACCACGCTGAAGATCATCGCCAGCAGTGGCAGGGAAATGAAGCCGGCCCACAGGCGCGGGGCAACAATGTACTTGAGCGGGTCCACGCCGATCATTTCCAGGCTGGACAGCTGCTCGGTGGACTTCATATTGCCGATTTCAGCGGTCAGCGCCGAGCCCGCACGCCCTGCGAACAACAAGGCGGTGACCACCGGGCCAAGCTCACGCAACAGGGTCAGGGCCACCATCTGCCCTACCGCCTGCTCCGAGCCGTAGCTGGACAGGATATTGAAACCCTGCAGGGCCAGCACCATGCCGATGAACACGCCGGAGACCACAATGATCACCAGGGACATCACCCCCACCGAGTGCAGCTGCTTGACCAGCAGGCCAAAGCCGCCGCCGATGCCGCCGCGCCCCAGCAAGGCGTGGAACAGGAAAATGGTCGAACGCCCCAGCACTTCGACGATGTCGATGCCCGAGCGACCGAAAAGGCGAACCTTCTCGATTAAAGATGTCTTGCGCATCAGCGCTTCCCCAGAAGATCTGAGCGGTAGTCCGCTGCCGGAAAGTGAAAAGGCACCGGGCCATCGGGGTTGCCGGTCATGAATTGGCGAATGCGCGGGTTATCGGCGTTCATCAACTCTTCAGGCGTACCCTGCCCCAGCACCTGACCATCACCCACTACATATAGGTAGTCGGCAATGCTCGCGGTTTCGGCCAGGTCGTGGGACACCACGATGCTGGTGATCCCCAATGCGTCGTTGAGCAGGCGGATCAGGCGCACCAACACGCCCATGGCGATCGGGTCCTGCCCCACGAATGGCTCGTCATACATGAGGATCTGTGGGTCGAGGGCAATGGCCCGCGCCAGGGCGACCCGGCGCTTCATGCCGCCGGACAACTCGTCCGGCATCAGGTCAATGGCGCCGCGAAGGCCCACGGCCTGCAGCTTCAGCAACACGATGTCACGAATCATTTCATCGGAGAGCTGGGTGTGCACCCGCAGCGGGAAGGCCACGTTTTCGAACACATCGAGGTCGGTAAACAGCGCGCCGCTCTGGAATAGCACGCCCATATGCTTGCGCGCATCGAACAGATCGCTGCGCGACAGCGTCGGCAGGTTCTGGCCGTTGACCCACACTTCCCCGGCACTGGGGCGCAATTGCATGCCCATCAGGCGCAACAGGGTGGTCTTGCCGCAACCGGAAGGCCCCATGATGCCCGTGACCTTGCCGCGAGGAATGCGAATATCGACGTTATTGAAGATGCTGCGCGTCCCGCGCTTGAAGGTAAGACCCTTCAGCTCGACCGCGTAGGCGTTATCGGCACTCATCTAATCTCCTTGGGGATGCAGCCTTTCACTCAGACACCATGTGTGCGACTTTGGTTTTCAACAGATGCGCAATAGTAAGGCACATGGGTTGGCCGGACCGAACTGGCGGCGAACTATATCACCGCTGGTACAGAGCGCCCAAGGCCGGAACAGCGCTGGTTCAGATTTGAGACAGGGAAAAAAGGTTGCTTGCTGTGTTGCCGACGGTGTTTTTCAGTTATCCCGCGCACAAAGCCTGACGAACTTGCGTGAGGGAATCGATCATTACCGCTATAATCGCCGACTTTTCGTCAGGCTATACGATTTCAGACATGAGCCAATCCAGCGACCTTATTCAATCCGCACAACGCACCATACGCCTTGAGCTTGAAGCCGTAGAAGGCTTGCTGGCCCATATCGACGCGGATTTCGTGCGCGCCTGCGAGATGATTCTGGCCAGCAAGGGCCGCGTTGTGGTGGTCGGCATGGGCAAGTCCGGCCACATTGGCAACAAGATCGCGGCGACCTTGGCGAGCACCGGCACCACTGCGTTTTTCGTGCACCCGGCCGAAGCCAGCCACGGCGATATGGGCATGATCACCAAGGATGACGTGATTTTGGCGCTGTCCAACTCCGGCACCACCAACGAAATCGTGACCCTGTTGCCGCTGATCAAGCGCCTGGGCATCCAGATGATCAGCCTCACGGGCAACCCTGAGTCAACGCTGGCCAAGGCCGCCGACGTCAACCTGAACGTGCACGTGGCCCACGAGGCCTGCCCGCTGAACCTGGCGCCCACCTCCTCCACCACCGCCGCACTGGTAATGGGCGATGCACTGGCGGTGGCGCTGCTGGAGGCTCGCGGGTTTACCGCTGAAGACTTCGCATTTTCCCATCCCGGTGGTGCGCTGGGCCGTCGCCTGCTGCTGAAAGTGGAAAACGTCATGCACAGCGGCGCCGAACTGCCGAGCGTTCCACGCGGCACCCTGCTTCGGGATGCGCTGATGGAAATGACCCGCAAGGGCTTGGGCATGACCGCCATCGTCGAAACCGATGGCCGGCTGGCCGGGATATTCACCGACGGTGACCTGCGCCGAACCCTGGACCGCACCATTGATATCCATACCGCCACCATCGACGCCGTAATGACCCCTCACGGCAAGACCGCCCGCGCCGAAATGCTCGCGGCTGAAGCGTTGAAAATCATGGAAGACCACCGGATAGGCGCACTGATCGTGGTCGACCACGATGATCGGCCGATCGGGGCCCTTAACCTTGGCGACTTGCTGCGCGCAGGAGTGATGTAAATGACCAGCGACCTGATGCAACGCGGTAAAAACATCAAACTGGCGATTTTCGACGTTGACGGCGTGCTGACGGATGGCCGCCTGTACTTCCTCGAAGACGGCAGCGAATTCAAGACTTTCAACACCCTTGACGGCCAAGGCATCAAGATGCTGATGGCGGCGGGCGTGCAAACCGCAATTATCAGCGGTCGAAAAACACCGGTTGTGGAACGCCGCGCACAAAACCTCGGTATTCCTCACCTGTATCAGGGCCGCGAGGATAAACTGGTGGTGCTGGACGAGCTTCTTGGCCAACTCAACCTAAGCTATGAACAGGTCGCCTATCTGGGCGACGACCTGCCAGACCTGCCGGTAATCCGCCGAGTGGGCCTGGGCATGGCCGTCGCGAATGCCGCGGCGTTTGTGCGCGAACACGCCCATGGCATCACCACCGCCCGTGGCGGCGAAGGTGCCGCCCGCGAGTTCTGCGAGTTGATCCTGCGTGCCCAGGGCAGTCTTGAAGCGGCCCACGCCGCCTACCTATAGAGCGTTATATGCTGAGCAAAAAGATTCGCAACTTCCTGTTATTCGGGGTCATCGCCGCGCTGTTACTGGCGGTGGGCTACTGGAATATCAGCCCGGAGCGCTTTCTCGACAAGCCTGTTGCGCAGGTTGACGAAGGCCTTATCGACTATTACGCCACCAATGCCTACAGCATTCAGTACCTGCCCGACGGTAAGGTGCAGTATGAGATGACATCGGACAAAGTCGAGCACTTGAAGGCTTCCGAGGTCAGCCTGCTGACCAATCCGGACCTGAACCTGTATCGCGGCACTGAATTTCCCTGGCACGTCACCAGCAAGCGTGGCGAGGTCAACCACGACGGCACCGAAGTTGAACTGATCGACTCGGTTCGCGTCGCACGTACAGACGCACAGAACCGTGACACCATCATTACCAGCAGTCGTATGACCGTATTCCCACAGAAGCAATATGCGCAGACCGAGCAAGACGTTAGAATCGACGGCGCTGGCGGTGTATCGACTGGCAAGGGAATGAAAGCGTATTTGAAAGAAAGCAGGATACACCTGCTATCGAACGTAAGAGGACAGTATGAGGCTCGTTAAAACCCTCCCTATTTTGCTCGGTCTGGGCGCAGCACTGGGAAGCGTGAGCGCCTGGGCTCTGCCGAACGATAGCCAGCAACCGATCCATATTTCGGCTGACGATGCACAGCTCGATGACAAGAAAGGTGTTGCTACCTACACCGGTGGCGTAATCATCACCCAGGGCTCGATGAAGATCACCGGCAACACGGTGACCCTGACGCGTACCCCCGCAGGCGACATTGACGTGGTGACGTCGGTGGGCAACCTGGCTTACTTCGAACAGCAGCAGTCGGCGACCGATACCGGCAAGATGAAGGGCTACGGCAAGACCATCCAGTATCACGCCCTGCAGAACCGCATTGTCCTGATCGATCAGGCCAAGGTGCTCAGCCCCGATGGCAACTCCACGGAAGGTGAGAAAATCACCTACGACACCGTGAAACAGATCGCTAATGCCGGTCGCGCCAATGGCAATAAGGTCACCTCGCCACGCCCGCGCATCGACATGGTTATCCAGCCGAAGAAGAAGGCCGAGTAATGGCAACCCTGAAAGCCCAGCATCTGGCCAAGGCCTATAAAAGCCGCCAGGTGGTACGCGACGTCAGCCTGTCGATCGACAGCGGCCAGATCGTCGGTTTGCTCGGCCCAAACGGTGCCGGCAAAACCACTTGCTTCTATATGATCGTCGGGCTGGTCCAGGCAGACCAGGGTCGTGTATTGATCGACGACCTGGATGTCAGCCATCAACCCATGCACGGTCGTGCGCGGGCAGGTATCGGCTATCTTCCCCAGGAAGCGTCGATCTTCCGCAAACTGTCGGTAGCCGACAACATCATGGCGATCCTCGAGACCCGCAAGGAACTCGATCGCGATGGCCGCCGCCAGGAGCTGGAAAGCCTGCTGCAGGAATTCCACATCAACCATATTCGCGACAACCTCGGCATGAGCCTGTCCGGTGGTGAGCGGCGCCGCGTGGAAATCGCTCGCGCCCTGGCGACCGCGCCGAAATTCATCCTGCTGGATGAACCCTTTGCCGGTGTCGACCCGATTTCGGTGGGCGACATCAAGCAGATCATCCATCACCTCAAGGCCAAGGGCATTGGCGTGCTGATCACCGACCACAACGTGCGCGAAACCCTCGATATCTGCGAGACCGCTTATATCGTCAACGATGGCCAGCTGATTGCCGAAGGCGATGCCGAGACTATCCTGGCTAACGAGCTGGTGAAGGAAGTGTACCTGGGTCACGAGTTCCGCCTGTAAACACAGGGGTATCGCGCTTTTCCCTGGAGCGCGCGGGAGTCAATAGAAACCTCGGTTTTTTTATTGTTACCGCGCTCTAGGCAAAGGCCCCGAGATCAGGCATATAATTTGCTTATGTTTGGCGCTCACGCGCCCTGTCGTGGATGGCGCATTGCGCCGGCGAATAAGGTGTTAAGCCCCTGCCATGAAACCATCGCTAGTCCTGAGAATGGGCCAGCAGCTGACGATGACACCGCAGCTGCAACAGGCCATCCGCCTGCTCCAATTGTCGACCCTGGACCTGCAACAGGAAATCCAGGAGGCTCTGGAGTCCAATCCGATGCTCGAACGCCAGGAAGAAGGCGACGACTTCGACAACGCAGATCCGCTGGCCGACAACATCGAGCAAAAACCCAATCCCGACGTGCAGGAACCCTCCTATCAGGAAACCGCCCCGACGGTGGACAACCTGGAGGAAGGCGACTGGAACGAACGCATTCCCAACGAGCTTCCCGTGGACACCGCGTGGGAAGACGTCTACCAAACCAGCGCCAGCAGCCTGCCGAGCAACGATGATGACGAGTGGGACTTCACTACCCGCACGTCGGCGGGCGAGAGCCTGCAGAGCCACTTGTTGTGGCAACTGAACCTGGCGCCGATGTCCGATACCGATCGCCTGATCGCGGTCACCCTGATCGACTGCATCAACAACCAGGGCTATCTGGACGAAACCCTCGACGAGATCCTCGAGGCCTTCGATCCGGAACTGGATATCGAACTGGACGAAATCGAAGTCGTCCTGCACCGCATCCAGCAATTCGAGCCCGCCGGCATTGGCGCCCGCACACTCAGCGAGTGCCTGCTGCTGCAACTGCGCCAATTGCCGGCCAAGACGCCATGGCTCACCGAAGCGCAACGCCTGGTCAGCGACTACATCGACCTGCTGGGCAGTCGCGACTACAGCCAACTGATGCGCCGCATGAAGCTCAAGGAAGATGATTTGCGCCAGGTCATCGAACTGGTGCAGAGCCTCAACCCGCGCCCAGGCTCGCAGATCGAATCCAGCGAAGCCGAATACGTAGTGCCTGACGTCATCGTGCGCAAGGACAACGAACGCTGGCTGGTAGAGCTGAACCAGGAGTCGGTACCGCGCCTGCGGGTCAACCCGCAATACGCAGGTTTTGTGCGCCGCGCAGACACCAGCGCCGACAATACCTTCATGCGCAACCAGTTGCAGGAAGCCCGGTGGTTCATCAAGAGCCTGCAAAGCCGCAACGAAACCCTGATGAAAGTCGCGACGCAAATCGTCGAACACCAACGCGGTTTCCTGGAATACGGCGACGAGGCCATGAAGCCTCTGGTGCTGCACGACATCGCCGAAGCCGTCGGCATGCACGAATCGACGATTTCCCGGGTCACCACGCAGAAATTCATGCATACCCCACGGGGTATTTATGAGCTGAAATACTTTTTCTCCAGCCACGTCAGCACCTCCGAAGGCGGCGAATGCTCGTCCACGGCGATCCGCGCGATCATCAAAAAACTGGTTGCTGCGGAAAATCAGAAAAAGCCGTTGAGTGACAGCAAGATCGCTGGTTTACTGGAGGCACAAGGCATTCAGGTCGCCCGTCGAACCGTCGCCAAGTACCGCGAGTCCCTAGGGATCGCGCCTTCCAGCGAGCGTAAGCGTTTGATGTGACGGGCGGGCCACAGCGTTCCAGTGGTGGGTATTCCTGCCCACCGCTTTATGCACTGGCAACGAAGGAGAAGCTGTATGCAAGTCAACATCAGTGGACACCAGCTGGAAGTCACCAAGCCCCTGCGTGAATACACCGAGAGCAAGCTGAACAAACTTGCGGGGCATTTTGACAAGATCACTAACGTGCAGGTCATCATGGAGGTCGATAAGCTCAAGCAGAAAATCGAGGCCACCCTGCACGTACCGAATGCCAAACTCGTCGCCAATGCGGAACATGAAGACATGTACGCGGCGATCGACTCGCTCTACGACAAGCTCGACCGCCAACTCATAAAGCATAAGGAAAAGAATCTGCACCTGATGCAAGGTACAGGTCGTTAACCCTCCCCCATGATCCAACTTCAAACCATCCTGACCCCCGGCCGTTCCCTCGTGAACGTGCCGGGCGGCAGTAAAAAGCGCGCCCTGGAACAAATTGCCAACCTGATCAGCAGCCAAGTGCCTGAGCTGGAGATGCAAGATGTTTTCGAGGCTCTGATTGCCCGTGAAAAACTCGGCTCCACCGGTTTTGGCAACGGCATCGCTATTCCTCACTGCCGCCTCGAAGGCTGCCAGACCCCGGTCAGCGCCTTGCTGCACCTGGAAAAACCCATCGACTTCGACGCCATCGACGGCGCTCCGGTTGACCTGCTGTTCGTGCTGCTGGTCCCGCAAGCCGCCACCGATGCGCACCTGGAACTGCTCCGGCAGATAGCCAGTATGCTCGACCGCAAGGAAGTACGTGACAAGTTGCGCAGTGCCAGCAGCAACGAGGCGCTGTATCAGGTCGTCCTGGATGAACAAAACGGGCAGTAATCATGCGTTTGATCATCGTCAGCGGCCGTTCCGGCTCAGGTAAAAGCACCGCCCTCAATGTGCTTGAGGACAACGGTTTCTATTGCATCGACAACTTGCCCGCCGGCCTGCTGCCGGAGCTGGCAGAACGCGCCCTCATCCATACCGAATTGGCCCAGCCTTTGGTTGCCGTGTCGATTGACGCCCGCAACCTGCCCAGCCACCTCTCGCGGTTCCCGGAACTGTTGGAGGAAGTGCGCGCCAAGCACATTCATTGCGATGTGCTGTACCTGGATGCCGACGAAGAAACCCTGCTCAAGCGTTTCTCCGAAACCCGTCGACGCCACCCGCTCAGCAGTGCCAACCGCTCACTGGCCGAAGCCATTGAAGACGAGACCAAACTGCTGGGGCCGATCATTGATCTGGCCGACCTGAAGATCAACACCACCAGCCTGAACCTGTACCAGTTGCGTGACGCGATCAAGTTGCGCCTGCTGAATCAGCCCGAGCCGGGCACGGCGTTCCTGGTTGAGTCGTTTGGCTTCAAGCGTGGCATGCCGGTCGATGCCGACCTGGTGTTCGATGTGCGCTGCCTGCCCAATCCTTACTGGAAGCCGGAATTGCGCGATCAGTCGGGGCTGGATCAGCCTGTCGCCGACTACCTCGCCGCGCAGCCGGATGTGGAAGAGATGTTCCAGGACATCTCCAGCTACCTGCTTAAATGGTTGCCGCGTTTTGCCGCCAGCAATCGGGCCTATGTCACCATTGCCATTGGCTGCACCGGCGGCCACCACCGCTCGGTCTATTTAACCGAACGGCTGGGCCAGGTGCTGCAACAAACCCTCAAGAACGTCCAGGTTCGCCACCGCGACCTTAGCTGAAAGGAACACCACTGCGATGCCGGCTCGGGAAATTGAAATCATCAACAAGCTGGGCCTGCACGCCCGGGCGTCGGCTAAATTCGTCGGCGTGGCCGGGCAATTCCCCTGCCAGATTCGTGCTGGGCGTACGCCAGAGTCCATGGTCGATGGCAAAAGTATCATGGCGATGATGATGTTGGCGGCCGGCAAGGGCACCAAGATCCATCTGAGCACCGAAGGCGAGCAAGAAGACGAAGCAATGGCCGCACTGGTCGAGTTGATCAACAACTACTTCGACGAAGGCGAATAACCCCTACCGTAGGAGCGAGCCTGCTCGCAAAAAACGTCAACGATAACGCGGGCATCCTGATTTAAAACGCGGTGCTCTTGCGTTCTTCGCGAGCAAGCTCGCTCCTACAGGGAGCCACCCTCAGCCCAACGCTGTATCCATCACCATCATCAGGCAAAACCCGAGGCACAGCCCAAGGCTGGCGAGCTTCTCATGGCCATTGCGGCGCGACTCGGGGATGACTTCATGAGTCACTACCAGCAACATTGCCCCGGCGGCCAGCGCCAAACCCAACGGCAATAGCACTTCGGCAAGGCTCACCAGCCATGCGCAGAGCACCGCAAATACCGGTTCAACCAAGCCCGATGCAGCGCCAATCAAAAAGGCTTTGATCCGCGACATTCCCGCCCCAGCCAATACCAACGCAATCACCAGCCCTTCAGGTACATCCTGCAAGGCAATGCCCATGGCGAGACTGTCGGCATCCGCCATGCCTCCGCCCGCAGAAACGCCCACAGCCATGCCTTCCGGGATGTTGTGCGCGATGATGGCAAACACGAATAACCAAATACGCGGCGGGATAACCGGTTTGTCCGGTGTACCCACCAGCATTTCCGGGCTGGCGCCAGAAACCTTGCGATCTACGAGGTACAGGCCGAACGCCCCGAGCATGATGCCGAAGCTGATCAAGCCACCGGCGCCCCAAGGTGAAAGTCCCAGGCTTTCGGCGGCGGCAATACCCGGCACGACCAGGGAAAACGCAGTCGCCGCCAGCATCACACCGGCACCAAAGCCCAGCAGGGTGTCGCTCAGCGCCATCGGCATGCGCCGAATCACCAACACCGGCACCGCGCCCAGCGCCGTGCCGAGCGCGCAGATTGCTCCACCCTGCAAAGCGCGCAGGATGCGCGGCTCCAGGTTCAACCAGGCCAGCCCATGGGCCACCAATAACGCAGTACCTGCCAACAGCAGCAGCGTGCCAAACGCATAACGAAACATTCGTACGCTACCGATCGCCAGTGTTTGAGTGCCCATAGTCGGCCTTAGATCTTGTTATGGAGTGAGTGTCAGGCCAAGGCCGCCTGATAGCGCGCGGCAACTTCCGGCCAGTTGATGACGCTGTAAAAGGCATTGATGTACTCGGGTCGTCGGTTTTGATATTGCAGGTAGTAAGCGTGCTCCCAAACATCCAGGCCGAGGACCGGTGTGTTGCCGCTCATCAGCGGGCTGTCCTGGTTGCCGCTGCTTTCCACCACCAGCGTTTTCTGTGGGGTAACGCTCAGCCAGGCCCAGCCGCTGCCGAAACGCGTCAATGCCGCCTTGGTAAACGCGTCCTTGAAGCTGTCGAAGCCGCCAAGTTGCTCGTCGATGGCCTTGCCCAGCGCGCCCTCGGGTTTGCCTCCCCCTGTAGGTGACATGACCGCCCAGAACAACGAGTGGTTCGCATGCCCACCTCCTTGGTTGACCACGGCAGCGCGCAGTTTCTCCGGCAATGTTTGGACGCTGGACACCAACTTCTCCACCGGCCAGCCAGCGAACTCAGTGCCCTCGACCGCGGCATTGAGGTTATTGATGTAGGTCTGGTGGTGCTTGGTGTAGTGAATTTCCATGGTTTGCGCGTCGATATGCGGCTCGAGGGCGTCGTAGGCGTAAGGCAAGGCCGGCAAGGTATAGGTCATATCAATGTGCTCCATAGTGGGACGTGGACGTTGGCGTCGCAGCACTGCCCAGCAGCCGATGAGTGCGTGGGTATTCGCCGTGATCGCTGATGAAATTCAGCAGTTCGACGTAGGTCTTGCTGCTCTGGCGCAACGCGGCCTCGCGCAATGACGGGCTGAGGCGTGGGTCCTGCATGGTCTGTAAGAGGCGCTGATGGATAGCGCAGAGGTATTCCGCGCTTTCCTCTGGCTGGTTCAGGCGCAAGTGCAGGTCCGCCAGGTTGTGATGGGAAATGACACAGGCCGCCACTGCTTCGTCGGCATCCGCCCAGCGTTCGAACAACACTTGGGCCAGGGCCAGGGCTTGCAGATAGGCCTCGCGAGCGTCAACCAGCTCACCTGCCATAAAGCAGCGATTGGCCCGTTCGATCGTGCGTTTCCAGTGCTCCATGGTGCGCCTCCAAAGCAGGGTCGTTGATTACACGCCGCCGGCGGTGAGCTTTTCCGGGTCCAGCAGGACTTCCAGTTGGCTGCGAGGCAGGTCGGTGTGTTCGAGGGCGACATCGATCACCGGGCGGCCTTGCTGATACGCCTTCTTGGCGATTTCAGCGGCTTTCTGGTAGCCGATGATCGGGTTAAGTGCGGTGACCAGGATCGGATTGCGCGACAGCGCTTCCTTGAGCTTGGGCTCGTTGACCTTGAAGCTGGCAATGGCCTTGTCCGCCAGCAACCGGCTGGAGTTGGCCAGCAACTCAAGGCTGCTGAGCAGGTTTTGGGCAATGATCGGCAACATCACATTCAGTTCGAAATTGCCCGATTGACCGGCCACCGTGATCACTGTGTCATTGCCGATGACCTGGGCGGCCACCATGGCTGTCGCCTCCGGGATTACCGGGTTGACCTTGCCCGGCATAATCGACGAGCCCGGCTGCAGCGCTTCCAGTTCGATTTCACCCAGGCCAGCCAATGGGCCGGAGTTCATCCAGCGCAGGTCATTGGCGATCTTCATCAGCGACACCGCCGTGGCTTTCAACTGGCCAGAGACTGCAACGGCGGTGTCCTGGGAGCCAATCAGCGCAAACAGGTTCTTGCCGGGCGTGAATTTCACACCGGTCAAAAGGCTCAGTTGCTGGCTGAAGCGCCCGGCAAACTCGGGGTGTGCGTTGATCCCGGTACCGACCGCCGTGCCGCCCTGAGCCAATGCTTGCAGCGCCGGCAGCAGGTCCTGCAAGTGGCCGATATTGGCCTTGAGCTGCTGCGCCCAGCCGTTCAGCACCTGGCTCATGCGCACCGGCATGGCGTCCATCAAATGCGTGCGGCCGGTCTTGATGAACGGGTGAACCGCCTCGGCTTTTTGCTCGATGACCTGCACCAGATGCAGCAGGGCCGGCAGCGTTTGCTCATGCAGCACCAACGCGGCACTGACGTGGATGGTGGTGGGGATGATGTCGTTGCTGCTCTGGCTGCAATTCACATGGTCGTTGGGGTTAACCGCCTCGCCCAGCAAACGGCTGGCAAGCGTCGCGATCACTTCGTTGGCGTTCATGTTGGAGCTGGTGCCGGAGCCGGTCTGGAAGATATCCACCGGGAAGTGCTGCATGTAGTCGCCTTCCAGCAAACCTTGGGCGGCATCGACAATGGCCTTGCCCTGCCCTTCGCTGATTTGCTTGAGGTCGACGTTGACCTTCGCGGCGGCGGTCTTGGCCAGGATTAGGGCGCGGATGAATTGCGCCGGCATGGGTTGATGACTGATCGGAAAGTTGTTCACCGCACGCTGTGTTTGTGCGCCATACAAAGCTTCTTGCGGCACATGCAGTTCGCCCATGCTGTCGCGTTCGATACGGGTGTTACTCATCATTAGATCCTTGCACCAAGTCAGAAACGGAAATCGAAGGCAGTAATTCGCAGCTCGCCAATTGCCAGGCAAAGGTCTGCCAGCGCTTGAGGCGGCAGGCACAGTGGGAGAGTTTTTCCAGGTCGCGCAGTGGCCGCCAGGCCTGGTCCAGGCACAGGGAGCGCCAATGCCAGGGCAAGGCGACATCAGCGGCGGTGTCGATCAACAAGCGGAATGAGGTTTCGGCGATCGTCCACGGATGGGTTGCGGTGCAACACGCCAGGTACCGACCTTCGTTCAGGTAATGCTCAATCAGGCGGGGTTCATTGGGATCCAGGCCACAGCGAATCTGGCGGCTCATCCAACGCCAGCTTTCCAGATAGGGATCCTCATGCAGGACAGAACTCATGAGCCACACTCATTCGGTAATGATATTTATTATTAAATGATATTGAGAATCAAAACAAGAGCAGCCCATTAATCCTGCCAAAAGAGGCGCAATAAAAAAGGCGCGCCATCTTTGCGATGGCGCGCCTTTCAGGACGTGCGGGAGGGATTAGCTGCCAGCGACCGTCATGCGTTCGATAAGCACCGAACCCGTGCGGATATTGCTGCGCAGTTCAAGGTCGTTACCCACGGCAACGATCTGCTTGAACATATCGCGCATATTGCCGGCGATGGTCACTTCCTGGACGGCGAACTGAATCTCGCCATTCTCCACCCAGAAGCCCGCCGCACCACGCGAGTAATCACCAGTAACCATGTTCAGGCCATGGCCCATCAATTCAGTCACCAGCAACCCACGCCCCATCCGCCGCAACAACGCCGCCTGGTCTTCATCACCGTGGGTCACGAACAGGTTATGCACGCCGCCCGCGTTAGCGGTGCTTGGCAAGCCCAGCTTGCGACCGGCATAAGTGCCCAGCACATAGGACACCAGCTCACCCTTCTCGACAAACGGCTTGGCATAGGTCGCCAGGCCATCGCCGTCGAACGACGAACTGCCCATCGCGCGCATCAGATGCGGGCGCTCGTCGATGGTCAACCACTCAGGAAACAGTTTCTGGCCGATGGCGCCCTCAAGGAACGAAGATTTGCGATACAGGTTGCCACCGGAGATCGCCCCCAGGAAGCTGCCGAATAAACCACCGGCCAGTTCTGCGGAAAACAGCACAGGCACTTCGCAGGTCGGCACCGGGCGCGCGCCCAGGCGGCTCGCAGCCCGTTGCGCCGCACGCAGGCCAATGCTTGCAGGGTCGGCCAGTAAATCGCCTTGGCGGTTTACGTCGTACCAGTAATCACGCTGCATCTGCCCGTTGGCTTCGGCAATCATCACGCAACTGAGGCTGTGACGCGTGGAGGCATAACCACCGATAAAGCCATGGCTGTTGCCGTAGACGCGGCAACCCTGATGGGTGCTCAAGGTGGTGCCGTCAGCATTCTTTATGCGGGCATCGGCATCGAAGGCTGCCGCTTCGCAGGTCAGCGCCAGCTCGATGGCTTGCTCAGGGGTGATATCCCAGGCATGGAACAGGTCGAAATCCTGCACATCCTTGGCCATCAGCGCCTTGTCGGCCAGGCCCGAGCTTTCATCCTCGGACGTGTGCTTGGCAATCGCCAGTGCTGCGGCGACGGTCTCGCGAATCGCCTCAGGGCCACTGGCGGAAGTGCTGGCCGAGCCTTTGCGCTGGCCCGCATACAAGGTAATGCCAAACCCTTGGTCGCGATTGAATTCAACCGTTTCCACTTCCCGCTGGCGCACCGAAGTCGACAACCCTTGCTCCAGCGACACCGCCACTTCACAGGCGCTGGCCCCCTGGCGCTTGGCCTCGGCAAGGATCTGCTCGACTTGTTCCTGCAGTGCCGGTAACGCTTGTGGACCGACGCTTTGGGCTGCACTCATGGTTTTCTCCACTCAAATTCTGCTTTCGGTAATGGCCATCGAGCGACCGGGCCGGACAAGCGGCCCCCGACTGGTTATCATGGCGGCGTTTCTTTGCGGACTGCCACCATGGTTGATTCTTACGACGACTCCCTCGATGGGGAGAAAAGCAAAACCCAGGTCAAACGTGAGCTGCATGCTCTGGTTGACCTTGGCGAGCGCCTTACAACGCTCAAAAAGGATTTGGTTGCCAAACTGCCACTGACCGACGAAATGCGTCGGGCCCTGGCCGATGCGCCCAAGCACACCGCGAATATCGCGCGTAAACGGCACATCTCGTTTATCGGCAAACTGATGCGCGACCAAGACATTGACGCCATTCTGACTTTGCTCGATCAAACCGATGCCTCCACTCGCCAGTACAACGAACGCTTCCACAACCTGGAACGTTGGCGTGACCGCCTGATCTCGGGCGATGACGCGGTGCTGGAGAAATTCGTACTGGACTACCCGGACGCGGACCGCCAGCAATTGCGCTCCCTGATCCGTCAGGCCCAGCACGAGATGGCGCATAACAAGGCGCCGGCCACCAGCCGTAAAATCTTCAAGTACATCCGTGAGCTGGACGAGACTCAACGCGGTCTGCGCTGATCCTCTTCCCCGGGTGGCGGTCTTCGCCACCCGAAGCTCCGGTTCCTACGATCCCGTGCCACCCACGGTAATCGCATCAATTTTCAAGGTTGGCTGGCCGACACCTACCGGCACAGACTGCCCATCCTTGCCGCACGTGCCCACGCCGCTGTCCAGCGACAGGTCGTTACCGACCATCGACACTTTGCTCATGGCTTCCGGCCCGTTACCAATCAACGTCGCCCCTTTGACCGGCGCGGTAATCTTGCCGTCTTCGATCAGGTACGCCTCGCTGGTGGAGAACACGAACTTGCCGCTGGTGATGTCCACCTGGCCGCCGCCGAGGTTGGCGCAGTAGATACCGCGTTTTACCGAGGCAATGATTTCTGCCGGATCGCTTTGGCCACCAAGCATGTAAGTGTTGGTCATGCGCGGCATTGGCAGATGCGCATAGGATTCACGACGGCCGTTACCGGTGCGCGCCACGCCCATCAGGCGGGCGTTGAGCTTGTCTTGCATGTAGCCCTTGAGCACGCCGTTCTCGATCAGGGTAGTGCATTCGGTTGGCGTGCCTTCGTCATCGACACTCAGCGAGCCACGGCGGCCGGCCAGGGTGCCGTCATCGACAATGGTGCACAGCTTGGACGCAACCATTTCGCCCATGCGCCCGCTGTAGGCGGAACTGCCCTTGCGGTTGAAATCGCCTTCCAGGCCATGGCCCACGGCTTCGTGGAGCAACACGCCAGACCAACCCGAGCCCAGCACCACCGGCAAGGTGCCGGCTGGTGCCGGAATCGCTTCCAGGTTGACCAGTGCCTGGCGCAGCGCCTCACGGGCATAGCCCATGGCACGGTCGTCAGCGAGGAAATAACGGTAGTCGGTGCGCCCGCCGCCGCCATGACCACCGCGCTCGCGGCGCCCGTTCTGTTCGACGATCACGCTCACATTGAAACGCACCAGCGGCCGTACATCCGCCGCCAGCCCACCGTCGGTGGACGCCACGAGGATGCGCTCCCACACGCCCGCCATGCTCACGGTCACTTGCTGGATACGCGGGTCCAAGGCACGGGTGGCTGCGTCGATTCGCTTGAGCAGCTCGACCTTTTCCGCACGGCTGATCACTTCCAAGGGGTTATCCGGCGCATACAACTGCGCCACGTCCTGGGTACTGAACGCCTGCACCGTGCCATTCTGGCCGGCACGGGAAATCGAACGGGCGGCACGCGCCGCCAGGCCCAAGGCCTCCAGGGTGATCGCATTGCTGTAGGCAAAGCCGGTCTTCTCACCCGATTGCGCGCGAACGCCTACGCCCTGGTCAAGGTTGAAACTGCCTTCCTTGACGATCCCATCTTCCAGCGCCCAGGACTCGGAAATCTGCCCCTGGAAATACAGGTCAGCCGCATCGATACCCGGCCCGGCCAGATCGCCCAGCACGGTTTGCAGGCTTTCGATGGTCACGCCACCGGGTGCCAGGAGATGATCACTGACTGAGGACAACAACTCGCTCATAGGTTTGGCCTTAAATTCATCGTTCTGAAGCAGGCCGCTGCGCGCCCTGCGAGAAAAAGCGCCGGTGATTGGCCACCGGCATGCGCGCCCGTATCGACGCCTGTTCACTGCTATCGCGTTCGGCCAGTAACACCGCTTCGCCTTGATCCTGTTGCGCCAGCACTCGGCCCCAAGGGTCCACAATCGCCGCGTGGCCAAAAGTTTCCCGTGGGCCTGGGTGCATACCGCCCTGGGCGGCTGCCAGCAGGTAGCACTGGGTTTCGATGGCACGTGCGCGAATCAGTACATCCCAATGCGCAGCCCCGGTCACTGCCGTAAAGGCCGAGGGCGCGGTAATCAGTTCAGCCCCCGCCGCACGTAACTCGCTGTACAGCTCGGGGAAACGCAGGTCGTAACACACCGTCAACCCCACACGGCCCACCGGCGTATCTGCCACCACCACCTGGTTACCGAAAGCATAGTCGTCAGATTCGCGATAACGACCGCGAGCATCCGCCACGTCCACATCAAACAGATGGAGTTTGTCGTAGCGAGCGACGATTTCACCCTGATCGTTGATCAGCAGCGAGCAAGCATTGGGCTTGGCGTGGGGCTGCTCCTTGGGCGGCATCGGCAATGTGCCGGCCACTATCCATAAGGTGAGGTCGCGGGCGGCCTGTTTCAACCAGGGCAACACAGGCCCTTGGCCCAACGCCTCGGCACGGCCGATGTCAGCCAGGTCGCGGCGGCCCATGGCCGCGAAATTCTCTGGCAGCACCGCGAGTTTCGCGCCATCGGCCGCCGCCTGCTCCAGCAGGCGGCGGGCCTGGGCGAGATTGGCCAGCACATCACTCTGGCTGACCATTTGAATTACCGCAAAGGACATGGGCCGACACTCCATACAGGGCATGGGGCCATGCTACTCCACAGGCTCTCAGTTTGGCTTTTCAAATGGCTTGTCGAAGGTGATTTTTGGATCCTTCCAGGGCCCTTGTACCTTGTATTGCACACTGGCGAAGCGCGAAACCCGGTCACCGATCAGCTTGTCGATCAAAAACAGCGCACCACCAATGGCCGGCGCACCGACAATCAGCGCCGCAATCGGCAGGTTGTTGGTCACAGGCAAGGTGACCAGCAATTTGGCGTCGACGCGATCGGCAACCAGATCCAGGGTGCCGTTAAGCTCCAGATTGGTGGAAGGCCCGGTCATGGTGATGGGCTCGCGGGTCACGAACACGCCATTACTGGCGGCCAACAAGCCTTTGACCCGGTCGTAGCTCAAGCCCTTGCCGAACAAGTCGGAAAAGTCCAAACGCAAACGCCGGCCAATGGAGTTGAAGTTAAGCAGGCCAAACACTCGCAATGCCTGGGCACCGCCCTCCACTTCGACGAACTGACCTTTACGGAACGCGGCATCCAGGCTGCCGGAAAAGCGCTTGGGCCCGACCCAGGCCGGCGAACCCGGCCAGCGGCCATCCACGTCCAGATGAAAGTCTTCGCTGGTCACCGTAGGCGCAAACCCCCACCCCTTGAGCACGTCGGCAATGTTGCGGCCATCGAGGCGGCCCTTGTACCAACTGCTGCTGGCGCCTGGCGCACCTTCCCACCCCCCGGCGCCCTTGAGCAGCATGCCCTTGAGGCCCAGGTCGAGGTTATTGAAGGCCAGGCCCTTGGCGGTGGGGCGGATCCTCAGCGACCAGGCCCCGATCAGGTCCGAGCCCTGGAACAGCTGGTCGACGGCAATATCCAGCGCAGGAATGCTCTTGGGGTCGATATCGGCCAAGGGGTCCGGCGCGTTTTCGTCCGCCTGCGCAGTCGGGTCTGCCGCAGGCAATTTCACATATTTGAGGTTGACCGCAATCGGCGCGCCTTTGGCGTCCGGCAGGTTCACCGCACCCTTGGCTTGCTGGCTATCGAGTTGCAGGCCCCAGGCTGCTGGCTTGCGATCGAGCTGCAAGCTGACCTGGTCAAACTGGGTACCAAACCCGGTCAGTTTGCCCACCTTGAAGTCCGCACCGCTGAGCAGTTGCTTGGCATTGCCACCTGGATCATTCCCCGCGTAACGATCCACAAGTTTCTTCCAGGGATCGATATCCAGTTCCGACAGCACGCCACGAATGCGCAGGCCCTTGGCACCGGGCAGCACGGCATCACCATCGCCGAGGAACAGTTCGCCGCGGCCATCATTGAACTTGTCCGGTGGCGCAGCAAAGGTGAAATTCGCCAGCTCGCCGTAATCAAACCAGTAACGGCGTTCAGCGCCCTGCAAGGTCATACGAAAAGTGCTGTCACGCCCCTGGCTGGCGGGCATGCCAAACGGCGCCGGCAGGTCCACCGCGACACCTTTGAGGCTGGAGTTGACCATCAACTGGCTGTCTGCACCGTCGAGGATCACTTGCAACTGGTAAGGAATATCGCCGGACACCGGCAACGGCTGGCTGATTTTCAACCAGTCCGTGAGGCGCTTGACGGTGACCTGGCCATTGGCGGTCACGCGAGTGCTGATATTGCCCGGCTTGCCTTCGGCAAAAATCTGCGCCGTGATGGGACGGTCGAACGCCTGGGCCGAGATCTTCTGCCCGCTCAGGCCCTTGGCGCTGTCGAAGCGAAAATCACCCTTGAGCTGGGTCAGGTCCAGCGGCGGTTCCGCCAATTGCAGGCGCGCCTTGTCGGTCTTGAAGTCCACCACGATCTTGGGCTCAGTGCCTTTGGCCAGCGGTACGTCCAAGTCCAGGCTACCTTGCAGGTCGCCCTCGCCTTTCCAGCCGGCGAACGTAGACGCCGTGCCGATAGGGGCTTCTTGAAGTATCTTCAGGCCGTCGCCCAAACCGCCGGAGAACCCGCCCGTGAGCAGCAGATGACTGTCCCCGCCCGCGGGTGCGTGGGGGATATTGACGTAGACATCCTTGACCTGGGTGTCGAGCAACTGGCCCTTGCTCGCCAGGATGCGTACGCCGCTTTCCTCGACGAACACTTCCCCATTGACCTTGCTCACATGAGGCCAGCCCGGCTGGAAGGCCAGTTCGGCATCATGCACCTTGAAGAACAGGCTGATATTGCGCGACGCGGGCAGCGCATTGTGGCTGAGCGAACCTTGGTACTGGAAGAAGCCTTCATCCACCGCACCCTTGAGGATCGCCGTGCGCAACCATTCATCCAGCGCCGGGCTCAATACGGCCGGTAGGTACTTGGGGGTGAAACGGCCATCGCCATCGACCATGCCAACCCGCAGGTCCATGTAGTCTTCCTGGCTATGGTCGAAATGCAGGCGAATCAGGAAGTCCGCCGCCACCTTGCCTTCCTCGCCCAGTACCTTGATATACGGGGCGATCAGGGTGAAGCCTTGCTTGTCCAGCTTCCAGGTCAGGCGCGCATTGGCCTGGATGTACTGCCAAGGTTTGGCGAAGATCGGATACAGATGCAAGGAAAAGTCCTTGCTGTCCATGCGCAACTCGCCCTGGCCCAGGTCGCCACTGATGCTGCCGGACACATTGCGTGCGGCCGGCGCGCCAAAGTAGGCATCGAAGCCGACACGCTCCAGGTTGGCGGCAAAACTGAGTTTGCGGTCGGTGGTGTCTTGCGGTCGGAAGTCCACCAGCACGTTGCGTAACAGGCCAGTGGCTTTGAGGTGTTCGACGGCCTTGGCGAAACCTTCGGGCAGCGGCGCCAAAGCGTTGAGCAGCGGGGTAATGGGGGTCAGGTCGAGACGATCGGCCTGCAACTTCCACACTTCCTGTTCTTTGTCGGTCGCCAGGCTTTGCTGCAATTGCAGGCGCGACTCCCAGCGAGTTTCGCCAATGTTCATCGCCAGGGAATCAAACAGCACCTTGAGGCCAGTGTCACTACGCTGCAGATAGGCAGTCAGGGCCAGGTTTTCGAGGTGCACCGGCTTACGGTCGGCGTAGCTGCCCTTCACTTGGGGCGAATTGAGGCGTACCGCCGCGCTTTGCACCGTGCCTTTGGCCCAACTGAGCCAAAACTCACCGCCGGCCTTCAGTTGCGTCAGCTTCCATTGCTGGGTCAGCCTGGCGGGAATCCACTTGGCCCAGTCGCTTTGCGGCAGGCTCAGGTAGGCATCGACCTCAGCATCTTGCCACTGGCTGGCGCGAATGCGGCTACGCAGGCTAACCGCCAACGGTTGGCCATCGGGCAATGTCAGGCGAGCGTCCAGACGCTGCTGGCTCATGCCGGTATGCAGGCTCAGGCCCACATAAGTCACGGTCACGGGTGCCTGATCGAAGGGTTGCAAGGTTACCTGGCTGTCCAGCACCGACACGCGCTTGACCATCTGCATACGCTTCAACAGCTGTTGTGGGTCCAACGGCTGGTCGTCCTGCACCGGCAAGCCTTGCAGCGTCCAGCGGCCGTCCTGGTCTTCCTTGACGCTCAGCTGTAAGCCACTGACTTGCAGATGGGCGATACGCACTTCGCGGGCCATCAGGCTGGCCCACATATCCGGCACCACTTCCACCTGGTCCAGGCGCAACGCACTGCTGCCCTCGCCGACCATGACGTCGTGGGCCAGCAATACCGGGGCAAACCCGCTCCAACGGCCTTCAAGACTACCGATATGCAACGGCGTATCCAGCGCAGCCTGGGCCTTGGCCTCGACTTCGGCGCGGTATTCGGCCACCAGCGGAGTGAGTTCGCGCCCCAGGCTCACGTACACCGCCGCCAATACCAGCAACAACGCACACAGGCCCAGGCCCCAACGGGTCAAAGCGGCAAAAAAGCGTATCAGACGCTCCATGTCAGGCGACCCTCAAAAAACAGTTAGCGGACGGCGGATCAAGGTCTGCCGGTCTCGAAGAAAGTGCACAGTTGGGGATCAGAGCAACACCACGTCGTATTGTTCCTGTGAATACATGGTTTCGACCTGGAAGCGGATCGTGCGACCGATAAAACTTTCCAGTTCGGCGACGTTACCGGACTCTTCGTCCAGCAGGCGATCCACCACCTTCTGATTGGCAAGCACTCTATAACCTTCGGCCTGGTAGGCGCGTGCCTCACGGAGGATCTCGCGGAAAATCTCGTAGCAAACCGTTTCCGGGGTCTTCAGTTTGCCGCGCCCTTGGCAACTGCTGCACGGCTCGCACAGTACCTGTTCCAGGCTTTCGCGCGTGCGCTTGCGAGTCATCTGCACCAGGCCCAACTCGGTGATGCCGATGATGTTGGTCTTGGCGTGATCGCGTTCCAGTTGCTTCTCAAGCGTACGCAGCACCTGGCGCTGGTGCTCTTCATCTTCCATATCGATGAAGTCGATGATGATGATGCCGCCCAAGTTGCGCAGGCGCAGTTGGCGGGCAATAGCGGTAGCCGCCTCGAGATTGGTCTTGAAGATGGTCTCTTCAAGGTTGCGATGGCCCACGAAGGCACCGGTGTTGACGTCGATGGTGGTCATGGCTTCTGCCGGGTCTACTACCAGGTAGCCGCCGGACTTGAGTGGCACCTTGCGCTCCAGGGCTTTCTGGATTTCGTCTTCGACGCCATACAAGTCGAATATCGGCCGCTCGCCGGGGTAGTGTTCCAGGCGATCGGCGATTTCTGGCATCAACTCAGCGACAAATTGCGTGGTGCGCTGGAAGGTTTCCCGCGAGTCGATGCGAATTTTCTCGATCTTCGGGCTGACCAGGTCGCGCAGCGTACGCAACGCGAGGCCAAGGTCTTCATAAATGACGCTGGGCGCGCCGATGGTCTTGATCTGTGCGTCGATCTGATCCCACAGGCGCCGCAGGTAGCGAATATCCATGAGGATCTCGTCAGCGCCAGCGCCTTCTGCGGCAGTACGCAGGATAAACCCGCCCGCTTCCTTGATGCCCTCGGCGGCGACGCAGTCGCTGACCACCTTCTTCAGGCGCTCGCGCTCGGCTTCATCTTCGATCTTCAAGGAAATGCCCACATGGGCAGTGCGCGGCATGTACACCAGGTAGCGCGAGGGAATCGACAGCTGGGTGGTCAAGCGGGCGCCCTTAGAACCGATAGGGTCCTTGGTGACTTGCACCACCAGGCTCTGGCCCTCGTGCACCAGAGCGCTGATGCTTTCCACCGCAGGGCCTTCGCGCAGGGAAATTTCCGAGGCATGGATAAACGCAGCGCGGTCCAGGCCGATGTCGACGAATGCCGCCTGCATGCCCGGCAATACGCGCACCACCTTGCCTTTGTAGATATTGCCGACGATCCCGCGCTTCTGGGTGCGTTCGACATGCACTTCTTGCAGAACACCGTTCTCTACCACCGCCACGCGCGATTCCATCGGCGTGATATTGATCAGAATCTCTTCACTCATGGCTGGGTCTCGTTCAGGCGTTTTCACAATAGTGACCGTTCGCTTAAGGCTTGGCGCTGGAATACGGCGTTCAGCACACGGTAAGGTTTTGCCAACAGGGTATGCCGAATTGGGCGAGCAGTTGCGCGGTTTCGCAGACTGGCAGGCCCACCACGGCGGAATAACTGCCATTAAGCCCGGCCACAAACACCGAGCCCAGCCCTTGGATAGCATAGCCGCCGGCCTTGTCCTGCGGTTCGCCACTGTGCCAGTAGGTGGTAGCCTCCTGCACAGAAACCTCGCGGAACCGTACACGGCTGCTGACACATAGGGTTTCACATTGCTGGCCGTCGGTCAGGGCGATGGCGGTGAGCACTTCATGCTCGCGACCGGAAAGGGCCATCAGCATGGCCAGTGCATCAGCCTGGTCCACCGGCTTGCCCAGGATCCGCCCATCGACAATCACCGCCGTGTCGGCCCCCAGTACGCAGGTGCCCGAGGGGTGGCCAAGCGCGACAAAACCCGCCGTCGCCTTGCCCCGCGCAAGGCGCTCGACATAGGCAACGGCAGGTTCGTTGTTAAGGGGCGTTTCATCAATAGCGGCGCTGACCAGGGTAAAGGGCACACCGATCTGGACCAGCAGTTCACGTCGCCGCGGGGAGCCCGAGGCCAGATAAAGCGAATTCATTGCAGACTCTCCCTGTGGGGTTCGATAACCAGGCAGAGCCTCGCAATCCATTCAATTGATTTTATAGCGACGACGCAGCCCACGCAGGCCAAAACTGATCCAGGGCCATAACAAGGCGCTGACCAGTGCCGGCAGAACCAAGGCCAGGGTCGGCTGGCGGTTACCGGTCAACGCGCTGAGCCACAGTTGCACCAACTGCGCCAGGCCGAAGATCACCAGGATCACCAGGCACTGCTGCCACATCGGGAACATGCGCAAGCGCTGCTGCAGCGACAACACCAGGAAGGTAATCAGGGTCAGGATTAATGCGTTCTGGCCCAGCAAGGTGCCATACAGCACATCTTCGGCCAACCCCAGGCACATGGCCGTGACCATGCCCACCTTGTGCGGCAGGTTCAATGACCAGAACGCCAGCAACAAAGCCAGCCAGAGCGGGCGCAGGATTTCCATGAACTGCGGCAGCGGCGAAACGCTGAGCAGCAAGCCGATAGCGAAGGTCAGCCAGACGATCCAGCCATTGCGTGAATGAGTACCGGCCATTATTGCTCCCTCTGCCGTGTGGTGGTCGGAGCGGTGCTCGGCGCAGTAGCCGGGGGCTTGGCTACAGGCGGCTTAGCCGGGCGCGCAGTGTGCGCTGCCGGTTGAGCAGGCGTTGCCACCGGTGCCGGTGCAGTTGTCGCCGCAGGTGCAGGCGGACCGACGAAAGCCGGTTTCGGCACCGTGGCCGGCACGATAGACGTGGTGCCATTCTGCTGGTCCTCCGCTTCCTGGGCCTGGGCGGCGTCGTTGGCGCGCTCTTCCGGGGTGCGGTTGTCGCTGAACACCAGCAGCAGGTAACGGCTGCGGTTCAGTGCGGCCGTCGGTACCGCCCGAACGATAGCGAACGGCTGGCCGGAATCGTGGATCACTTCCTTGACCGTCGCCACCGGGTAACCCGCCGGGAAGCGCTGGCCCAGGCCAGAGCTGACCAACAGGTCACCTTCCTTGATGTCAGCGGTGTCGGCCACATGGCGCAGTTCCAGACGCTCCGGGTTACCGGTGCCGCTGGCAATCGCGCGCAAGCCGTTACGGTTGACCTGTACCGGGATGCTATGGGTAGTGTCCGTCAGCAACAGCACCCGCGAGGTGTAGGGCATCAACTCGACCACCTGTCCCATCAGGCCACGGGCGTCGAGCACCGGCTGTCCAAGCACCACACCGTCGCGCTCACCCTTGTTGATGATGATGCGGTGGGTAAAGGGGTTGGGGTCCATGCCGATCAGTTCGGCCACTTCGACCTTTTCGTTGACCAGCGCGGAAGAATTGAGCAACTCGCGCAGCCGAACGTTCTGCTCGGTGAGGGCCGCCAGCTTTTGCATGCGCCCCTGCAACAGCAGGTTTTCAGTCTTGAGTTTTTCGTTCTCGGCGACCAGTTCGGTGCGGCTGCCAAATTGGCTGGACACGCCCTGGAAGAGACGTTGCGGCAGGTCGGTGATCCAGTAGGTCTGCATCAACACCAGCGACATCTGGCTACGCACCGGCTTGAGCAGTGCAAAGCGGGCATCGACCACCATCAGCGCGACCGAAAGCACGGTCAGCACCAATAAGCGCACACCCAATGAGGGGCCTTTGGCGAAAAGCGGTTTAATAAGCCGCTCCTCCCAGGCAAATGTTCTCTTTATTCATACGGCATCAAACCGGCCTGGATGCAGATTGAAGAAGATAAACGCCAACAGGCAGCACTGCAAAGTGCTGCCTGCCGACCAAGCATGAACCATCCAGGCAATCTTATTCGCTGGAGAGCAGGTCCATGGTGTGTTTATCCATCATTTCCAGCGCACGACCACCACCACGGGCAACACAGGTCAGCGGGTCTTCGGCGACGATCACCGGCAAGCCGGTTTCCTGGGCCAGCAACTTGTCGAGGTCGCGCAGCAAAGCGCCACCACCGGTCAGTACCAGGCCACGCTCGGCGATATCGGAAGCCAGCTCCGGCGGCGATTGCTCCAGGGCGCTTTTCACGGCCTGAACGATGGTGGCCAGGGACTCTTGCAGAGCCTCCAGCACTTCATTGGAGTTCAGGGTGAAGGCACGTGGAACGCCTTCGGCCAGGTTGCGGCCGCGCACATCGACTTCGCGCACTTCGCCGCCTGGGTAAGCGGTGCCGATTTCCTGCTTGATGCGCTCGGCGGTGGATTCGCCGATCAGGCTGCCGTAGTTACGACGCACATAAGTGATGATCGCTTCGTCGAAGCGGTCGCCGCCCACGCGCACGGATTCGGCATACACCACACCGTTCAGGGAAATCAGGGCGATTTCGGTAGTACCACCACCGATATCCACCACCATCGAACCGCGCGCTTCTTCCACCGGCAGGCCGGCACCGATCGCAGCCGCCATCGGCTCTTCGATCAGGAATACTTCACGGGCACCGGCGCCAAGGGCCGATTCACGGATGGCGCGACGCTCCACCTGGGTGGACTTGCACGGAACGCAGATCAGCACACGAGGGCTGGGCTGCAGGAAACTGTTTTCGTGAACCTTGTTGATGAAGTACTGCAGCATCTTTTCGCAGACGCTGAAATCGGCGATCACGCCATCCTTCATCGGACGAATGGCAGCAATATTGCCTGGTGTACGGCCGAGCATGCGCTTGGCCTCGGTGCCAACGGCAACGACACTTTTCTGATTACCATGGGTCCGAATGGCCACAACCGATGGCTCATTCAGAACGATACCGCGCTCGCGCACGTAAATAAGGGTGTTGGCAGTGCCCAGGTCAATGGAGAGATCGCTGGAAAACATGCCACGCAGTTTCTTGAACATGGGGAAAGGACCCTAGGCAACGCGTGGGTAAAAAAGTGCGGCAAACTCTAACAACGACAGGGATTTTGGGCAAGGCGCCAATGTGCTAAATTGGCCGACTTTCTGTGCACCAACCCCCACAATCGCGGCCTTATGACCGTAGAAATGCGGTAGTGTTCCGACAATCTAACACACGGACGCCCTCCGTTCTGTTTTCCACTGGAGAATCCCATGGCGCTTGAACGCTCCGACGTGGAAAAAATCGCACATTTGGCCTCGCTTGGCCTTAATGATGCCGATCTTCCACAGACCACCGCAGCCCTGAACAGCATTCTCGGGCTGGTCGACCAAATGCAGGCCGTGAATACCGACGGCATCGAGCCCCTGGCTCACCCACTGGAAGCCAGCCAGCGCCTGCGCGCAGACGTCGTGACCGAACGCAATAATCGCGAGGCCTACCAGTCCATCGCGCCAGCGGTCGAAAACGGCCTGTACCTGGTTCCGAAAGTCATCGACTAAAGGGAAAGAGCCTTTCATGCATCACATGACTCTGGCCGAGATCGCCCGCGGTCTCGCCGACAAATCGTTTTCTTCCGAAGAGCTGACCCAGGCCTTGCTGGCGCGTATTTCTGCGCTCGATCCCAAGGTCAACAGCTTCATCAGCCTCACCGAGGAGCTGGCCCTGAGCCAGGCCAAGGCCGCCGACGCCCGTCGCGCCAACGGTGAGAACGGCGCGCTGCTCGGCGCACCGATCGCCCACAAGGACCTGTTCTGCACCCAGGGCATTCGCACCAGCTGCGGCTCGAAGATGCTCGACAACTTCAAGGCGCCCTACGACGCCACTGTGGTCGCCAAGCTGGCCGCTGCCGGTGCCGTGACCCTGGGCAAGACCAACATGGACGAATTCGCCATGGGGTCGGCCAACGAGTCGAGCTACTACGGCGCGGTGAAAAACCCGTGGAACCTGGAACACGTACCGGGTGGTTCGTCCGGTGGTTCCGCTGCGGCCGTGGCCGCGCGCTTCCTGCCGGCCGCTACCGCCACCGACACCGGCGGTTCGATCCGCCAGCCAGCCGCCTTCACCAACCTCACCGGCCTGAAGCCGACCTACGGTCGCGTTTCACGCTGGGGCATGATCGCCTACGCCTCAAGTCTCGATCAGGGCGGCCCTCTGGCACGCACCGCTGAAGACTGCGCAATATTGTTACAAGGCATGGCAGGCTTCGATAAACAGGACTCCACCAGCATCGACGAGCCAGTGCCGGACTACAGCGCCAGCCTGAACACCTCGATCAAGGGCCTGCGCATCGGCGTGCCGAAGGAATACTTCAGCGCCGGCCTCGACCCGCGTATCGCCGAACTGGTGCAAAACAGCATCAAAGAGCTGGAAAAGCTCGGCGCCGTGATCAAGGAAATCAGCCTGCCGAACAACCAGCACGCGATTCCCGCCTACTACGTGATCGCGCCGGCAGAGGCGTCTTCCAACCTGTCGCGTTTCGACGGCGTGCGCTTCGGCTATCGCTGCGAGAACCCGAAAGACCTCACCGACCTGTACAAACGCTCCCGTGGCGAAGGCTTCGGCAGTGAAGTGCAGCGCCGGATCATGGTCGGCGCTTATGCCCTGTCCGCCGGCTACTACGACGCGTACTACCTCAAGGCGCAAAAAATCCGTCGCCTGATCAAGAACGACTTCATGGCTGCCTTCGAAGAAGTCGACGTGATCCTCGGCCCGACCACGCCTAACCCGGCCTGGAAGATCGGCGCCAAGACCGGCGACCCGATCGCCGAGTACCTGGAAGACCTCTACACCATCACCGCCAACCTCGCGGGCTTGCCGGGCTTGTCCATGCCAGCAGGCTTCGTCGATGGCCTGCCGGTGGGCGTGCAATTGCTCGCCCCGTATTTCCAGGAAGGCCGCCTGCTCAATGTGGCGCACCAGTACCAGTTGAACACCGACTGGCACACCCGCACCCCTACCGGCTTCTGAGGAGAACACTATGCAATGGGAAGTTGTGATCGGGCTGGAGATTCATACCCAGCTCGCCACCCAATCGAAGATTTTCTCCGGTAGCGCCACCACGTTCGGCTCTGAGCCCAATACCCAGGCCAGCCTGGTAGACCTGGGCATGCCCGGCGTGCTGCCGGTGCTGAACCAGGAAGCGGTGCGCATGGCGGTGATGTTCGGCCTGGCGATTGACGCCGAAATCGGCCAGCACAACGTGTTCGCGCGCAAGAACTACTTCTACCCGGACCTGCCCAAGGGCTACCAGATCAGCCAGATGGAACTGCCGATTGTCGGCAAGGGCCACCTGGACATTCCCCTGGAAGACGGCACCATCAAGCGCGTCGGCGTCACCCGTGCACACCTGGAGGAAGACGCCGGCAAAAGCCTGCACGAAGAATTCCCGGGCGCTACCGGTATCGACCTGAACCGTGCCGGCACGCCGCTGCTGGAAATCGTGTCCGAGCCGGACATGCGCAGCGCCAAGGAAGCCGTGGCCTACGTCAAGACCATCCACGCGCTGGTGCGTTACCTGGGCATCTGCGACGGCAACATGGCCGAAGGCTCGCTGCGTTGCGACTGCAACGTGTCGATCCGCCCCAAGGGTCAGGTTGAGTTCGGCACCCGCTGCGAGATCAAGAACGTCAACTCGTTCCGCTTCATCGAGAAGGCGATCAACAGCGAAGTACGTCGCCAGATCGAGCTGATCGAAGACGGCGGCAAGGTGATCCAGCAAACGCGCCTGTACGACCCGAACAAAGACGAAACCCGCGCCATGCGCAGCAAAGAGGAAGCCAACGACTACCGTTACTTCCCCGACCCGGACCTGTTGCCGGTGGTGCTGGAGGATTCCTTCCTCAATGACATCCGCGCCACCCTGCCGGAACTACCGCAGCAAAAACGCGAACGCTTCCAGGAACAGTTCGGCCTGTCGGTCTACGATGCCAGCGTATTGGCTTCCAGCCGCGAACAAGCCAACTACTTCGAAAAAGTCGTGAGCATTGCCGGCGACGCCAAGCTGGCGGCCAACTGGGTGATGGTCGAGCTGGGCAGCCTGTTGAACAAACAGGGCCTGGAAATCGACGAAGCGCCGGTCACCGCCGAACAACTGGGTGGCATGCTGCTGCGCATCAAGGACAACACCATCTCCGGCAAAATCGCCAAGACCGTGTTCGAAGCGATGGCCGCAGGTGAAGGCAATGCCGACGAGATCATCGAGAAGCGTGGCCTCAAGCAAGTCACCGACAGCGGCGCCATCTCGGCCGTACTCGATGACATGCTCGCGGCCAATGCCGAGCAGGTCGAGCAATACCGTGCGGCAGACGAAGCCAAGCGCGGCAAGATGTTCGGCTTCTTTGTCGGCCAGGCGATGAAAGCCTCCAAGGGCAAAGCCAACCCGCAACAGGTGAACGAACTGCTCAAAAGCAAGCTCGAAGGCTAATTGCAGTGAAATGGTTGGAGCAGAATCCAAATTCTGGCTCTAACTCCTGTGGGAGCGGGCTTGCTCGCGAAAGCGGACTGACAGCCAACATATATGTTGAATGTTCTACCGTATTCGCGAGCAAGCCCGCTCCCACATTTGTTACCGGGGCATATCTGAAATGAAGCGTCTACTCGGCCTCCTGGCCCTGTCCTCCCTGCTGGCCGGTTGCGCCAGCGGCCTCATCGACCCCAACGGCTATGACGAAACCGGCACCGCGTCCTATTACGGCGCCAAGCACCATGGCAAGAAAACCGCCAGCGGTGAACCTTTCAACCAGAACGCCTTGACCGCCGCCCATCGGCGCCTGCCCTTCGGCACGCAGGTCAGGGTGACCAACCTCGACAACAACCGTTCTGTCGTGGTGCGTATCACTGATCGCGGCCCGCACACCCGTGGGCGCCTGATCGACCTTTCACGCAAGGCTGCCGAGCAGTTGCGCATGCTGCGCAGCGGTACCGCGCGGGTTCGCGTGCAAGCCCTGAACAACTGATCGAGGCAGCCTTGAGCATTTTCGGATTGAACGCCCTCTCACCCTGGAGCCTGCTCGAACTGGTGGGCGGCCTGATCTTGCTGATCATCGGCGCTGAAATCCTGGTACGCGCCGCGGTACGCCTGGCGGCGAGCCTCAAGGTGCGGCCACTGATCATCGGCTTGAGCATCGTCGCCTTCGGCAGCAGTGCGCCACAGATGACCGTCAGTCTTCAGGCCACGCTGGCCGGCAACACGGACATTGCCGTGGGCAGCGTCATTGGCAGCAGCATCTTCAATATCCTCGTGACCCTGGGCTTGTCCGCGCTGATCATTCCGCTGCGGGTCTCGCGGCAGCTGGTGCGCGTGGATATCCCGGTGATGATCGTCGCCGGCCTGCTGGTGTTTATCCTCGCAGCCAATGAAATGCTGACGCCCTTCGATGGCGCCGTGCTGCTAGTGGCGCTGGTGGCCTACCTGGGCGTATTGCACTACCAGACACGTCATTCCCGCCGCCCGCGCACCTTGGACACCGTGGCCAAGGCGCCGTGGCTGAGCAGTGTGCTGCTGATGCTCGGCGGTTTGCTGGTGCTGGTGCTGGCCGGGCATTTGTTGCTCGGCGCAGCGGTGGAGGTGGCGGGCGATCTCGGATTGTCGGAGCGCGTCATCGGCCTGACGCTGATCGGCGTCGGTACTTCGCTGCCGTGCCTGGCCACTTCGCTGATCGCCGCCTTGCGTGGCGAACGGGAGATCGCCGTGGGCAACGTGATCGGCAGCAACCTGTTCAACCTGCTCGGCGTGCTGGGTTTTACCGCACTGGTGGCGCCGACGCCGCTGTCGGTCTCGCCCAACGCCCTGGACTTCGATTTACCGGTGATGCTCGGCGCCATCATCCTGTGCCTGCCGGTGTTCTATACCGGCTACCGGGTAACGCGCATCGAAGGGCTGGTGTTGCTGGGGCTATACCTGGCCTACGGCCTGCATGTGATGGCCTTCACCACGGGCATGCCCCTGGCCAACAAGCTTGAGCAATTGATGCTGTACTACGTCCTGCCGGCGTTAGGCGTTTTGCTGTTGTTCACCTCACTGCGCGCCTGGCACCGCCAACACAAGAGGGAGTCGCAATGAACGATCAGAAAAAGCCCGGGGTTGAAGTGCGTCGCCAGGTCATGGGCGATGTGTTCGTCGACCGCGCCCTGGGTAATGCCACAGCGTTCACCCAGCCATTGCAGGATTTTGTCAACGAACACGCGTGGGGCAGCGTCTGGAACCGCGAGGGCTTGCCGCTCAAAACCCGCAGCCTGATCACCCTCGCCGCCCTCACCGCCCTCAAGTGCCCGCAGGAACTCAAGGGCCATGTGCGCGGCGCACTGAATAATGGCTGTACGGTCGAGGAGATTCGCGAAGCGCTGCTGCATTGCGCGGTGTATGCCGGGGTGCCGGCGGCGATTGATGCATTTCGGGCGGCACAGGAAGTGATTGAGGCGTATCAGGCCGATCAACAGTGACTGCCAGATCGCCTTCGCGAGCAAGCCCGCTCCCACATTTGTCCGAGTTTCAGCATGAGAATGCGGTCGAATGTGGGAGCGGGCTTGCTCGCGAATGGCCCTGAAGACCGCGCAAAACTTAGATCCAACCACCCGCCTGCAACACAAAAATCCCGATATTCGTGGTCACCGCCGCCATCAGCGTGGTGATCACGATAATCGCGGCCGCCAACTCATGATTACCCTGCGCCGCCCGAGCCATCACAAAGCTTGCGGCGGCCGTCGGCGCGCCGAAATACAGAAACAGAATCCCCAACTCCGGCCCTCGGAACCCCAGCAACCAAGCGCCCAAAGTGGCAATCACTGGTAGCCAGATCATCTTCATCAGGCTCGCGCTCAACGCCATGCTGCCGCTCTTGCGTAGCGCGGCCATGGACAAGGTGCCACCGATGCAAATCAACGCCAACGGCAGCGTGGCGTCAGATAGGTACTGCAAGGATTTCTCAAGCCAGCCGGGCACGCCGATCTGGAAGTACGCGAACGGCGTGGCGACGATCACGCTGATAATCAGCGGGTTGGCCAATACACTTTTGAAGATGCTCCACGGGTCTGACTTGATCACCGGGCTATAGACCGCCAGCACAATGGTCGACAGCGTGTTGTAAAAGAGGATCACCAGCGCGGCGAGGATCGCGCCCAGCGATATACCGTAGTCGCCGTACATACTGGCCGCCAGCGCCAGGCCGATGACCCCGTTATTGCCACGAAACGCGCCTTGGGCGTAGATGCCTCGGTCTTCGCGCTTGCAGCGAAAGATCGCCCAACCCCAGGCCACGGCAAAGCTCACCAGGGTGGCAACGCAGAAGTAGATGAGCAGGCCCGGCTTGAGCGCCGAGTGCAGGTCGGCATGCAGAATGCCAAGGAACAGCAGCGCCGGCATGGCCACGTTGAACACCAGGGACGACGCGGTGTGGATAAAGTTGTCATTGATCCAGTTGATGCGCTTTAGAAACACGCCCAGAAACAGCATGGCAAACACCGGCGCGGTGATGGTGAGGGTGGTGAGGAAGATTGCCAGCATGCCGGGGAGAACCTTGGTGGGCGTCGTTAGTTGGCTAATGATAAGCCAGTACGAGCGGGTTCGTGTGGGCAACGCCATTCAAATGTGGGAGCAAGCTTCCCGTTGTAGGAGCGAGCTTGCTCGCGAGAAACTCCCAGGCGCCGCGTTCACTCAGTTAACACGCGTTATCGTTGACGTTTTTCGCGAGCAAGCTCGCTCCTACAGGGTTAGCGCCTGGTCTCAGGTAATCGGCGCCGGGTTGAACAGCGTGATGTCGTTATGCAGCTTATGCCGCTCTGCCCAGGTCTGCTTCTTGCCGCTGGCCACATCCAGATAGAAGTGGAACAACTCCCAACCCAGTTCCTCGATGCTCGCCCGCCCCGTGGCAATGCGCCCGGCGTCGATATCGATCAGGTCCGGCCAACGCTGGGCCAGTTCGGTGCGGGTGGAGACCTTCACCACCGGCGCCATCGCCAGCCCGTACGGCGTGCCGCGCCCGGTGGTGAACACATGCAGGTTCATCCCCGCTGCCAGTTGCAAGGTGCCGCAGACAAAATCACTGGCCGGTGTGGCGCAAAAGATCAGGCCCTTTTCCTTGAAGCGCTCGCCAGGACCAAGTACGCCGTTGATGGCACTGCTGCCGGATTTGACGATGGAGCCCAACGACTTCTCGACAATATTCGACAGCCCGCCCTTCTTATTACCCGGCGTGGTATTGGCGCTGCGGTCTGCTTCACCCTTGGCCAGGTAACGGTCATACCAGTCCATTTCCCTGACCAGCTCGCGGGCGACGTCCTGGTTCTGCGCGCGTGAGGTCAGCAGGTAAATCGCATCGCGCACTTCAGTCACTTCGGAAAACATCACCGTCGCGCCGGCGCGCAGTAACAGATCCGAGGCATACCCCAGCGCCGGGTTGGCGGTGATGCCGGAAAACGCATCGCTGCCGCCGCACTGCATGCCCAGGATCAGCTCGGAGGCCGGCACGGTTTCGCGGCGGCGCTGGTCGAGTTTCTTCAAGCGCACGTCGGCCAGGGCCATGATCTGCTCGATCATTTCGGTAAAGCCGTGGCTGGAATCCTGCAGGCGATACAGCCAAGGCTCGCTCAGGTCCACGGAGCTGTCGTTATCGTGCATCACCTGCCCTGCCTGGAGCTTTTCACAGCCCAGGCTGATCACCAAGGCTTCGCCGCCCAGATTGGGGTTGCGCGCCAGGTTGCGCACGGTGCGGATGGGGATGTAGGCGTCCGTCGCCGTAATCGCCACGCCGCAGCCGTAGCTGTGGGTCAGCGCGACCACGTCATCGACATGCGGGTAGTGGGGCAGCAACTCGTCCTTGATGCGCTTGACCGCATGGTCCAGCACGCCCGTGACGCATTGCACAGTGGTAGTAATGCCGAGGATATTGCGCGTGCCCACGGTGCCGTCCGCATTGCGATAGCCCTCGAAGGTAAACCCCTCCAGAGGCGCCTGGGTTTCAGGCACCTCGGTGGACAGAGGCAAACTGTCCAGCGGCGGTGCGGTGGGCATGCGCAACTGGTCCTCCTGCACCCAACTGCCGCGAGGAATCGGCGCCAGGGCATAACCGATGGTCTGGCCATAGCGAATAATCCGGCCGCCCTCGGGGATGTCTTCCAGGGTCACCTTGTGGCTCTGCGGGATGAAATCCACGGTGACCAGGCCGTCGGGAAACTCGGTACCGGCGGGTACCCCTTGATCGTTCACCACGATCACTACATTGTCGCGCGCGTGCAAACGGATCGAGCGCGGCGAGTCGGCATGTTCAATCAACTGCATCACACGAACCTCAGGAATGCGCTTGAGAAAGGTTGGTCAACTCAGGGCCCTTGGCAGGTGGATCCTTGAGCACCACGCGCTTGATCGGGCCGACAATCACCAGGTAACTGAACACCGCCACCAGCGCGTTGGCACCGACGAACACCAGCGCCCATTTGAACGAGCCGGTGGTGCTGATGATGTAGCCAATCACAATCGGCGTGGTGATCGACGCCAGGTTACCGAAGGTGTTGAACAAGCCGCCACTGAGCCCGGCGATTTGTTTCGGTGAGGTGTCGGACACCACCGCCCAACCCAGCGCGCCAACGCCTTTGCCGAAGAAGGCCAAGGCCATGAAGCCCACCACCATCCATTCGATGTCCACGTAATTGCACGCCACGATGCTGCTGGAAATCAGCAGACCACCGATGATCGGCGCCTTGCGCGCGAAGGTCAGCGAATGGCCTTTGCGCAGCAGGTAGTCGGAAATCACCCCGCCGAGCACCCCGCCGATAAAGCCGCAGATCGCCGGTAACGAGGCAATGAAGCCGGCCTTGAGGATGGTCATGCCACGCTCCTGCACCAGGTACACCGGAAACCAGGTCAGGAAGAAGTAGGTGATGCCATTGATGCAGTACTGGCCCAGGTAGACGCCGAGCATCATGCGGTTGGTCAATAGCTGGCGGATGTAATCCCACTTCGGCCCGTCGGTTTTCTTACCCTTGCCCTTGTCCTGATCCATATCGACCATCGCGCCATTGGCGGCGATGTGATTGAACTCGGCCTCGTTGATCATCGGATGCTGGCGCGGGCTGTGGATAACTTTCAGCCAGATCAGCGAGAAAACAATGCCGATCGCGCCCATCACGATAAACACGTGCTGCCAGCCGAAGCGATAGACGATCCAACCCATCAACGGCGCGAACAACACCGTGGCGAAGTACTGGGCCGAGTTGAAGATCGCCGACGCAGTGCCGCGTTCAGCCGTAGGAAACCACGCCGCCACAATACGGGCATTTCCAGGAAACGACGGCGCCTCGGCCAAGCCCACCATGAAGCGCAGCATAAACAGCGCGACCACCGCAGTGGAGACACCAAACTCACCGACATAGCCTTGCAGCACGGTGAACAGCGACCAGGTGAAGATGCTCAGGGCATAGACTTTTTTCGAGCCGAAGCGGTCGAGCAGCCAGCCACCGGGAATTTGCCCGGCCACGTAGGCCCAACCGAATGCAGAGAAGATATAACCGAGGGTGACCGCGTCGATACCGAGGTCTTTTTGCAGGCTGGAGCCGGCGATAGCGATGGTGGCCCGGTCGGCGTAGTTGATCGTGGTCACCAGGAACAGCATGAGCAGGATCAAATAGCGGACGTGGGTCGGCTTGGTCGCTTGCATGTAGAAGTACTCCCACTAATTATTTTTTTTGCGGGTAATGGTTATGTATTGCTTGGTTGCACGCCCCTGTAGGAGCGAGCTTGCTCGCGAAAGACGTCAACGATTACACGGGCATTCAGGACGCACGCGGTGAATTTGAGTTTTTCGCGAGCAAGCTCGCTCCTACAGGGAAGCCGCCCTCCGATAACGGGGGGCTGCGTGTTACGAACCGATGTAGCTGGTTTTCACCACGGTGTAGAACTCTTGCGCATAGCGACCCTGCTCACGCGAACCGTAGGATGAACCCTTACGGCCACCAAATGGAACGTGGTAATCCACCCCCGCCGTCGGCAGGTTGACCATCACCATCCCGGCCTGGGAATGGCGCTTGAAGTGGTTGGCATATTTGAGCGAGGTGGTGGCAATGCCGGCCGACAAGCCGAACTCGGTGTCATTGGCCATGGCCAGCGCGGCCTCGTAGTCGGCCACGCGCACCACGTTGGCCACCGGGCCGAAGATCTCCTCACGGCTGATGCGCATCGCCGCGTCACTGTCGGCAAACAGTGTGGGCGCCAGGTAATAGCCTTCGGTGTCGCAGGTGACCAGGCCGCCACCACTCACCAGCCGGGCGCCTTCGCTCTGGCCGATGTCGATGTATTTCATGTCCTGGTCCAACTGGGCCTGGGACACCACCGGGCCAATGTCGGTGCCACTATTCAAAGCGTGGCCGACCTTGATCGACTTCATGCGCTCGGCCATCGCCGCGACAAACTGGTCGTGAATCCCGGCAGTGACAATCAGGCGGCTCGACGCAGTGCAACGCTGGCCGGTGGAGTAGAACGCACTCTGTACCGACAGCTCGACAGCCTGCTTGAGGTCGGCATCGTCGAGAATGATCTGCGGGTTCTTGCCACCCATTTCCAACTGCACCTTGGCCTGGCGCGATACACAACTGACGGCGATCTGACGCCCAACGCCCACAGACCCGGTGAAACTGATGCCATCGACTTTCGGGCTGTTGACCAGCACGTCGCCGACCACACGGCCACTGCCCATCACCAGGTTGAACACACCGGCGGGGAAACCGGCGCGGGAGATGATTTCTGCCAAGGCCCAGGCGCAGCCCGGCACCAGCTCGGCAGGCTTGATCACCACGCAGTTGCCGTAGGCAAGGGCCGGGGCGATCTTCCACGCGGGGATGGCGATCGGGAAATTCCACGGGGTGATCAGACCCACCACACCGAGGGCTTCGCGGGTCACTTCAACGTTGACGCCCGGGCGCACCGAAGGCACGTAATCGCCTGACAGGCGCAAGCACTCACCGGCGAAGAATTTGAAGATATTGCCGGCGCGGGTCACTTCGCCAATGGCTTCGGGCAGGGTCTTGCCCTCTTCGCGGGCCAGCAGGGTGCCGAGCTCTTCACGACGGGCGAGAATCTCGCTGCCGACTTTGTCCAGCGCATCGTGACGCGCCTGGATACCGGAGGTGGACCACGTCGGGAACGCGGCGCGGGCTGCGTCGATGGCCGCGTTGACTTGGGCCACGTCGGCTTTGGCGTATTCGCCAATGGCGTCGGACACATCCGACGGGTTGATGTTGGTGCAGTAGTCGGCGCCGGTTACCCATTGGCCATTGATGTAGTTCTCAAAACGCTTTGCTTGGGACACGAATCTTCTCCTGACGCAAAAGGCCGCTGATTGCTCAGCGGCCTTGTGGATAATTTATTGCGCGCCTTGCTTGTCGATCAGCGCGGCGAGGGCTTCGTACTCTTCCGGCAGCAGGTCGGTCAGTGGCGTGCGCACCGGGCCTGCGTCATAACCGACGATTTTCGCACCGGCCTTGACGATGCTCACCGCGTAACCGGCCTTGCGGTTACGGATATCCAGGTACGGCAGGAAGAAGTCGTCGATGATCTTGCCGACGGTGGCGTGATCTTCGCGGGCAATGGCGTGGTAGAAATCCATCGCCGTCTTGGGGATGAAGTTGAACACCGCCGAGGAGTACACCGGCACGCCCAGGGCCTTGTAGGCCGCGGCGTAAACCTCTGCGGTCGGCAAGCCACCGAGGTAGCTGAAACGGTCGCCCAGGCGACGGCGGATCGACACCATCAGCTCGATATCACCCAGGCCATCCTTGTAGCCGATCAGGTTCGGGCAGCGCTCGGCCAGGCGCTCCAACAGCGGTGCGGTCAGGCGGCAGACATTGCGGTTGTACACCACCACGCCGATCTTGACCGACTTGCACACGGCTTCAACGTGGGCGGCAACCCCGTCCTGACTGGCTTCGGTGAGGTAGTGCGGCAGCAGCAGCAAACCTTTGGCGCCGAGGCGTTCGGCCTCTTGGGCGTACTCGATGGCCTGGCGGGTAGCACCGCCCACACCGGCCAGGATCGGCACGCTGGACGCACAGGTATCCACGGCGGTTTTCACCACCTGGGAATATTCGCTGGCAGCCAGGGAGAAAAACTCACCTGTGCCACCTGCGGCGAACAAGGCGCTGGCGCCATAAGGGGCCAACCATTCCAGGCGCTTGATGTAGCCCGCCTGGTGGAAATCACCCTGGGCGTTGAAATCGGTCACCGGAAAAGACAGCAGACCGTGGGAGAGGATGGACTTCAGTTCTTGTGGATTCATTATTCGAACACCCTGGGCGAAGACTTTCTAACGAAAGGTTGTTGTTGGTTTTGGTGATGTCGTACGTCATCGTACAACTATAAATAAATTCGTCAACTGCAATTCATCCGGCGTAATCCTGCAAAGGCTTAAGACGCGGCTCTTGACGTAGGAAATTTCTCACCTATGATTCAAATAACTGTATGTATATACAGTTATCACGGAAGATTCCTACGACATAGCAAGGAGCTAACATGTCAGGTCTTGAACTCGCAGCACCCGAAAAAAACCCGCCTACCCTGCGCTTCGAAGGCGGTGAGCACACCGCCATCGGCGATGACACCCTGCTTCGCTTCGTCAAGGACGCCCCGGCCATTCCTGCGCGCCAAGTCGAACTGCACCTGCCTAACGGGCTCGCGCTGACCTATGGCCAAGTGATCGCCCTGGGCGGCGACTTCTATGGCATCCCCGGCCAACCGATCAGCGATGGCAACTCCCCGGCCGAGCGCGTGCAACGCTTCACCGCGGCCTTCAACTCCCTGGCCGTGTTGCCTGCTTCGCGGGAAGAAGCGCGGAAGATCCTGGCGGTGATGCAAAAGGAGATCAACGCCGTCAACCAGGCGATCAAGGACGGCAAACAGCCGCACGAAGCCTATGACGCCCTGGGTGATACGTTGTCCGAGGAGTGGAACCGCATTACCGGCGGCGGCAGTGCTGTTTCGGCCCTCGTGCCGCTGGGCCGCTACCTGAAGCTGGCAGCGGACAACGCCGACCACTTCGGTGAATGGGCCCTGTCCGCCTACTTGGCCGGTCATACGGCAGCATTGCAACAGGCGGTGGTGGCCCATCAGACCGGCACCGACCAGGCCCTGGAACTGGCCTACGCCATGAACAGCTTTGCCGATCACTTTTTGACCGACCTGTTTTCCGCCGGCCACCTGCGGGTACCACGCAAACAACTGGCAGCGGTGGTGACGCCTGGAGAACTTGGCTCGCTGATCAGCCGCTTCATGCACGATGAAGACAGCAAGTTCGGGCTCAAGGTGCGCAATGCCATGGGCGCTCAGTGGCATGCCTACGGCGACAAGCGCTACTTCGACAGCATCGACGCCGACAATCGCGTGCAGGTCAAACGGGCGGTACAGGCCTCGGCGGATGAAATCTTCGAAACCTTCATCAGCGGCATCGCACCCTCCCCGGCTGAGTTCAAGGCACCGCTGTATGTGCCCGACCTGAACGCCGCGCAAAACCCGGCGAATAACTTCTCGCCGCTGTTCAAGATGGAGGGGGACAAGGTGCTGCGGCGCAAGGATGTCAACGATTTGAACGACAAGCACTGGACCAATGATTGGTGGGGGTGGAGTACGTACTTGCTGCTTAAGGACTACAAGCCCAATCAACCCGCCAGCTAAATAGACGCGGACAAATGTGGGAGCTGGCTTGCCTGCGAATGCAGAGGTTCAGTAACAAACTCAGTGACTGCCACGCCGCCATCGCGGGCAAGCCAGCCCCCACACGGGATATGGGCAAACCTCAACCGCGCTGCGCCTCTGCCTCTTCATGGGCATGGCGCAGCCGCTCACGGCTGTTGGTCAAGTGCAGGCGCATGGCCGCACGCGCCGCATCCGAATCCTGGCGGGCAATCGCCTCATAGATTTCTTCGTGTTCGCGGCTCAAGCGGCTCATGTAGTGCTGTTGATCATCATGGGCCAGCCGCGCAGAGTTCAAGCGCGTGCGTGGAATGATACTGGTGCCCAGGTGGGTCATGATGTCGGTGAAATAGCGGTTACCAGTAGACAGTGCAATTTCCAGGTGGAAGGCAAAGTCTGACGCCACCGCATCGCCAGCGTGGGCCGCACTTTCATTCAAGGCATCGAGGGCCGCACGCATGGCCGCCAGTTGCTCGTCACTGCGGCGCAAGGCAGCAAGGCCCGCAGACTCCACTTCCAGGCTGATACGCAGCTCCAGAATCGCCAGCACATCACGCAAGGTCACCACGGTGGCCGGGTCTATGCGAAAACCGCTGGGGCTTGGCGTGTCCAGCACGAAGGTACCGATACCGTGGCGAGTCTCCACCTGCCCCGCCGCCTGCAGGCGCGAGATGGCTTCGCGCACCACCGTCCGGCTGACGCCATGGGCGTCCATGATCGCCGACTCGGTGGGTAGCTTGTCGCCGCGTTTGAGCTGGCCATCGCGGATCTGCTCGGACAACACCGTGACCAATTCCTGGGCAAGGCTGCGGCGCTTGCGGGGAAGACGTGGGGCGGCGCTGGCGTTTTCCATGATGAACCATCTTTCTCGACGAACTAAAGACCGCATCATAGCCCATGGCGGTTGTACGATCACCGTTCTGGCGCGACTTTCATCCATATCCTTCACGCAAAAAAAATGCCCCGACAGATGTCGGGGCATTTTTCAGATGGCGCTGTAAGCGAAACCCGCCTACTTCACCACTTTCAAGCTCGGCCGACCGCTGGGGCGCGGTGGCTCGGCATCCGGTGGCGGTACATCATCACCGTCTTCGCCTTCGATCGTTTCGTCATCCTCTAAAGGCGACTCCAGATCGAACACCATGCCCTGGCCATTTTCCCGGGCGTAGATCCCGAGGATGGCACCGATGGGCACGAACAGCGTATGGGGCACACCGCCGAAACGCCCTTCGAAGCTTACCGCTTCGTTGTCCATGTGCAGGTGGCGCACAGCACTAGGCGATACGTTCAGCACAATTTGCCCGTCACTGGCAAAACCCTGGGGTACCTGAACCGCAGGAAATTCGGAATTGACCAGCATGTGCGGGGTGCAATCGTTGTCCACAATCCACTCATAGAGCGCGCGGACCAGGTAAGGTCGACTGGAGTTCATCAACGGCTCCTTAAGCCTTAGCGCATATCGCGTTCGGCACCAGACAGACTTGCCTGGAAAGCCTCACGCGCAAACTGGCGCTCCATGTAATCAAGCAACGGCTTGGCCGGCCGTGGCAGTTCAATGCCCAGAATCGGCAAGCGCCAGAGTATGGGTAATAGGCAGCAATCCACCAAGCTTTGTTCCTCACTGAGGAAAAAAGGTTTATCGGCGAACAACGGCGAAACGCCGGTGAGGCTCTCGCGCAATTCCTTGCGCGCCTGCACACGAGCGGCTTCTTTGGAACGCGAATCCAGGATCACATCCACCAACCCGCACCAGTCACGCTGGATCCGATGGATCAGCAGGCGGCTGTTGGCACGCGCCACCGGATACACCGGCAACAAAGGCGGATGAGGGTAACGCTCATCCAAGTATTCCATCACCACGGTCGACTCCCACAACGCCAGGTCACGATCGACCAGGGTGGGCAAGCTGCCGTAAGGGTTCACTTCGATCAGCTTCGGCGGCTGACGGCCCGCCTCCACACTGATGATCTCGGCGCTGACACCCTTCTCTGCGAGCACGATGCGTACTCGGTGGGAATAGTGGTCGGCGGGGTCGGAGTAACAGGCCAACCGGTTGGTCACGCCCATGGCGGTCCTCCTCGCTTGTTGAAATTATCGAAAGCTCAAAAACGAGCGCGCCCAGAGAGCATCTCAGTAACGTCCGGTTCAAACCGGCGCTACGTGTTCAGAGATGCCGCTGGGCGCGCAAGATTAACAGCAATTGCTTACGGTTGGATCAATGCACATCCTTCCAGTATTCACGCTTGAGCAAATAAGCGAATACGAAGAAGAAAGCCAGGTACAGCAAGACGTAGGTACCGATGCGTTGATGTTGCAGTTTGACCGGGTTGGCCGAGTAGGCCAGGAAGGTCACCAGGTTCTTGACCTTCTCGTCGAACTGCTCTTCGTTCAGCGTACCGGTCTTGGGCACGATGGTCAGTTGATCGCACGCTTCATGGGTGAGCGGCGTGCCGGTCAACGGATCATATTGCTTCTTGCCGCCTTCAACGACCTGAACCTGCTTGCATCCTACCACCTGGCGCCCCTGCAGGCCGACCAGAACGTTGGGCATACCGACGTTCGGGAAGACTTTGTTGTTCACGCCATAGGGGCGCGCAGGGTCTTCGTAGAAGGATTTGAGGTAACCGTAGAGCCAGTCGGTACCGCGTACACGGGCCACCAGAGTGAGGTCGGGTGGTGCGGCGCCGAACCAGGTTTTTGCGTCGGCCGGTTGCATGCCGATGTTCATGTGGTCGCCGATCTTGGCGCCCGTGAACACCGCGTGGCTGAGCATCACTTCATGGGGAATGCCCAGGTCATCGGCAACACGCTCGTACCGTTGGAACTTGGCGCTGTGGCACCCCATGCAGTAGTTGGTGAATGTACGCAGCCCATCCTGCATGGCGGCTTTGTCAGACACATCGATATCGACTTTTTCCAGCTCTGCGCCATGTTCGGCGGCGAAGGACAGTAGCGGCAGTGCCGCAAGCACGAATGCAACGAGTAATTTTTTCATCAGCCAGTCACCCTTTCCGGAACCGGTTTGGTCTTCTCGAGCCGGGTATAGAACGGCATCAGAATAAAGTAGGCGAAGTACAGGAAGGTGCAGACCTGCGACAGCAACGTCCGCTCAGGGGTAGGCGCCAATACGCCCAATACACCCAGGATCACGAACGAAATGCAGAACACCCACAGCCAGATCTTGCTCAGCCAGCCTTTGTAGCGCATCGACTTGACCGGGCTACGGTCGAGCCATGGCAGCACGAACAGCACCGCGATGGCCGCGCCCATGGCGATCACGCCCATGAGTTTGTCGGGGATCGCGCGCAGGATCGCGTAGAACGGCGTGAAGTACCAGACCGGGGCAATATGCTCAGGTGTCTTGAAGGCGTTGGCCTGTTCGAAGTTAGGCTTCTCCAGGAAATAACCGCCCATCTCCGGGAAAAAGAACACGATCGAGCAGAACACAAACAGAAACACAACCACGCCGACAATGTCTTTCACGGTGTAGTACGGGTGGAACGGAATGCCATCCAGCGGGATGCCGTTCTCGTCCTTGTGCTTCTTGATGTCCACGCCATCCGGGTTGTTGGAACCCACTTCGTGCAGCGCCAGGATATGCAATACCACCAGGCCCAGGATCACGATTGGCAAGGCCACCACGTGCAAGGCGAAGAAGCGGTTCAGGGTGATGCCGGAGATCAGGTAGTCACCGCGAATCCACTGGGTCAGGTCGTTGCCGATCACCGGGATTGCGCCGAACAGCGAGATGATCACCTGGGCGCCCCAGTACGACATCTGGCCCCAAGGCAGCAGGTAGCCCATAAAGGCTTCGGCCATCAGCGCCAGGTAGATCAACATGCCGAAGACCCACACCAGCTCACGAGGCTTCTGGTACGAGCCGTAGAGCAGGCCGCGGAACATGTGCAGGTAGACGACGATAAAGAACGCGGATGCGCCGGTGGAGTGCAGCAGGCGCAGGATCGAGCCGTACTCGACGTCACGCATGATGTATTCGACAGAGGCAAACGCCTCTTCCGCCGACGGCGTGTAGCTCATCGTCAGCCACACGCCGGTGACGATCTGGTTGACCAGCACCAACAGGGCCAAGGAGCCGAAGAAGTAGAAGAAGTTGAAGTTTTTCGGCGCGTAATATTTGCTGAGATGGTCTTCCCACATTTTAGTGGCGGGGAAGCGCGCATCCACCCAATCCATGAACTTGCTCATCACGCGTTCTCCTTGTCGAGGCCAATGACAATGATGTCGTCAGATTCGTAATTGTGAGGAGGAACCGGCAGGTTCAGGGGCGCGGGCTGGGATTTGTAGACGCGGCCCGCGAGGTCATAGTGGGAACCGTGGCACGGGCAGAAATAACCGCCGACCCAGTCTTTGCCCAAATCGACAGGCGCCACTTCCGGGCGGAAGGTAGGTGAGCAACCCAGATGGGTACAAAGACCAACCAGCAGCAGAATCTCTGGCTTGATCGAACGCGCTTCGTTCTTGGCGTAGGCGGGCTGGTCGGACTTTTCGGATGTCGGGTCAGACAGCTGGCCTTCGATCTTCTTCAGATTCCCCAGGATTTCCTCGGTACGACGAACAATGAAAACCGGCTGGCCGCGCCACTCAGCAATCATCTGCTGGCCTGGCTCGATCTTGCTGACATTCACCTTCACCGGTGCACCTGCGGCTTTCGCCTTGGCACTGGGAAACCATGACCCCACGAACGGGACCGCAGCCCCCACCGCTCCTGCAGCACCCACCACGGATGTGGCTGCTACCAAGAAGCGACGCCGGCCTGCATTCACGCCGTCATTGCTCATTCAGTCCTCTCCCATCAGCTTTTTGGCCTGTTAAATCAGGCGTCTACTAAGTGTTGAATCTTTACTTATAAAAATTTTGACGGATGGTAATGAAAAGCCCCACGTATGACAAGGGAATTGCCCGGGGCTCCGCCTCCAGGCCTTGTAGTATAGGGGGTCTACGGATGTGGCAAGTTGTCACGGCGAAAAATGTGCATAAATCGCAGGCAATAAAAAACGCCCAGCTCCGTGAGGAGGCTGGGCGTTTTTGTGGAACGTAAAGCGAATTAACGCTTCGAGTACTGCGGACGCTTACGCGCTTTACGCAGACCGACTTTCTTACGTTCAACTTCACGAGCATCGCGAGTCACGAAGCCAGCTTTGCGCAGAGCGCCACGCAGGGTTTCGTCGTACTGCATCAGAGCGCGAGTGATACCGTGGCGGATTGCGCCAGCTTGACCACTTACACCGCCACCGATAACGGTGACGTAGATGTCGAACTTTTCAACGGTCTCGGTCAATTCCAGCGGCTGACGAACTACCATGCGGGCAGTTTCGCGACCGAAGAAGTTGTCCAGGGAGCGGTTGTTGATCGAGATGTTACCAGTGCCCGGACGCAGGAAAACGCGTGCGGTTGCGGTTTTGCGACGGCCAGTGCCGTAATTTTGAGTCGCCGACATAATGAACTATTCCGTTAAAACTTCAGTTCTTGGGGCTGCTGAGCAGCATGAGGGTGTACAGCGCCCGCATAGACTTTCAGCTTGCGAAACATATCGCGACCCAGTGGGCCCTTAGGCAGCATGCCTTTGACCGCGATTTCGATCGGGGCTTCAGGCTTCTTGGCAATCAGGCCTTCGAAGTTGGAAGACTTGATACCGCCTGGGAAACCGGAGTGACGGTAGTACATTTTGTCGCTTGCTTTGTTGCCGGTTACACGAACCTGCTCAGCGTTGATGATGACGATGTAGTCGCCGGTATCAACGTGCGGGGTGTATTCAGGCTTGTGCTTGCCACGCAGACGGCTGGCGACTTCAGTGGCCAGACGACCCAGGGTCTGACCAGCGGCGTCGACGACAAACCAGTCGCGCTGAACTGTTTCCGGTTTTGCAGTAAAAGTTGTCATTCTTTAATAGCCTCAGGGGCCGCCTGTAAATTTAGACGGCGGATCTTACTGAATAGTGCGTACTTTGACAAGGTCAAAGGCAGCCGGATACAGACGCTATCGGGGGCTCGGGTCGGCGCGTCCGTTCAACGGCAAGATTCTTCGGCAGGCGGCGCATCACTTCCACTGCAGAAAGAGGTGGGCAATTATGCAGATTGCGAAAAAAAATTCAACCTGCTTTTATGATTGTTTTCCCCCGAAGGAGTACCCGATGGATTACCGACAGCTGGGCCGCACCGATCTGAATGTCAGCGCGATCGCGTTGGGCACCATGACCTGGGGCGAGCAGAACAGCGAGGCAGAGGCCTTCGCGCAGATCGAACGGGCCAAGGCCGCGGGGATCAACTTCCTCGACACCGCGGAAATGTACCCGGTGCCGCCCAAGGCCGACACCTACGCCACCACCGAACGCTACATCGGCAACTATTTCAAAAGCCGTGGCGACCGCGCCGACTGGGTCCTTGCCAGCAAGATCGCCGGCCCCGGCAACACCATCGACTATATCCGCGATGGCCACCTGCGCCACAACCGCAAGCACATCGGCGCAGCCCTCGACGCCAGCCTCAAGCGCCTGCAGACCGACTGGATCGACCTCTACCAACTGCATTGGCCGGAGCGCAGCACCAACTTCTTCGGCCAGTTGAGCTACAAGCACAAGGACGAAGACGACCTCACCCCACTGGAGGAAACGCTTGAAGCCTTGGATGAACAGGTGAAGGCCGGCAAGATCCGCCACATTGGCCTGTCCAACGAAACGCCGTGGGGCACCATGAAGTTCCTGACCCTGGCCGAAGCCCGCGGCTGGCCGCGTGCAGTGTCGATCCAGAACCCCTACAACCTGCTCAACCGCAGCTTTGAAGTGGGCCTGGCGGAAGTTGCCATTCGTGAACAGTGCGGCTTGCTGGCCTATTCGCCTTTGGCGTTCGGCATGCTCAGTGGCAAGTACGAAAATGGCGCTCGCCCGGCCAAGGCGCGCCTGACCGAGTACAGCCGTTTCAGCCGCTACTTCAACCCGCAATCGGAAGCGGCGTGCAACCGATATGTGGCTCTTGCGCGGGAACATGGCCTGGACCCGGCGCAGATGGCGCTGGCGTTTGTGACGCAGCAGCCGTTTGTGACCAGCAATATTATTGGCGCCACATCGCTGGAACAACTGGACAGCAACATCGCCAGTGCCGATCTGAAATTGTCGAAAGAAGTGTTGGAAGGGATTGAGGCGATTCAGAAGGATCATCCGAATCCAGCGCCTTGATTGACCCGCACTGATCGTTCCCACGCTCTGCGTGGGAATGCCGCCTTGGACGCTCTGCGTCCGCTTTCAGAGTCGTGACGCAGAGCGTCACATGAGGCGTTCCCACGCGGAGCGTGGGAACGATCAATCAAGAGCACCAAACATCAAAGCGCCCGCGCAATGATCTCCTTCATGATCTCATTGGTCCCCGCATAAATGCGCTGCACCCGCGCATCCGCCCAGGCCCGGGCAATCGGGTATTCCCACATGAAGCCGTAGCCGCCATGCAACTGCACGCACTCATCGAGCACCTTGCATTGCAGGTCGGTGGCCCAGTACTTGGCCATCGCCGCCGTGGGCACGTCCAGCTTGCCTTCCAGATGCAAGGCCATGCACTGATCGACAAACACGCGGCCAATCTGAATCTCGGTGGCCATCTCCGCCAGCTTGAACCGGGTATTCTGGAAGTCGGCAATCGCCTTGCCGAACGCCTTGCGCTCACGGGTGTAGTCCAGGGTCCACTGCAACGCCGCTTCGGCTGAGGACAGCGCGCCAATCGCCACGGTCAGGCGTTCTTGCGGCAACTCTTGCATCAGGTAGGCAAAGCCCATGCCCGCCTGGCCCAGCAGGTTTTCCTTGGGCACGCGCACATCCTGGAAGAACAGCTCCGAGGTGTCCTGGGCCTTCATGCCGACTTTTTCCAGACGCTTGCCCTTGTCGAAGCCCGGCGTGTCGGCTTCCACCAGGAACAGACTGGTGCCCTTGGCGCCGGCCTTGGGGTCGGTCTTGGCGACGACAATCACCAGATCGGCCAGGTAGCCGTTGGTGATAAAGGTCTTGGAGCCGTTGATCACGTACTCATCACCCTCCAAAACCGCTGTGGTCTTGACGCCCTGCAGGTCGGAACCAGCGCCTGGCTCGGTCATGGCAATGGCCGTGACCATCTCCCCGGAGATCAACTTGGGCAGGTACTTGTGCTTCAGGGCTTCACTGCCGTAATGCAGGACGTAAGGCGCGACGATATCCGAATGCAGGGAAAAACCGATGCCGGTCAAACCCAGGCGGCTGACTTCTTCGATGACCACCGCGCTATAGAGAAAGTCCGCGCCCAGCCCACCATATTCCTCTGGCAGGTGGGAACACAACATGCCCGCCTCCCCCGCCTGGTTCCACAGGTTACGGTCGATATAGCCCTGCTTTTCCCATTGCCCATGGAAGGGTACGGCGTGCTTTTCGAGGAAGGTGCGCACGCTCTCACGGAAGAGTTCGTGCTCCGAGCTGAACAAGGTTCTGGGGATCATGGGTCACCTGCATGGATTGTCGGACAAGGACGAGCCCACAGAGCCTATGCCCCGAAGGCGTCACGGGACACTGGACACATGCGACAAAAAATAAGACGATCCAGCCGTCTGGTGACCACTTTCCCCTATAAGAATAAATGAAATTATGTCTAACCAAATCTCCACGCCGTTGCGGCGCGTCAGCATTTTGGCCATTGATCGGGTATTCGCTTCCACCCTCATGCAAGCCAAGGATTTCTTCCATCTGGCCAGCCTGCGCCATGGCAAACAGCAAGGCCTGGGCCTGACCCCGGGGTTCGAAACGCGCTTGGTCAGCCCCGACGGCCAGTCCGTGCGCAGCTTCAGCGATGTGATCATGCCGGTGGACGGCGGCCTCGAAGACGCCGACATCATCGTGCTGCCGGCCTTCTGGGACGACTTCGATGCGCTGTGCACCCGCTACCCCCAGGTGCTGCCGTGGCTGCGCGAACAACACGCCCGCGGCGCCGTACTCTGCGGCGAGGCCACCGGGGTGTTCTGGCTGGCCGAAGCCGGGCTGCTCGATGGCAAGGAGGCGACCACCTACTGGCGCTTCTTCAATGCCTTCAGCGAGCGCTTCCCCAAGGTGCAGCTCAATCAGGACAAGCACCTCACGGACGCCGACAACCTGTATTGCGCCGGCGGCACCACCTCGGCCTGCGACCTTTATATCTACTTGATCGAACGTTTCTGCGGCGCCAACATCGCCCAGGCGGTGGCCCGCGACATTCTCTATGAGGTGCAGCGCAACTATTCACCGGGGCGGATCGGGTTTGGCGGGCAGAAACTGCATCAGGACGTGATCATTCTGCAAATCCAGCATTGGCTTGAAGAGCACTTCGCCGACAAATTCCGCTTTGAAGACGTCGCCCGGGAACACGGCATGAGCATCCGCAACTTCATGCGCCGCTTCCAGACCGCGACCGGTGACAAGCCGCTGCACTACCTGCAGCGCCTACGCATCGAAACGGCCAAGGGCTTGCTCTCGGGCAGCCGCAAGAGCATCAAGACCATCAGCTACGAGGTGGGTTACGACGATGCGAGTTTCTTTGCGCGGTTGTTCAGGCAGCACACGGAGTTGTCGCCGAACCAATACCGGCAACAATTCCAACAGGCTGCGTAGATACCGCCCCTGACGAGGCAAAGCGACCCTGCCATACCGCAATGGTGCAGGGTCGAACTGAAAACCCTCTGCCGCCTTACGCAATGTTTGCCTGCGAGACCTCCAATTCCTACAGCTAGACAGGACAAAGGCTAACCCACCGCGCGCTGGGCGTCTGGCATTTTAAGTGAGGAAAAAGTCGTCTATTTCTGCCGGACTGAGTTGCAGATCTTAAAGGGCTTTTTCTAAATCCATTTGGCTCAAATTAGGACGGAGACTCAATCATGTCATCCATAGGCAGCAGCTCTTTCAGCCCGGCTATGCAGGCGAGCGAGACAGGCGCATGTGCATCAAAGGAAAATCAGGCTGAAGAGGTAAACAAAAAGCGGAAACGGAAGGAAGAGGAAGAGGAGGATAATTCGGCGGTGATTTTTAAAGGCCCGGACGGCGCGACCTACAAGGTGGAGGGTGGCCAAAAGTCCCTCATCGAAGCGGCGCCGGACGCTGAAAACCAGATCACGTTTTAACCAGCACCCAACATAAAAGGCCCGCAATCGCTGCGGGCCTTTTATCGCGATCACATCAGCTTACGGCTTGTGCCCGCGCGACAGGAACTCATGGGACTGCATCTCCAGCAAACGGCTCAACGTGCGTTGGAACTCGAAGTTCAAGCGCCCGCCGGTATACAAGTCCTTGAGCTCGACTTCCGCCGAGATGATCAGCTTGACGTTACGGTCGTAGAACTCGTCGACCATGTTGATAAACCGCCGCGCAATATCGTCGGTGGTCACGCCCATCTGCTCCACACCACTCAAGATCACGGCGTGGAAGATCTTGCCCAGCTCGATGTAATCGTTCTGGCTACGCGGCCCATCGCACAGTTGGCGGAACTCGAACCAGGCTACGTCATCGCAGGTGCGCAGCGCGATGATTTCGCGGTTCTCGATCATCAGCTTGTCGTTTTCCACCGCCTGGGTGCATTCCGGCGTCAGCGCACGGAAGCTTTTCTTCAGGCTTTCGTGCGCCGCTTCGTTGAGCGGGAAGTGGAACAGCTCGGCTTGCTCCAGGTGCCGCAGGCGGTAGTCGACGCCGCTGTCGACGTTGACGATGTCGGTATTCTGCTTGATCAGCGCAATGGCCGGCAGGAAGCGTGCACGCTGCAGGCCGTCCTTGTACAGGCCATCGGGCACGATGTTCGACGTGGCCACCAGGGTCACGCCGTTCTTGAACAGTTCTTCCATCAGCGTGCCAAGGATCATGGCGTCGGTGATGTCGGAGACGAAGAATTCATCGAAGCAGATCACCCGCGCCTCTTGGGAGAAACGCTTGGCGATGATGGTCAGCGGGTTTTTCTCGCCCGGCAGGGTTTTCATCTCTTCGTGCACGCGCTTCATGAAGCGGTGGAAGTGCGTACGCACCTTTTCCTTGAACGGCAGTGCTTCAAAGAAGGTGTCTACCAGGTAAGTCTTGCCCCGGCCCACGCCGCCCCAGAAATACAGGCCTTTGACCGGCGTGTGGTCTTTCTTGCCAAACAGCTTGCTGAACATCCCTGGCTTGCTTTGCGACGCGGCCACGAGATCCTCGTACAGGCGCTGCAAATGACGCACGGCATTTTCCTGGGCCGCGTCGTGGAAGAACTCGGGGCGTTTCAGATCAGCTTGATATCGTTCTAGGGGCGTCATAATTTCGTTAGCAAGGCAACAAAAACGGGCCGACACTGTAACGACGGCCCTGGATAATGGCAATCAACCCTTGGTCGGGTTAATCCTCGAGGGGGGCTAACGCAACGCGCAAGGCTTCGATGGCCGCGTCACGCGATGCTTCATCGGCATACTCCGCACTGTCAGCTACTGCGGCGCCGTCCAGCCATACGCTGAAGCTCAAAGCCTCGGCGCGCACGTCCAGCGCATCACCACTTTGCAGTTGCTTGGTCACCGCGCCGGCCGCTTTGCCATCGGCAAAGTTGCGCGACAGCAGCAATTGCTCGCCATCAGCGGCCAGCAGGCGGAAGCGGAAGCTACCATCGTCTTCACGGAAGCTCACAAACCGCGCAGCCTTCGCTGCTTTTTTCTTGGTGGCGACCGGCGCCGCCGCCTGGTTGACGAACGAACGCAGGCCCACCGCTTCACGCAGCTCGGCCAGGAACGGTGCCGCCACAGCGCGGGCCTTCTTGGCGCCGACCTGCAGCAGATCCTCCATGTCCGATGGGCGCGACATCAGTTGATGGTAACGCTCGCGCGCTTCGCCGAGCTGGCCGTCGAGCAGTTGGAACAGACGGTTCTTCGCCTCGCCCCAACCCAGGCCCTCTAGCAGCTCGCCGCGGAATTGGGCTTCCTGGGCCTTGGTCGCGAACGCCTGGTACAGGGTGAACAAGTGCGAATTGTCCGGGTCCTTGGCTTCGCCTGGCGCGCGCGAGTCGGTGACGATCCGCGAGATCGCGTCCTTCATGTCCTTGGCGCTGGTGAACAACGGGATGGTGTTGTCGTAGCTCTTGGACATCTTGCGGCCATCCAGGCCCGGCAAGGTGGCCACGCTTTCTTCGATCAGTGCCTCGGGCATGGTGAAGAATTCTTTACCGTTGCCGAACAGGTGGTTGAAGCGCTGGCCGATGTCGCGGGCCATTTCAACGTGCTGGATCTGGTCGCGACCCACCGGCACCTTGTGCGCGTTGAACATCAGGATGTCAGCTGCCATCAGCACCGGGTAGCTGTACAGGCCCATGCTGATGCCCGCATCCGGGTCTTCGCCGTTTTCCACGTTCTTGTCCACCGACGCCTTGTAGGCATGGGCGCGGTTGAGCAGGCCCTTGGCGGCAACGCAGGTCAGCAGCCAGGTCAGCTCGGGGATCTCCGGGATGTCCGACTGGCGGTAGAAGGTCACCCGGTTCACATCCAGGCCACCGGCCAGCCAGGTCGCGGCGATTTCCATACGCGAGCGCTGGATGCGCTGCGGGTCATCGCACTTGATCAGGGCGTGGTAGTCGGCCAGGAAATAGAAGGAATCGGCATTCGCGTCTTCGCTGGCGAGGATCGCCGGGCGAATCGCACCGGCGTAGTTGCCCAGGTGCGGCGTGCCGGTGGTGGTGATGCCGGTGAGGATACGGGTACGGGTCGTCATGGGTGATCGCTTGTCATCAATTCGAAAGGCGTGGCAGCACCAGATCCTTGAGATCGGTCAGCTTGCCATGAAAAAAGTGTCCGCATTCTGCCACTTTCAGCAGCTCATGGGGGCGTTTCAGGGCGGCGGACCAGTCGTAGACCAGCTGCGGGTCAACCACTTCGTCGCTTTCCGGTTGGATCAAGGTCAGCGGGCAGCCTTGGGGCAGCACGTCCGACTCGCCCAGGCGCATCACCGCCGCAGCGACCATGAACAGGTGCGCGAGCTTCTCGCCCTTGGCTTCCAAACGCCCGCCGAGACTGGCAGCCACGTAACCGCCGAAGGAAAAACCCAGCAAGGTGATCGGCAGGTCCGGGTGTTTTTCCCGCAGCCAGGTGGCGGCCGCTTCTGCATCGTCGACTTCACCGGCGGCCATATCGTGGGTGCCGGCACTGGCACCGACGCCACGGTAATTGAAACGCAAAGTAATCAAACCCGCATCGCGCGCAGTGCGTTGCAGGGTCGATACGACTTTATTGAGCATGGTGCCACCCTGCACCGGGTTAGGGTGGCAAACCAGCGCCAGGCCACGTGGTTCGGGGTGATCCAGGTACAGGGCTTCCAATTGGCCCACCGGGCCATCGATCAAAACGGGGGTTTCACGCATGAGCAAGGATGAACTCCGTGACCTCTCAAGGGGTCGACTCGTCTAGCTAAAAGTCTGTGCATGGCATCATTGCGAGCTTAATCGCGGTATACAGCGCAGGTTTGAGCCGTTAACGTAAAGCAAAGCCGTTTATAGAGGAAGGACTCGTGGAACACTCGCTCTTAGTTTGGTTGTTGCCGACTCTTGCCCTGGTTGCCGGTGTCGCCATTGGTTTCCTGGTTGCCCGCCTGCTGCCGAATGCCGCGCCTAACCGCACGCAGCGTCAGCTGGATGACATTCAGGAACGTTTTGACAGTTATCAGAACGAGGTTGTTACCCACTTCAACAGCACCGCGACCCTGGTCAAGAAGCTCACCCAGAGCTACCAGGAAGTACAGGATCACCTCGCCGATGGCGCTAACCGCCTGGCCCTCGACGACATCACCCGCCAGCGCCTGCTGGCCGCGCTGCATTCCGATGCACCGCAAACCCCACGGGAACGCCTGACCCCGCCTCGGGAAAACCAGGAGCCACCACGGGACTACGCGCCAAAGACGCCGAACGCTCCAGGCATGTTGGATGAGCATTACGGCTTGAAGAAGTAAGTCATCTTCGAGCAATAAAAAAGCCCGGCTGATCGATGATCAGCCGGGCTTTTTGTTGCCTCATTTCCATGCCAACGCAGATCCAATGTGGGAGCGGGCTTGCTCGCGAATGCGCAGTGTCAGTCACTGAGGTTTTGATTGATACACCGCATTCGCGAGCAAGCCCGCTCCCACATTTTTGACCGCGTTTGAGCCTTAAGACACAGGCTGTTCCTGCAACCGCCCACCGTCAATGCGCACATGCCGTCCATGGAAACGCTTGAGGCTGCTGCGGTGGCCGACGCTGACGATGCTCAACCCCGGCAATTGATCGATCAACGCCTGGTACAAGGTTGCCTCGTCTTCTTCATCCATGGCCGAGGTCGCTTCGTCCATGTACAGCCATTGCGGTGCAAACAACAACGCACGGGCAAAGGCAAGGCGCTGTTGCTCACCCGGCGAGAGCATGCGTTGCCAGTGGTTGGCTTCATCCAGGCGATTGACCAGGTGCGGCAGGCGGCAGGTCTCCAGGACCTGTGCATAACGTTCTGCCGGATAGACGCTGTCGTCCTGTGGATAACTCAACACGGCCTTGAGCGTACCAATCGGCAAGTAAGGCTTTTGCGGCAGGAACAGGTAGCGCGTCGCCGGCAAGCGAATGCTGCCATGACCGGCGGGCCACAGATGCCCCATCGCCCGCAGCAAAGTGCTCTTGCCGCTGCCGGAACGCCCGCTGAGCATGACGCGCTGGCCAGGCTCCACGGTCATGTCGGCGTCGGTGAGCAAATGGCGGCCGTCGGCCAGGTCCATGCCCAGGTCTTTGATCACCAGGCGCTCGCCTTCAGGGCGCACGTCGATCGCCGGCGTGCGTTGCTCGTTGTCGCTCATGGCTTGCTGGAAACTCAATAAACGGTCACTGGTGGCGCGCCAAGTCGCCAGTTCCGAATAGGCGTTGATAAACCAGCTGAAGTTCTCTTGCACGTTGCTGAACGCCGAGTTGATTTGCATCAGCTCGCCCAGCTCGATCTTGCCAGTGAAGTAGCGCGGCGCGGCGACGATAAAGGGGAAGATGATCGCGATCTGGCTGTAGCCAGCGGTGAAAAAGGTCAGGCGCTTGGACACTTTCATGATGTCCCAGAAGTTCTGCCAGACCTTGCCGAAGCGCGAACTCAGGCGTTGCCTTTCATTCGGCTCGCCGTTGTACAGGGCGATACTTTCGGCATTCTCACGCACCCGCACCATAGAAAAACGCAGGTCCGCTTCGAAGCGTTGTTGTTGGTTGCTCAGGCCAATCAAGCGCCGGCCGATCAAGTGCGTCAGCCAACTGCCCACAGCGGCGTACAGCAGCGCACACCAGAACATGTAGCCGGGGATGGTGATGCCGAACACCTCGATGCTGCCCGAGACGCCCCACAGGATGATCGAGAATGACACCAGGCTGACCACGTTACGCAGCAACCCAAGGCCCAGGCTCAAGGTACCGGACGTGAAGTTGTTGAGGTCTTCGGAGATCCGCTGGTCCGGGTTATCGGTGTAGCCGCCCTGCTCCAGCTGGTAATAATTCTTGTGGGCGAGCCAACGGCTGAAGTGTTTTTCGGTGAGCCAGGCGCGCCAGCGGATCGTCAGCATCTGGGTCAGGTAAAGGCGATATACCGCACCGAGTATCGCCACCGCCGCGATCCCGCCGAAATAGCCGATCAGTTGCCAGAAGGCTGCGGTGTCCTTCTTCTCCAAGGCGTTGTAGAAGTCCTTGTACCAGTGGTTGATCCACACGGAGATCGCCACGCTGAACAGCGACAGGCCAATCACTGCGGCCAGCAGCAGCCAGGCCCTGCCCTTCTCTTCACTGCGCCAATAGGGGGTGATCATCGCCCAGGTTCGGCGGAAGAATTGCCCACGCACCGCATCGTTGACCGCGCGGTATTCAGCGTTCTGATTCATCGTTCAGGCTCGGTAGGAAAAAGTGACAGGCGTTTGAACCGATCATAGGGGATCGGTTCGTGCGTCCGTGCAGCCTGAAGCGGGTTGTTCAGTTTCCGTTCAGCGTCGTACCGGGCGCTTCTGCAACTTGCGTTGCAAGGTGCGGCGGTGCATGCCCAGAGCGCGGGCGGTGGCGGAGATGTTGCCTTCGTGTTCGGTCAACACGCGTTGGATATGTTCCCATTGCAGGCGGTCCACCGACATCGGGTTTTCCGGCACCAGGGTGTCAAGGTCGGCATGCTCGGACAGCAAGGCGGCCAGTACGTCGTCGGCATCCGCCGGCTTGCACAGGTAATTGCAGGCGCCGCGCTTGATCGCCTCGACGGCGGTGGCGATGCTGGAGTAACCGGTGAGGATCACCACGCGCATTTCCGGGTCGAGTTCCAGCAGCTTGGGCAGCAGCACCAGGCCCGAGTCGCCGTCCATTTTAAGGTCCAGGGCGGCGTAGTCCGGCAGGTCGGCCTGGGCGATGGTCAGGCCCTCTTCGGCAGAACCTGCGGTGCTGACGCGAAAACCGCGCCGGCTCATGGCGCGTGCCATCACGCGGGTAAAGGTCGCATCGTCATCTACCAGCAACAGGTGCGGCAGTTCTTCGCCTTCGACTTGGATCTCGTCACTCATCGATATCTCCTCGTGCGACACGGGGCAGGCGCAGCTCGGTGAGCGTGCCACCTTCCTCATGACTATAGAGCTTCACTGAGCCGCCCGCGCGGGTCACGCTGGCCTTGCTCAAAAACAGGCCCAGGCCGAAGCCTTTGCCCTTGGTGGTAAAGAAGGGTTTGCCGATCTGCTCGGCAATGGCCAATGGCACGCCCGCGCCGTGGTCACGAATGCTGATGGTGACGTTTTCCGCGTCCCAGTCCAACTGCACTCCGAGGCCTTCAGGGCAAGCGTCGGCTGCATTGTTCAGCAAGTTGAGCAGCGCCTGGGTCAGGTCCGGTGGTGGCGCCATGCGCGGTACGCTGCCTTGGCCCAGCAGGTTGAAACGGTAACTGGCTTCGGGACGCATCAGGTGCCAGCGGTTGAGCGCCTCATCAAGCCACTGGGTGACGTCCTGCATTTCGACCGCCAGACGGCGATTGGCTTCAGCGGCGCGCACCAGTTGCTGCAACGTCAGCTTGCACTGCTTGACCTGTTCCTGCAGCACGCTCAAATCGTCCTGCAGAGCCGGGTCGTGATGGTCCTGGGTCATTTCCTTGAGCAGCACGCTCATGGTCGCCAGTGGTGTGCCCAACTCATGGGCAGCGCCTGCGGCCTGGGTGGCAACGGCCAGCAGCTGCTGGTCACGCAGGCCCTCTTCCCGGCGAATGGCGCGCAGTTCTTCCTGGCGGCGCAGTTCTTCGGCCATGCGCGCGGCAAAGAAGGTGATCACCGCAGCCGACAGGGCGAAGCTCAACCACATCCCGTAGATCTGCAGGTTTTCCCGGGCGATGGGGAATGTCTGCAAGGGGTAGAACTGCGCCAACAGCAGGGTGTACAGCGTCAGCGCTATGCCCGACAGCACCACCGAATAACGCCACGGCAGGGTGACAGCGGCGATGGTCAAAGGCACCAGGTAATACGAGACGAAGGGGTTAGTAGACCCGCCGGAGAAGTACAGCAACACGCTGTGGATAAACAGGTCACAGGCCAGTTGCAGGGCGTATTCCAACTCGGTCACAGGCCAAGTGGTACGCAATCGAATGGCGGTGAACACACACAATACGGTGGAAAAACCCAGGGTCACGGCCAGTTGCAGCCAGGGCAGCGGCAAGAGGTCGAACCAATAGGCAAGCCCGACGGAACCGGCCTGTGCGGCCAATACCAGGGTGCGAATGAACGTCAGGCGCCAAAGGTTCTGGCGAGTGGCGGAAGTTAGTTTTACGGCGGCGAGCATGAGCTCTCCCGGTGAGCGCTGCAGGCGGATCGGCACGAGTATAAACGAAGCAGACCTGCTGGCACGGCGTGTGTGGCTCTTTGACGCAGGCCGGGTAAATGACCGTTCGTCGGAGCCCGCATAACTTGTAGGTAATGTGTAAACCCGAAGAACCCAATGCCAGCGTCTACAGTCATACCGAGCACGACTATCTCAAGGAGCTTCCATGTCTCGTTTCATTCGCAGTGCAGCCACGCTCACCCTCCTCGCCAGCGCACTGTCCAGCCTGCCGGCGCTGGCTGCCGATGAGTTGCATTACAACCAGATCTCCCTGCGCGCCGAAGTCAGCCAGGAAGTGGCCCGTGACAAGATGATCGTCACCCTCTATACCGAGTCGCAAAACGCCGACCCGGCCAAGCTTGCCGCTGAAATCACCACCACCATGAACACCGCCCTGGGCCAGGCCCGCGAAGTCAAAGGCGTGACCCTGCGCCAGGGCAGCCGTAACAGCTACCCGATCTACGACAATAAGAATCAGAAGATCACCGGCTGGCGTGAACGCGCCGAGCTGCGCCTGGAAAGCGCGGACTTCCCGGCGCTGTCCAAGCTCACCGGCGAGCTGTTGAACACGCTGAAAATGGAAAACATGGACTTCGCCATCGCAGACGCCACGCGCAAGGCCAGCGAAGATGCGTTGCTCAAGGACGCGGTGGCGGCGTTCAAGGCGCGCGCGCAGTTGGCTACCGATGCGCTCGGCGGCAAGGGCTACAAGATCGTCAACCTGAACTTCAACACCAATGGCTACCCAATGCCCTACGCCCGCAATGGTGGCATGATGATGAAAGCCGCCATGGCCGATTCAGCACCGACACCTGAAGTGGAAGCCGGCACCAGCCAGGTCACTATGAGTGCCGACGGCGTGATCGAAGTTTTACAGTAACTTTTTTAGACAGGACAAAGGCGCAACCCTACGGGCTTGCGCCTTTTTTTGGCATTGCTGTCGGTACCCAGCTATTTGACGACACCGACAACCTAGGCGCCCCCCCGCGAGCATTACCAAGACCGTCATATCAAAACCGCGCTCAAACTCATCCAACGGATCAAAAACACTAACAACATCAACGATATTCCCGAGATCGAAGCGATCTCAGATATAAATATAAAAGCATCCAGAACTATAAGTATCCGCGCCTAACTGTGTAGAGGTCACGCCTGCGCTACATGTACCGTCTTAACCTAAGCGAGACTTCTGGTTTTTTTGATCGCTACAGGCTGCATCTTAGAAAACATTTGACATATAGGGCGCGTGCGGTATGGAACTCTCCGCCCCCCTGCCGCCACCCAATACTTGTAACACTACACAGGCACTACCCTACAAACCGAGGGAAGCCTCACGGGACAGGAGAGCCAGTAACGTTAGTTGGCCACCAGCCCCAAATAAATGACATAGCACATCAAGAAAATAACGTTTAAATCATTAATACAGTGAGCCATCCATGCAAGAACTTTCTTCTTTGGGGCACCCCACGTTTATTCCCAGCGGACCACCAATTGCAGACTTTAATCCCACTCAGACAGCTACCCCAGTAAATAAAATAATCACGACACCGCAATGGCACCCCCCGTTGAGTCCCAGCGGACCACCGATTGCAGACTTTAATCCAACTAGGACAGTTGCTTCCTCGCCGCCAGCAAAAAACACGACCGCGCCACCGCAGGACCATGAGCTTGATTTCTCCAAAGGCGTCATTTATGGGGCAGACGCCGTTTCTCCGCCCAAAAGTTATCCGCGTGAAGAGCAGGTGCAGCGCATAGAAGCCTATGCCGGACGTGTAGTGGCACACATCAAGACCCTAAAACAGGGTACGGAAGGCGAAAACAACGTCACATTCCAGAAAGTTCGCCATTTTCTAGAGCCTGCGGGTTACTTCAGTGGCGGGTTATTGGCTGCCGGGTACGACCCGCATGAACAGTTCACCGTGACGTTCAAGTCCTACGTAGGTAAATGGAAGAAGGAGGTGCAGACCAACACCGAGGAGCGCACTTACTATGCATGGGAAATTGCAGCCGGTGCCCTTAAGCACGACAGAACACCGGAGGGCGGTTTACTCAATTTCCAAGAGACGAAAATCAAGTCACAAGACGCGGACAAGTTCAACGATCTGGAAGCGCTGGGCGCGCGTCTAGAGGCTCATTGGAAGGTGGATGTAGCCGAGCCTATGCGTGACGTGCACGGCGCCTTGGCGAAACGCTCCGGAAAAGCGGATGCCTATGCTGTACGCGCCATTCTGGAAAGCCTGCGTAATGACAAGAACAGCTATGAAACCCTCTCCCTCGAAGGGCAAGACGCAATCCATCGTACACTTTACAGAGACGGCAACGTCGTCATCCCAAATATATATGGCTATCCACTGGCAGGGCATGCGTTTATCCCATTCATCAACTACCACGGCGATTATGACCACCGGCCTAATAAAGGCTTGCTCATTGATTTGAAAAGCGGCACGGTCAGTGAAATATACGGCGATGACGATTTTGCCCACTGGGCTAAAAAAAACCGTAATGAGTTGTACAGTAGTTTTAATGCCAGTGACAGGCAGGGTGGCAAAGATGCTCATTGGCCATCAGCAGGAAATGTGCTCGAAAACTTGATCGACTCCAGCAGGGCTACCTATCCAGGTTATCAAAACTGGATAAAAGACAAGCCTGTGCCAGTCAGGGAAACATTCAATTATACCCAATCACGAAATAGCGAATACTTCTTGAAATGGGGAAACCTTGAGTCCGGCATTGCTAACGAGTACCAAGCTGTGAACGCCAAGAACGCAGTATGGGCCGACCAAACGGAGGTGTTTGGTTCCGAGCAGCAAGCGTGGAAGAACACGAAGGAATTATGGGGACGCACCTTCGGCTACGTGCCCGTATTGGGTAACGTGGGCAATATTGTCTTCGGTGTGCATGACTCCATTTACGGCATGACCGCCGACGATCGCGTCGGTGGTACTACCGCAGCGGTGATATCGAGCCTGCAGCTGGCGCACGAACTTGCGCCCTACGGGGTAGAAGCGGGGCTGGGTGAACCTGGGTTGCCTTCCCCCACGCCTAGCAGCAAGAACTACAGCTGGAGGTACAATTCCGATACACACGATTTTGAGTTTGTGCGTGCACGACAAGCCTCGAGCGATAGCCATACTTCCACGAACGTCGCACCAGATGAATCAAATAGTTCGGTGCGGGTTAATAGAGGAGGCCCCCAGCCGCCCGTCGAAGGCACAGATGTGCAGCTTCCGCCGCTGAGCTCCGTAGAAAACTTACCCACGGGTGAGGCACTTTTTTCTACGGGTGAAAAAGCCGTCATCCTGAGTGGTGAAGTAAATGACCTGAATGTGATCAACGAGAAGCTGTATACCTTTGTCGACATTAATAAAAAAGGTACAGAACAACGATTGAATATCCTCGTCCATGGCAGTTTCAACCCTGAAACTGGCGTAGCAAGAGTTGTGTACGATGGCCAACTCAACACCCCGGCAGAGTTGCTTCAGACTCTTCACGCAAAGGGTATACGCCCGGAATTGTTTGACAACATACGCCTGTTGTCATGCAATTCTGCAACTGGGGGAGACGCTTCCTTTGCCGCTCAATTTCAAAGGCTGATAAGGCGCCCTGTAAAAGGGTACACCGGCACTCTCACCGCGAACCTTGCGCCGGAAAATATAACGGCCGCCGTTGGCAAAATAGAAAAAGCTTATCTCCAAAACCTGCAACAGAAGGGTTTCCCCCTTACTCCGACTGTAACAGACTTCGCTAAAGCCCAGGCTGAGCAGCGTATCGCCGATGAGATGAAGGTAATCTCACGTTTCGTACCGTCGAAGACCAACCCCTATTGGAACCCACTCAAGTGGTGGGCCTTCACCTATAAGCCCGTGACATTCACCCCTTAACCTTGAACTTTATTTATGAGTAAAGGTGACCGGCGACTGTACTTCTCTATGCATCGACGGCGTGATCGAAGTTTTACAGTAACTTTTTTAGACAGAACAAAGGCGCAGCCCCACGGGATTGCGCCTTTTTTTGCGCGCACGCGCGCCGTCATATACGGCAGCACATCTCGCAGGAATCAAGTGCCCGGCTTTCACGACTCATTACTGCCATAGCTACCAGGGAGGGCTGTGCTGGCATTTATTCAAATAATGAGAGCCGAATTTATGTCCTTATCCGTTAATCCAACATCCTTTTCAACACTGCCATCGAACGTCGCCAATCCGACTTCAAACACTCAAGCGCAGACGTCATCAGCACCGCCACCATCGACTGCAAAGACCGTCCCACCCGACGAAACAGCACTGCTCAAGGCCTACCTCGAGGCCGCACAACGCAAGGTGTTATACGGCAATGCCGGGCTTATAACCGTGCCGCCCCAAAGCACTCTGGGCCAATGGCTTGGGCTGTATCGCACGCATTTGGAAAACGCCGTTGTACAGGGCTGGCTGCGCGAACAAAACGCCGCCCCGGACACCTTGCTTTCAATCAACCCGTCTACAGGTACCTTGTCCTTCGAGGTCAGTGGGGAAAAGAAAACTTTCCATCTGTCGGATACATCAGGCTGGGGACAAATTTCAGGGCCGCTGCTGGCCGCCGCCAAAGTCATCGCTCCGGGCAATAACGGGGAGTTGCGCGTGAGGCTGGGTGAAGACGCGATACAGGTCAGCGCAAAAGTGGTGGCCAACTTTGAAGGTATTTCCCTACCGCAAACACTGTCCCAGGCCCGCGCACAAATAAGGCACCTGGAACATAAGGACACCTTCGACCCTATCCCCGCCGATGACCGCCTGCGCCCTGCCAGCAGCCGCTCGGCACATGCCCTGCAAGTGCAAAAACACAACGCCGCGAACTACTACAGCAGCGCACCGCAGGCTTTGGCTTACAAGCGCCTGGCGGTTGACGTCAGCAATAACTTGCCCAACACACGGGCAGAAGCCAAGAAGTGGGCGGACGACTTGCTGCTCAAACTCACGGGCAAACCTGTCGACTCCGACACTGTCTACTTGAACCGCTTCAAAGGCGGCGAAAGCGCGGACACGGCTACCGGTTGGGAACACACCTTTCAAGAACCCTGGTCTTCGCTGCGCTTGCCCGACGCCCTGCTGAAGAACTTCTCCGAGCACGACTGGGTGCCCGGCAACCTGGACCTGGAGGCGGGTTTGTATACCCAGCCCGCAGGGCAAAGCCAAAAAGGCGGCTATGGCAAACACAATCAAATCGACCTCAAGCCGTCCCAAGTGATGCACGAGAGTTGGAAAACAGACTTTCAAACCCAAATGACCCAGAAATTCGACGCGTTCTGGAGCGCGCATACCGATGACTACCAGACGGCAATCAAAGGTCAGTTCGTTTTCCAGGCCCGCGAGCAACTGAAAAAGGCCGATGCCAGATTACCCGCTGAGCGAGCCCTGCAAGCGCCCGAGCACCAATTCACACGTGATGACTACCGTTTGGTGATGGGCGCTGTAGACAACCTGCCCCTCGACGAAAACGCGCCCCTGAGCCTCGAACAGCTCAAGGCCAAAGCGCCGGTAAACGGTGCCACTCAAGTGCACGCCCTGGACATCCACGGCTTTACGTCCAGCGACATTGTGCGGTTCAGCGCTGACGATGCAGGGCGCCAAGTGCTTTACATACCGGGAGCCAAGCCGGCATTCCTGCGCTTCGACTCTCTGGAAAAACTCAACCAGTGGGTCATTGACCAAACCCTGGACCCGAAAAAAAGCGAGTCGCTGCTCGCGCATTTTTCGTTGATTGATCACCAGGACCACAAGCCCAATGCGCTAACGCAGATAGCAATCGGCTTTGTGCCGGGTTTGAGCTTTTCGGGTCTCGGTGACGAAAAAGATGGACTGGTCACCCTCTTCAAAAAAATGGCCGGTGGTGACCTGAAAAAACCTGTAACCAATAGTTCTCACTTGAAGATTGAGAAGGACGTGTTCTCCACATTGGCAACCTCGGCCAAAAACCGCATGACGAGTGATGCCGACGTTGTGATCAAATCCAACAGCGAAGTGACCCGAGATACATGGTTGAACGACATTACCGTGGCGGCGGGGTTGTTGGTCAAGCTCGCGCCTATCGCTGCACCGGTTACAGGCGCAGCGATACTTGCCGGGTTGACCGAACTGGCGTTGGGAGCCGAACAATCAGCCTCCGGCGACACCGAGGTCGAACGCGACAACGGGGCCTCCAAGGCATTCGATGGATTGCTGAACACGCTGTTCTCAATCGGGGCAAGCTCAGTCCCCGAAGATCCCTTTGCACTGCCGCCGGAGCAAGAGCTGCCGGGTGCGACCCCAGGTGTTCAACCGCGCGTCAACAACACCGAGGAACCCGTACCCGGCCCATCCAGCGGTACACGCATGGTCAGCGAACCAGGTGTGGCACCGCCAAAATCTCAACCGCTCCTGCCAATCGCGCCCTATGCCGTCGCTGAGGGTGAGCAATTGATCAAGAATGCGTCCCGCGACGCGCTGGGTGTCTATCGCGTAACCGACAGCCAGGGAGCACTGCGCCAGTTCGTGCGCCTTACCGACGAGACGGGAACGAGCAAGGTATTTGAGATATCGGGGCGCTACCGGACCGGCGATGCGTTTGCCAGAGTCATCAACCCCGATAACGGCGCGGGGCTGATGGTCATCACACCCGGGCGTGACGGCGAGTGGGCCCGCGCACCGGGCGATGGCGGGGTGAAGTGGCCGTGGCCACGCTCCGTATCACCGACGCAAAGCCTAGAACCCACCCCCTCGCCTACCTTCTCGACGGATTTCGAAAACCTGGATAAATCCACGATGAAGGGGACGGAAAAGCTGGACAAGTACCTCAACGCTGAGGGGCACCAGTACACCTACGGTTTTGAACTGAACGAGGAAGGCGAAAACCTGCCTAAATTATCCTGGACAACTGAGGAAAACCCAAAAAACGCCACACTACCGCCAAACCTACCTACTGATAAATTCGGGACAAGCAATTATGAAAGTCAATTTATCGATGACCTATCCCGTAGCAAGTTCACATTTGCAAAGCCAGACGGTAGCAAACTTGAGTTCGACATCGGCGCGGAACTGGATTCTTTCAATCGTTCAAACGGCAGGATCGCGTCAGCAGAAGAGGAGCTTGCAATCAAACAGGAAAACATCAATAAACTTGAAAGTTTCATTCCTGACCCGGTGCTAAGATCTCGAATTTCTCAACTAGCCAATCAGTGGTTAGCCGCGCCAGTGGTGGAAGAGCTTCAAACATCTCGTTTCAAAAACGAAGTAATCGGCGGCGGAACCGACCCACACTATTACATCAACTACGACCCCGTAAGTGGCGTCACAACCGTCGCATCAAAAGACAGCTACAACCTCACTCAACTGATCAGAGACCCTAATGACATCAATGCAATTCCCGATATCGAAGCTATTAAAGATCTAAATATAAAAGGATCGAAGACTATGACTATCCGCGCCAGCAATGAAATTGGCTCTGACGGTTACATCATAGAAAAATACTCGCCTATTCGTATAGAAATTACTCCTAAGCTAGGTTAAATAAGCACTCCTCCCCTATCAGCGGCCCTAGAACGGCGGTAACCTCGGTGACCGCCGTTTTCGTTTAGACAGCTTCGGTCTGCCTGCCATTTCAGGGGTCTCCATGGAAAGAATCGCCGTCAAGCCACTGCTCCTCGCCGCAAGCCTTCTGGCCTTTATACCAATGACCCAGGCCGCCACGACCCTGGTGTACTGCTCCGAGGCCAGCCCCGCCGGCTTCGACCCCAGCCAGTACACCAGCGGCACCGATTTCGATGCGTCCGCCGAAACCGTGTTCAACCGCCTGACCCAGTTCAAGCGCGGCGGTACCGAAGTCGAACCAGGCCTGGCCAGCAGCTGGGATGTCTCCGAGGATGGCCTGACGTACACCTTCCATCTGCGTGAAGGCGTCAAGTTCCACACCACCGACTTCTTCACCCCGACCCGCGACTTCAACGCCGATGATGTGCTGTTCACTTTTAATCGCCTGCTGGATGCCGAGAGCCCGTTTCGCAAGGCCTACCCATCCGAGTCGCCGTACTTCACCGACATGGGCTTGAACACCACGATCAAGAGCGTCGATAAAGTCGACGAGCATACCGTGCGTTTCAACCTGAACAATGTCGATGCGTCGTTCGTGCAGAACCTGGCGATGAGTTTCGCCTCGGTGCAATCGGCCGAATACGCCGCCCAGTTGTTGAAACAGGGCAAGGCTTCGGACATCAACCAGAAGCCGGTGGGCACCGGGCCGTTTGTGTTCAAGCGCTACCAGAAAGACTCGCAGATTCGCTACGCGGCCAATAAACAGTATTGGAAACCCGAGGATGTGAAGCTCGACAACCTGGTGTTCGCCATCACCCCGGACGCCGCCTCACGGCTGCAAAAGCTCAAGGCCGGTGAATGCCAGGTCAGCGGCTATCCGCGCCCCGCCGACATCGAAGTGATGAAGCAAGACCCCAACCTGCGCGTGCTGCAACAAGCGGGTTTCAATTTGGGCTTCCTGGCCTACAACGTAACTCACCCGCCGCTGGACCAGCTCAAGGTGCGCCAGGCGCTGGACATGGCGATCGACAAGCCAGCAATCATCAAGGCCGTGTACCAGAGCGCCGGACAATTGGCGCAGAACGCGTTGCCACCGGCGCAGTGGTCTTATGACCCCGGCATCAAGGATGCCCCATACGATCCGACCAAAGCCCGGTTGCTACTAAAAGAAGCAGGGGTTGCACCAGGTACCACCATCAACCTGTGGGCAATGACCGTACAACGCGCCTCGAATCCTAATGCACGGATGTCCGCGCAGATGATTCAACAGGATTGGGCCAAGGTTGGCATCAAGGCCAACATCGTCAGCTATGAGTGGGGCGAATACATCAAGCGCGCCAAAAATGGCGAGCACGATGCAATGATTTATGGCTGGACCGGCGACAACGGTGACCCCGATAACTGGCTGGGCGTGCTCTACAGTTGTGCCGCGGTCAAGGGCAGCAATTATGCTAAATGGTGTAACCCGGCTTACGACAAGCTGGTGCAGCAAGCCAAGGTCAGCAGCGACCGCGAGCAGCGCATCAAGTGGTATCAACAGGCACAGAAAATCCTTAAGGAACAAGTACCTATAACGCCTATTGCGAACTCGACGGTTTTCCAGCCTATGCGCAAGCAAGTGCAAGACTTCAAGATCAGCCCGTTTGGGCTTACGCCGTTCTACGGTGTGGGTCTAGATAAGTAACAACGGCGCCCCAACCGAGTGCGCTAGACGCCTCGGCTGGGCTTTTTTGGTGCGCCATTTGCACCGAAAAAACCCTCCAAACAGGCACTTTTGTGTCAGAACTTTCATAATTGCGACATTCCTGTACGTTCGTACCACAGTTTCCCCTTTGCAACCGCTCTGCATCTTGCATTGGGTATGGCGCCTGCATAAGTATCCGCAGGCCGACTCACGAGGTCGCCCTCACCACCAAAAATGACAACAAATCATGAGGCCAACATGCTTAAACACGCAGTCCTTCCGTTATTAGTGAGCGCTGGCCTTATGGCCGCAGCCCCCGTAGCCCTTGCGGCAACTAACCTGGTGTTCTGCTCCGAAGGGAGCCCGGCCGGTTTCGACCCAGGCCAGTACACCACCGGAACAGACTTCGATGCCTCGGCCGAAACCATGTTCAACCGTCTGAGCCAGTTCGAGCGTGGCGGCACCGCCGTCGTTCCTGGCCTGGCCACCAGCTGGGATGTGTCCCCGGACGGCCTGACGTATACCTTCCACCTTCGCGAAGGCGTCAAGTTCCACACCACCCCGTACTTCAAGCCTACTCGTGAATTCTCGGCTGACGACGTACTGTTCACCTTCAACCGGATGATCAATAAAGACGATCCATTCCGTAAGGCCTACCCCACCGAGTTCCCGTACTTCACGGACATGGGGATGGACACCAACATCAAGAACATCGAGAAAATCGACGACCACACCGTCAAGTTCACCCTTGGCACCGTGGACGCCGCGTTCATCCAGAACCTGGCCATGAGCTTCGCCTCGATCCAGTCGGCCGAATATGCCGCGCAATTGTTGAAGGAGGGCAAGCCTGCCGACATCAACCAGAAGCCGGTCGGCACTGGCCCGTTCGTGTTCAAGAGCTACCAGAAAGACTCGAACATTCGCTACACCGGCAACAAGGACTACTGGAAACCTGAAGACGTGAAGATCGATAACCTGATCTTCGCTATCACCACTGACCCGTCGGTGCGTATCCAGAAGCTCAAGAAAAACGAATGCCAGATCACCTTGTTCCCACGTCCGGCCGACCTCAAGGCGCTGGGTGAGGACAAGGACCTGAAACTGCCGCACCAGGCCGGTTTCAACCTGGGCTACATCGCCTATAACGTCATGCCAGTACTCAAGGGCCAGACCGCTGCGAACCCGCTGGCTGACCTGCGCGTCCGTGAAGCCCTGGACATGTCGGTGAACAAGCAGCAGATCATCGACTCCGTGTACCAGGGTGCCGGCCAGCTGGCGGTCAACGCCATGCCGCCGACCCAGTGGTCCTATGACACCACCATCAAGGATGCCAAGTACGATCCTGCCAAGGCCAAGGAATTGCTCAAGGCCGCTGGCGTCAAGGAAGGCACCGAGATCACCCTGTGGGCCATGCCGGTTCAGCGCCCCTACAACCCCAACGCCAAGTTGATGGCCGAGATGCTGCAGAACGACTGGAAACAGATCGGCCTGAAGGTGAACATCGTCAGCTACGAGTGGGGCGAGTACATCAAGCGCTCCAAAGGCGGCGAGAACCAGGCCATGATCATTGGCTGGAGCGGCGACAATGGTGACCCGGACAACTGGCTGAACGTGCTGTTCGGCTGCGACTCGCTGTCGGGCAACAACTTCTCCAAATGGTGCGACAAGAAATTCGACGGCATCGTTAAAGAAGCCAAGGCCACATCGGATGTCGCCAAACGCACCGAGCTGTATAAGCAGGCGCAACATATCCTCAAAGATGCAGTCCCGATGACACCTATCGCGCACTCGACGGTGTATCAACCCATGCGTAATACCGTGCAGGACTTCAAGATCAGCCCGTTTGGCTTGAACTCCTTCTACGGCGTTAGCGTCAGCGGCAAGTAAGGATCAATAACGGCGACGTTTCATAACGTCGCCGTTATTCCATCCGCCTGGACCTTAGGAAACAGACTACGTTTGCAAGCGTTGCCGTCTTACAGCAATGAACTGCGACCCGTGCCTCCGTTGCCTACAAGGTCAGTCAGAATTGACGCATTTACTGCAAGGTCAACGCCCCATAAGGTCGTAGGACAGCAGAGGCATCACTCTGGGAAGGGCACTTGCTGTGTGTGGGATCAGTGATGTCTGCCTGGCTGCACGACAGCAGGCAGGCTCGCTGTTGATAACTACAAACAAGGACCGGGATAGCCATGCGCCATACCACCGTTGTATCCGCTCTGTTTGCCACCAGTTTGCTGGCCATGGCCACGATGGGCCAAGCCGCCGAGAAAAAGAGCCTGGTTTTCTGCTCCGAAGGCAGCCCGGCAGGGTTTGACACTGCGCAATACACCACCGCCACCGACAACGATGCGGCGGAGCCCTTGTATAACCGTTTGGTGGAGTTCGAAAAAGGCGCCACCGACGTCGTCCCTGGGCTGGCAACCAAGTGGGATATTTCCCCAGATGGCCTGACCTACACCTTCCACCTGCGTGAAGGGGTGAAGTTCCACAGCAACAAGGAATTCAAGCCGACGCGAGACTTCAACGCCGACGACGTGCTGTTCACCTTCAACCGCATGCTTGACCCCGAGCACCCGTTTCGTAAGGCCTACCCCACCGAGTTTCCGTACTTCAACGGGATGAGCCTGAACAAGAACATCGCCAAGGTCGAGAAAACCGGCCCCTACACGGTGATGATGACGCTGAACACGGTCGACGCCGCGTTCGTGCAGAACATCGCCATGAGCTTTGCCGCAATCCTTTCGGCGGAATACGCCGAGCAGTTGCTCAAGCAAGGCCGGCCCAGCGACATCAACCAGAAGCCGATCGGCACTGGCCCATTCGTGTTCCAGCGTTACCAGAAAGACTCGCAGATCCGCTATGTGGGCAACAAACAGTACTGGGACCCGAGCCGCGTCAAGCTGGACCAACTGATCTTCGCCATCAACACCGACGCCTCGGTACGCGTGCAGAAGCTCAAGGCCGGCGAATGCCAGGTGACCCTGCATCCACGCCCCGCCGACGTCGAAGCCCTCAAGACCGACCCGAACCTGCAACTGCTGACCAAGCCGGGCTTCAACCTCGGCTATATCTCCTACAACGTGCGCCACAAGCCGTTCGATCAGCTTGAAGTACGCCAGGCGCTGGACATGGCGGTGAACAAGCAGAGCATCCTCAACGCCGTGTACCAGGGCGCCGGGCAACTGGCAGTCAACGCCATGCCGCCCACGCAGTGGTCCTACGACGACAGCATCAAGGACGCCGCCTACGACCCGGAAAAAGCCAAGCAATTGCTCAAGGCCGCTGGCGTCAAGGAAGGCACCGAAATCACCTTGTGGGCCATGCCGGTGCAACGCCCGTACAACCCCAACGCCAAGCTGATGGCGGAAATGCTGCAGAACGACTGGGCCAAGATCGGTCTCAAGGTCAAGATCGTCAGCTATGAATGGGGCGAGTACATCAAGCGCACCAAGAACGGTGAGCACGATGTCAGCCTGATCGGCTGGACCGGCGACAACGGTGACCCGGACAACTGGCTCGGCACCCTCTACAGCTGCGACGCCATCGGCGGGAACAACTACTCCATGTGGTGCGACCCGGCGTACGACAAGCTGATCAAGCAAGCCAAGGTCGTGACCGACCGTGAACAAAGGACTGTGCTGTACAAACAGGCGCAGCAACTGCTCAAGCAGCAGGTGCCGATCACGCCCATCGCCCACTCGACGGTCAACCAGCCGTTAAGCGCCAAAGTCGAAGGCTTCAAGGTAAGCCCCTTCGGCCGCAACGTGTTCTCGGGCGTCAGCCTCAACCCATAAAAAAATAACCGGATAGCGGGGAGCGAAATGCGCTCCCCGGCAAACGTGCAGGCTTTTGTTGGGAAATTTCCTACGCCAAACGTTTGCAATAGCTTGAACGAGTTCCACACCCAATAGCCGGATCACCCAAAAAGACCGGCATTAAAAAAGAGAACCAAAGGAGCTTCACCCATGAAACTGAGCAGCAAAGCGCTTCTGGCCTTGGCCATCAGCAGCATCACGGCCACCGCCTACGCTGAAACGCAAAGCCAGGACTTCGTTCCTACCACCCTGGCCGGCACCAGCGCCCAAAGCGAAGCCAAAGGCTTTATCGAAGATTTCAGCCTGGGCGGCACTACGCGTAACTGGTACTCCCATGAAAGCAAATACCGTGGGGGCACCTTCTCGTACCAGAAGCACGGCCAGACCCTGACCGATCGCAACCGTACCAACTGGGTGCAAGGCACCATCCTCAACGCCAGCTCGGGTTTCACCCAGGGCACTGTCGGCGTCAAGACCGAAGTGGCGGTTTACAACGCTCTGGTACTGGACCGCAGCAAGCGTGATATCAAAGGTGGCTCCAACCGTACCCTGGCCGACTCCAACGGCGACGCTGTCGACCAGTGGAGCAAACTGGGCCTGGCCAACGTGCAGTTCCGTGTGTCCAACACCACACTGACCGCCGGTCGCCAGAACTTCAGCAGCGGCATCGTCGACACCATCGGCAACCGTGCTCTGCCTTCGAGCTTCCAGGGTGTGAGCTTCAACAGCGAAGAGTTCAGCAACCTGTCGTTCCAGGGCGGCGTGTTTGACCGCGTTTCGCCACGTAGTGAGCAGAGTCTGTCGAAATTCCGTACCGAATACGGCAATGGCGCAGAAACCGACAAAGTGTCGACCCTGGGTGTGAACTACCAGCCACTGAAAAGTCTGAAGACCAGCTTCTTCGCCGCTAACGTGAAGGACTTCTGGAACCAGTACTACTTCGGCGCCACCCACGAGCTGGGCGACGCGCAGCAGTTGGGCCTGACCACCGGCTTCAACTACTACAAGACTGTCGACGAAGGCAAAAAAGAGATGGGGGAAATCGACAACGATACCTTCTCCCTCTCCCTGGGCCTGACTCACCAGGCACACAGCCTGACCTTCGGCTACCAGCAAGTGAACGGTAACGAGTACTTCGACTACCTGCACGAAACCAACGGCATCTACCTGGCCAACTCCCTGACGTCTGACTTCAACGGCCCGAACGAGAAATCCTTCCAGATCGCCTATGCCATCAACATGGCTGAATACGGCGTACCCGGCCTTAAGTTCAACGCCTACTCGGCACGCGGCTGGGGCATCGACGGTACCCACTACACCGGCAACAATGGCCGGGCCAAGTTTGCCTATGACGGCATTCAGTCCCAGGACGGCGAGAAGCACCAGGAATACGGTGTAGGCGCCTCTTACGCGCTGCAGAGCGGCCCGCTCAAAGCCACCACCGTGCGCGCAACCTATGTTGAGCACCGTGGCAGCGAGTTCCAGTCCGACGGCAGCATCAAAGAGTTCCGTCTGGTCACCACCATCCCGTTCAACATCCTTTAATTAGCGCCAGGCAGGCGGCGAGCTCAGGACGAGCCCGCCGCCTACGCTTTTCTGGCTCCATCGATTGCAGAGGGCTCTGAATGAAAATGCTCCCACTACAAGCCGCCATGGCCGCTGCGCTGTTGAGCGTGGCGATCGGCGTTTCGGCCAAACCGCTGGTGGTCTGCACCGAAGCCAGCCCGGAAGGTTTCGACCCGGTCCTGTACACCACCGCCGTGACCGCTGACGCCGCCGCTGAAACCATGTTCAACCGCCTGGTGGACTTCAAGCCCGGCACCACAGAAGTGGTCCCTGCCCTGGCCAAAGACCTGCCGGAAATCAGCGCCGATGGCCTGACCTACACCTTCCACCTGCGTGACGACATCAAGTTCCACACCACCGACTATTTCAAACCCACGCGCAACCTGAACGCCGATGATGTGCTTTGGAGCTTCCAGCGCCAGCTGGACCCGAATCATCCGTGGCATAAAAAATCCCTCGTGGGCTACCCGTACTTCGAAAGCATGGGGTTCAAGGAACTGCTCAAGAGCGTAGAGAAGACCGACGATCATACCGTCGTCTTTACCTTGACCCGTCCTGAAGCTCCATTCCTGGCTGACCTGGGCATGGCGTTCTCTTCAATCCATTCGAAGGAATACGCCGACCAGTTGCTCAAATCCGGCAAGACCGAAGACCTCAACGCCAAGCCCATCGGCACTGGCCCGTTCATCTTCACCCGTTATCAGAAAGACGCCCAGGCACGCTTCAAGGCTAACCCCGACTACTTCCGCGGCAAACCGGCGGTCGATCCGCTGATTCTGGCAATCACCGTCGATAACAACGTGCGCCTGCAGAAGCTCAAGGCCAACGAATGTCAGATCGCGTTGTTCCCCAAGCCGGATGACATTCCAAGCATCAAGAAAGACCCGAACCTGAAGGTCGATGAACTGGCGGCGATGACCACCAGCTACACCGCATTGAACACCACTCGCAAATACATGAGCGATGCCCGGGTACGTCACGCGATCAACATCGCGTTCGACAAGGCCGGCTATACCGAAGCGCTGTTCGGCAAAGGCAATGCAGTCGTGGGCACCGGCCCGTATCCGCCGACATTGCTGGGTTTCAGTGAAAAGCTGAAAAACCCTGCGCGCGACCTGGACAAGGCCCGTGCCCTGCTCAAGGAAGCCGGCGTGCCGGAAGGCACCGAATTCACCCTGTTCACCCGTAACGGCGGCGGCCCGACCAATCCCAACCCGATGCTTGGCGCCCAGCGTATGCAAGCAGACCTGGCCCAGATTGGCTTGAAGATCAATATCAAGGTCATGGAATGGGGCGAGATGCTCAAGCGTGCCAAAAATGGCGAGCACGACATGGTTTCGGCGGGCTGGGTCGGTGATAACGGCGACCCGGATAACTTCCTGACGCCAAACCTGAGTTGCGATGCAGCCAAAAACGGCGAAAACTACGCCCGCTGGTGTAACAAAGAGTTTCAGGACTTGATCGACAAAGCCCGTGCAATCGCGGAACCGGCCGAACGGGCCGCGCTCTATGAACAAGCACAGGATGTGTTCGAGAAAGACCAACCCTGGCTTCCCATGGCTTACCCGAAACTGTTCACCGCCCTGCGCAAGAACGTAGAAGGCTTCACCCAAAGCCCTCTGGGTACAAATAACTTCGCCACCACCCAGGTGAAGTAAATAAGAAAAACGCTCGGCACCGTCGACATTGACGGTGCCGAACCTGCCTAACCGGCTGATTGAGGTACACACCAAGATGTTTAGTTTTATTGCCCGCCGATTGGGGTTATTGATCCCCACGTTCTTCGGCATCACGTTGCTGACTTTTGCGTTGATTCGCATGATTCCAGGCGACCCCGTAGAAGTCATGATGGGCGAGCGGCGGGTTGACCCCGAAATGCACGCCCAGGCAATGGAGCGCCTTGGCCTTAACAAGCCGCTGTACGCGCAATACCTGGATTACGTCGGCAAGCTCGCCCAGGGCGACCTTGGCGAATCACTGCGCACCCGCACCAGCGTGTGGACCGAGTTCACCGCCCTCTTCCCCGCGACCCTGGAGCTGTCCATGGCCGCGCTGTTGTTCGCCGGTATCCTGGGCCTGTTGGCCGGGGTGATCGCGGCACTCAAGCGAGGATCCCTGTTCGACCATGGGGTGATGGGCATCTCCCTGGCGGGGTATTCGATGCCGATCTTCTGGTGGGGCCTGATCCTGATCATGTTCTTCTCGGTAAGCCTGGGCTGGACCCCGGTTTCCGGGCGTATCGACCTGCTCTACGACATCGAGCCGCGCACCGGTTTCATGCTGATCGACACCCTGCTGGCTGACGAGCCGGACGCGTTCTGGGATGCCTTGCACCACCTGATCCTGCCAGCCATCGTGCTCGGCACCATCCCGCTGGCTGTGATCGCGCGCATGACCCGTTCGTCGATGCTCGAAGTGCTGCGTGAGGACTACATCCGCACCGCCAAGGCCAAGGGCCTGTCGCCGGCCCGCGTGGTGTTCGTGCACGGCCTGCGCAACGCGCTGATCCCGGTGCTCACCGTGGTCGGCCTGCAAGTCGGCACGCTACTGGCCGGTGCGGTACTGACCGAAACCATCTTCTCGTGGCCCGGCATCGGCAAATGGCTGATCGAAGCCATTGGCGCGCGGGACTACCCGGTGGTGCAAAACGGCATTCTGCTGATCGCCTGCCTGGTGATCTTGGTGAACTTCGTGGTGGATATCCTCTACGGCTTCGCCAACCCACGCATCCGTCACCAGCGCTGAGATCATGACCATGACCACACCTACTCAAGTGTCAGCAGTCGATCAGAGCCTGCTGTACCCGTCCCCGTACAAAGAATTCTGGCAAGCCTTCTCCAAGAACAAAGGCGCGGTTGCCGGCCTGTTGTTCATGTTGCTGATCGTGTTCTGCGCGATCTTCGCCCCGTGGGTTGCACCGCATAACCCCAGCGAGCAGTACCGCGACTTCCTGCTGACCCCGCCAGCGTGGCTGGAAGGTGGACAGATGCAGTTCCTGCTCGGCACCGACGAACTGGGCCGTGACTTGCTCTCGCGCCTGATCCAAGGCTCACGTCTGTCGTTGCTGATCGGTTTGTCGTCGGTGGTGATGTCGCTGATCCCGGGCATTTTGCTGGGCCTGTTCGCCGGATTCTTCCCGCGCTTGCTGGGCCCGACCATCATGCGCCTGATGGACATCATGCTGGCCCTGCCGTCGCTGCTGCTGGCCGTGGCTATTGTCGCCATCCTCGGCCCTGGCCTGATCAACACCGTGATCGCCATCGCCATCGTGTCGTTGCCGTCCTACGTGCGTCTGACCCGCGCCGCGGTGATGGGCGAACTGAACCGCGACTACGTGACCGCCGCCCGCCTCGCCGGTGCCGGCCTGCCACGCCTGATGTTCATCACCGTGCTGCCTAACTGCATGGCACCGCTGATCGTACAGGCAACCTTGAGCTTTTCCTCGGCGATTCTCGATGCCGCGGCCCTGGGCTTCCTGGGCCTTGGCGTACAACCGCCAACCCCTGAGTGGGGCACCATGCTGGCATCGGCCCGCGACTACATCGAACGCGCCTGGTGGGTCGTGAGCCTGCCTGGTTTGACCATTTTGCTCAGCGTGCTGGCAATCAACTTGATGGGTGACGGCCTGCGCGATGCGCTGGACCCGAAACTCAAGAACGCCGCCTGAGGAGATTCCCATGTCACTGTTAGAAATCAAGAATCTCAACGTGCGCTTCGGCGACAAGACCGCCGTGCCGGTGGTCGATGGCCTCGACATTTCCGTCGACAAGGGCGAAGTACTGGCAATCGTTGGCGAGTCGGGCTCGGGTAAATCCGTGACCATGATGGCGCTGATGGGCCTGATCGAGCATCCCGGCATCGTGACCGCCGATGCGCTGAACTTCGACGGTAAGGACATGCTCAAGCTGAGCAACCGCCAGCGCCGCCAGATCGTCGGCAAAGACCTGGCGATGGTGTTCCAGGACCCGATGACCGCGTTGAACCCCAGCTACACCGTGGGTTTCCAGATCGAAGAAGTGCTGCGCCTGCATCTGAAAATGTCCGGCAAACAAGCGCGCAAACGCGCCATCGAGCTGCTGGAAAAGGTCGAGATCCCAGGCGCTGCCAGCCGTATGGATGCCTACCCGCACCAATTGTCCGGCGGTATGAGCCAACGCGTGGCAATCGCCATGGCGATTGCCGGCGAGCCCAAGCTGCTGATCGCCGATGAACCGACCACTGCGTTGGACGTGACCATCCAGGCGCAGATCATGGAGCTGCTGCTGGCCCTGCAAAAAGAACAGAACATGGGCCTGGTGCTGATCACTCACGACCTCGCGGTAGTGGCTGAGACCGCCCAGCGCGTGTGCGTAATGTACGCCGGCCAAGCGGTGGAAGTCGGCCAGGTGCCACAGTTGTTCGACATTCCGGCACACCCGTACAGCGAAGCGTTGCTCAAGGCGATTCCCGAGCACAGCCTTGGTGCTACGCGCCTGGCCACCCTGCCAGGCATCGTTCCGGGCCGGTATGACCGTCCGCAGGGTTGCCTGCTGTCGCCGCGCTGCCCGTATGTGCAGGACGCCTGCCGCGCCCAGCGGCCGGGCCTTGATCCGAAAAGCAACAGCCTTGCCCGCTGCTTCTACCCGCTGAACCAGGAGGTGGCGTAATGGCCGTCGTACTTACCGCCCGCGACCTCACCCGTCACTACGAAGTCTCCCGTGGCCTGTTCAAGGGCCACGCCACCGTGCGAGCCCTCAATGGCGTGTCCTTTGAACTGGAAGCTGGCAAGACCCTCGCCGTAGTGGGCGAGTCGGGCTGTGGCAAATCCACCCTGGCCCGCGCCCTGACGCTGATTGAAGAGCCCTCGTCGGGCTCGTTGAAAATCGCCGGGCAGGAAGTGGCCGGCGCCGACAAGGCCCAGCGCAAGCAATTGCGCAAAGACGTGCAGATGGTGTTCCAGAGCCCCTACGCCTCGTTGAACCCACGCCAGAAAGTCGGTGATCAACTGGCGGAGCCGTTGCTGATCAACACCAACCTGTCCGCTGCCGAGCGCCGCGAAAAAGTGCAGGCGATGATGAAGCAAGTGGGCCTGCGCCCTGAGCATTATCAGCGCTACCCGCACATGTTCTCCGGCGGCCAGCGTCAGCGTATCGCCCTGGCTCGGGCAATGATGCTGCAACCCAAGGTGTTGGTGGCGGATGAACCGACCTCGGCACTGGACGTGTCGATCCAGGCCCAGGTGCTCAACCTGTTCATGGATTTGCAGCAGGAATTCAACACTGCCTACGTGTTCATTTCCCACAACCTGGCGGTGGTGCAGCACGTGGCAGACGATGTGATGGTGATGTACCTCGGCCGCCCGGTTGAGGTGGGGCCCAAGGCAGACATCTACGCCCGTCCTTTGCACCCTTACACCCAGGCGCTGCTGTCGGCCACCCCGACCATTCACCCGGACCCGAGCAAGCCGAAGATCAAGATCGTCGGCGAACTGCCCAACCCACTGAACCCGCCGCCTGGCTGCGCGTTCCACAAGCGCTGCCCGTATGCGACCGAGCGCTGCAGCAGTGAGGAGCCGCTGTTGCGGCCGTTGGATAACCGGCAGGTGGCTTGCCACTACGCGGAGCAATTCGTGGCCTGAAGCAACATTGTTTCCCTCTGTGGGAGCGGGCTTGCTCGCGAATGCGTGGGTTCAGCTACAGATGGGTTGCTGACACACCGTCTTCGCGAGCAAGCCCGCTCCCACAGGGGTAATGCGTGATATCGAGTTCCATCGCCCTTCCCGCCAGATTGCGCATCAGTCTGGCCGGAGGGGCTTTTTTTTGCGCGGCTGTAACAAAAAACATACCGTTTGAACCCATGCCAAAAGCCCTGAAAATATTGAGCCAGACCGTTTTGAAAAGTGTATAGATTGTAAATGCAATTTACTTCTGTTTGAGAATCAATACCATTACGGCGCACGAAGAGCGCTGGATGCACGAAAAAATTCAGACGCCTCTCGTTCAATCGCCCCTCCTAAAGGACTTTGTGGACATGTCGTCTCAATTCAGGCTCAGCCATCTCTCGCTAGCGTTTATCGCTACCCTTTCGTCCCCCGCGCTGCTGGCGCAGAGTGTGGAAAAAGAACGCGACAAAGTGCCGATCCAAGCGACAGACCTGCCTGTGGATGGCACGCCCCAAGCCCTGGTGCTGGGCGAAACGCGTGTACTGGGCACCGCCGCCGAAGAACTCAAGCAGGCACCCGGCGTATCGATCATCACCGCCGAAGACATCAAGAAACGTCCACCCACCAACGACCTGTCGGAGATCATCCGCCGCGAGCCGGGTGTGAACCTGACTGGCAACAGTTCCAGCGGCAGCCGTGGCAACAACCGCCAGATCGACCTGCGCGGCATGGGCCCGGAAAACACCCTGATCTTGATCGATGGCAAGCCGTCCACCTCCCGCAACGCGGTGCGTTACGGCTGGAGTGGTGACCGTGATACCCGTGGCGAAACCAACTGGGTACCGGCCGAAGAAGTCGAACGCATTGAAATCCTGCGCGGCCCGGCCGCCGCCCGCTATGGCTCCGGCGCCATGGGCGGGGTGATCAACATCATCACCAAACGCCCCACCGACCAACTGCACGGCTCGCTGACCGCCTACACCGCCTTCCCCGAAAACGATGCCGAAGGCGCGAGCAAACGCACCAACTTCAACCTCAGCGGCCCGTTGACCGACACCCTGGCGTTCCGCGTCTATGGCGGCCTGAACAAGACCGATGCCGATGACGCCGACATCAACCGCTCAGCGCAGGCGACGCCGGACTCGCTGGTGGCCGGCCGTGAAGGCGTGCGCAATAAAGACGTGAACGGCTTGCTGAGCTGGCAGTTCACCCCTGAGCAAACCCTCGACCTGGAGGCCAGCTACAGCCGCCAGGGCAATATTTTCGCCGGCGATACCATGCTCAACGGCGGTGGCGAGTTCGTGGAAAGCCTGGTGGGCAAGGAAACCAGTGTGATTCAACGCAGCAGCTTTTCTGCCACGCACCGCGGCGAGTTCGACTGGGGCTCGGCCCTGGCTTCGCTAACCCACGACCTGACCCGCAACGAACGCCTCAATGAAGGCCTGGCCGGTTCTGGCGAAGGTGCGCCGTCTGCCAGCGCAGGCCGCTTCGAGTCGCGCTTGCGCAACACTCGGGCCACCGCCGAGGTCAACCTGCCCCTGAGCGTCGGTGCCGAGCAGGTGCTGACCCTGGGCAGCGAATACCTCTACGAGTCGATGAACGATCCAGGCTCGTTGCGCCCGCAAACTTATGACCCGGGTACCGGCGGCGTCCCCGCCATCCCCGGCGTCAGCCGCAACAGCACCAAGACCACCGCATCGAGCTATGCCTTGTTTGCCGAGGACAACATCGAACTGGGCAGCAAGACCATCATCACCCCTGGCCTGCGCTTCGACGACCATGAGGAATACGGCGGCAACTGGAGCCCCAGCTTCAACGCCTCGCACCAGTTGACCGATGAACTGAGCATCAAGGGCGGCATCGCCCGCGCCTACAAGACCCCGAACCTGTACCAGTCCAACCCGAACTATTTGCTCTACAGCCGTGGCAATGGCTGCAACGCCAGCGAAGCCAACATGGGCGGTTGCTACCTGGTGGGCAACCGGGACCTGAAGCCGGAAATCAGCGTCAACAAGGAAATCGGCCTGGCTTTCGACAAGGGCACCTGGCGTACCAGTGCGACGTACTTCCGTAATGACTACAAGAACAAGATCAACGCCAGTAACGAGGCGGCTTTCCGCCTGGGCAACGGCCGCCGCGTGCTGGAGTGGGAAAACAGCGGGCCCGCCTTGGTGCAGGGTGTTGAAGGCAACCTGTTCATCAGCCTGCGTGATGATCTGGACTTGAACACCAACCTGACCTACATGATCGACTCCAAGGACAAGGACACCGGCGAGCCCTTGAGCATCATCCCCAAATACACCGTCAACACCACGCTGGATTGGCAAGCCACCGACAGGCTGTCCTTCCAGGTCAGCGGCACCTACTACGGCAAGCAGGAAGCGCCGACACTCAACTCACGCAGCGCCAACAGCTATGACCGCAGCGCCCAGCAGGATGTCGACCCGTACGGGTTGATGGGCCTGAGCAGTGGTTACGAGTTCAGCAAAAACTTGAGCGTGCGTGTCGGTATCAACAACCTGCTGGACAAGCGCCTGTCGCGCAAAGGCAATGCCGAGGATGCGGGCGCGCAGACTTACAATGAGCCGGGCCGTGCTTACTTCGCGTCGGTGACCACTTCGTTCTGAAGAAAAGGGCGGCCAATAAAAATGCCTTGGAGGTCCCATCCAAGGCATCGATTGTTTGAAACGCTTTCCCTTGGCGAGCCTACGTCTGGCTATCGCCTTCGTCTGCGTCGTCGCTGTCAGGCTCGTCGGTGGTCGAGTCGTCATCGTCTTCGCTGCCACCCTGGCCTTTATCGCCTGGCTCCGCTTCGGACTTGGCCAACTGCAAGTCCGCAGCCTGGCCACTCGTCGCCACCGCGGCGCTCTGCACCGGGTTATGCGCCCAGGCCGTCGACATCCCCAACGACAACAGCACCAGCACCTTCATCAACAGCACTACGCGTTGAACAATACTCATGGTCGATTCCGTCCAGTCAGTAGGTATAGCCCACGCGACAGCCCCATTACCATCGCCAGTCTTTGAAGCTAGTTCTGATCAAGGGTTTGCGCCAATTTCTGGTTAAATCGAGATTAACTGTGGGAGCGGGCTTGCTCGCGAATGCGAGGCGTCATTCAACAGATGCGTCGGCTGATCCACCGCCTTCGCGAGCAAGCCCGCTCCCACACTTAGCCTTTGGGCAACCATAAAAAAGGGCGAAGCCATCACAGCTTCGCCCTTCTCTCTACCGCTCAGACCTTAGTGATGTTCGCGGGTCGCGCGGAATTTCACATCCGGCCAGCGCTCTTCCATCAACGCCAGGTTCACCCGCGTCGGTGCCAGGTAGGTCAGGTGACCACCGCCGTCGATCGCCAGGTTTTCCACGGCCTTGTTGGAGAACTCTTCCAACTTCTTCTTATCGCTGCAATCAATCCAACGCGCCGAATACACGGTGATCGGCTCGTAGGAGCACTCCACCTTGTATTCCTCTTTCAGGCGGCTGGCGACCACGTCGAACTGCAGCACACCCACGGCGCCGAGGATGATGTCGTTGCTGCGCTCGGGGAAGAACACCTGGGTGGCGCCCTCTTCGGCCAATTGCTGCAAGCCTTGGCGCAGTTGCTTGGACTTGAGCGGATCACGCAGGCGCACGCGGCGGAACAGTTCCGGGGCGAAGTGCGGGATGCCGGTGAAGCCCAGGGCTTCGCCTTCGGTGAAGGTGTCGCCGATCTGGATGGTGCCATGGTTGTGCAGGCCGATGATGTCGCCTGCAAACGCCTCTTCCAGCTGTTCACGCTCGGAGGAGAAGAACGTCAGGGCGTCGCCGATGCGTACGTCCTTGCCGGTGCGCACGTGGCGCATCTTCATGCCTTTTTCGTACTTGCCGGAGCAGATGCGCATAAAGGCGATACGGTCGCGGTGTTTCGGGTCCATGTTCGCCTGGATCTTGAACACGAAGCCGGTGAATTTCTCTTCCACCGGTTCCACGGTGCGCTCGTTGGCGACGCGGGCCAGGGGTTTTGGCGCCCAGTCCACGACGGCGTCGAGCACGTGGTCGACACCGAAGTTGCCGAGCGCGGTACCGAAGAACACCGGCGTCAGTTGACCGTCGAGGAATTCCTGCTGGTTGAACTCATGGCAGGCGCCCTGCACCAGTTCCAGCTGGTCGACGAAACGATCGTACTCGTCGCCCAGGTGGGCACGGGCTTCGTCGGAGTCGAGCTTCTCGATGATCTTGGTTTCGGTGCGTTCATGACCATGGCCAGCGGTGTAGACAATGATGTAATCGTCGGCCAGGTGGTACACGCCCTTGAAGTCGCGGTAGCAACCAATCGGCCAGGTGATCGGCGCGGCCTTGATCTTCAGGACGGCTTCGATTTCATCCAGCAGCTCGATGGGGTCGCGGATATCGCGGTCGAGTTTGTTGATGAAACTGACAATCGGCGTGTCACGTAGACGGCACACGTCCATCAGCGCGATGGTACGTGGCTCGACGCCTTTACCGCCGTCGAGGACCATCAGCGCCGAGTCCACTGCGGTGAGAGTACGGTAGGTATCTTCGGAGAAGTCTTCGTGCCCCGGGGTATCGAGCAGGTTGATCATGTGCTCGCGATACGGGAACTGCATGACCGACGTGGTAATGGAAATACCCCGTTGTTTTTCCATCTCCATCCAGTCGGAGGTGGCATGGCGGTCGGATTTGCGCGATTTCACCGTGCCGGCTACCGCGATCGCCTTGCCCATCAGCAACAGCTTTTCGGTGATGGTGGTTTTACCGGCATCGGGGTGGGAAATAATGGCGAAAGTGCGGCGTTTCGCGACTTCGGCGGCCTGGTGGGTCATGGGAAATCGCCTGGCAGGTGAGTCAAAAAAGGGCGGCGAGTATAGCGCAAACGCGAGGGTACGGACCACCGTTGAGCCCATTGGGGGTGGCTAAATGCGCCCAAGTGTGGAACCTTTTAAAAGGTCGAGACGTCCACTCCCCTGCTACCGCACTCGGAACAGGGGCTGAAATATCAGCAAGTTAGCCTGACGAGGCTGCGCTCATGGCTTGATCGCATACTGCATTGCCAGTATCGGCGAGCTGCTTTTCGCGAACCTATTCGCCGACAGCCAGGAATGGCATTGCCGCCGGAGAATGTGTTCGCCGACAAAAGAAAAAAAGGAGTCCGCCTGTGGCTATTCGCTATGGCAAAGGGCTGATAGGAGGCGCGGTTGTCGTCGCGCTCCTGGCCCTGCTGGTCCACTGGATCGGCATCAACACGATCGAACTGTACCGCGACGATTTGTTGTTTTACCTGCAAGCTCATCTGATTCTTGTCCTAGTCTCCATGCTGGCAGCCCTGATTGTGGGCATCCCCGCCGGTATCCTGCTCAGTCGACCCAACATGGTCGGGCGCGCAGAACGTTTCATGCAGATCTTCAACATCGGCAACACCGTCCCTCCCCTGGCCGTACTGGCCATCGCCCTCGGCGTCCTCGGCATCGGCAGCGGCCCGGCCATCTTCGCGCTGTTCCTCGCCTCCCTCCTGCCCATCGTGCGCAACACCTACGAAGGCCTGAAAAACGTTCAGGGCTCCCTCAAGGAAGCCGCCACCGGCATCGGCATGACCCCACGCCAGGTGCTGTTTCGTGTGGAACTTCCCAACGCCGTGCCGATCATCATCGGTGGCGTGCGCGTGGCCCTGGCGATCAACGTCGGTACCGCACCGCTGGCCTTCCTGATTGGCGCCAACAGCCTCGGCAGCCTGATCTTCCCCGGCATCGCCCTGAACAACCAGCCGCAACTGTTGCTCGGCGCCGCCTGCACCGCGCTGCTGGCATTGCTGCTTGATGGCCTGGTGACCATGGCCAGCCGCCTCTGGCTGGAACGCGGGTTACGCCCGTCTTAAGCCCGGTAAAGGAATTCACATGAAAAAACTGAGCTTGATATTAGGCTGCGTCCTGCTGCTTGCAGGTATTGCGCAAGCCGCCGAAAAACCCGTGATCCGCATCGGCGCCCGGGTGTTCACCGAGCAGACCCTGCTCGCCGAAATCACCTCCCAATACCTGCGCACCAAGGGCTACGACGCCCGTGTGACCGGCGGCCTGGGCAGCAACCTGGCACGCAGTGCCCAGGAAAGTGGGCAATTGGATCTGATCTGGGAATACACCGGCGTGTCCCTGGTGGCCTACAACCATATCGACGAGAAACTCGACAGCGAGCAGTCCTACGCTCGGGTCAAAGAACTCGATGCGAAAAAAGGCCTGGTTTGGCTATCGCCGTCGCGCTTCAGCAACACCTATGCCCTGGCACTGCCGGAGAAAGTCGCCCAGGAACATCCCGAGATCAACAGCATCAGCGACCTCACCAAAGCCATGGCCGAAGACACCAAGGAACACCGCCTGGTCGCCCTGGACACCGAGTTCGCCAACCGCTCCGATGGCCTGGCCGGCATGGTCAAGCTGTACGACATGAACCTGACGCGCAAAAACACCCGGCAGATGGACGCAGGCCTGGTCTACACCGCGCTGCGTAACGGCCAGGTGTTCGCCGGTTTGGTCTACACCACTGACGGTCGTCTCAATGCCTTTAAATTGAAGCTTCTGGCAGACGACAAACACTACTTCCCCGACTACACCGCAGCCCCGGTGATCCGCCAGGAATACCTCGACCAGCACCCGCAACTGGCCGCCGAACTCAAGCCTTTGGCCAACCTGTTCGACGATGAAACCATGCGTCAGCTCAATGCACGGGTCGACGTCGACCATGAAAGCCCCTCCGCCGTTGCCGCCGATTTCCTGCGCCAACATCCAATCAACTAAAAAGGAGAAGACATGGAATTTTTGAACGCCTTTTCCCATCTTGATTGGGCCCAAGTCCTGCACTTGACCTGGCAGCACATCACCCTGGTCGGCATCGCCGTGATCCTGGCGATTTTTATTGGCGTGCCCCTGGGCATTCTGATGACACGCTTCCCGACCCTCGCAGGCCCCTTGCAAGCCAGCGCCACAGTGTTGCTGACCGTGCCCTCCATTGCGCTGTTCGGCCTGCTGCTGCCGTTCTACTCCAAGTTCGGTCAGGGCCTGGGGCCAATGCCGGCGATCACCGCCGTGTTCCTGTACTCCCTGCTGCCGATCATGCGTAACACCTATCTTGCGCTGACCGGCGTAGAGCCAGGCATTCGCGAAGCCGCACGCGGCATCGGCATGACCTTCGGCCAGCGCCTGCGCATGGTCGAACTGCCGATTGCCGTGCCGGTGATTCTCGCTGGCGTGCGCACCGCCGTGGTGATGAATATCGGTGTGATGACCATCGCCGCCACCATCGGTGCCGGTGGCCTGGGTGTACTTATTCTGGCTTCCATCAGCCGCAGCGACATGTCGATGCTGATCGTCGGCGCCGTGCTGGTCAGTCTCCTGGCCATCTTCGCCGACCTGCTTCTGCAATGGCTGCAACGCTCGCTGACTCCAAAAGGATTGCTCAAATGATCGAACTTCAAAACCTGTCCAAGACTTTTCAAAGCAACGGCAAGACCGTCACCGCCGTCAACGATGTAAGCCTGACCGTCAACGAAGGCGAGATTTGCGTATTCCTGGGGCCCTCGGGCTGCGGCAAGAGCACCACGCTGAAGATGATCAATCGCCTGATCAAACCCACCTCGGGCAAGATCCTGATCAACGGCGAAGACACCACCGACCTTGACGAGGTGACCCTGCGTCGCAACATCGGCTACGTGATCCAGCAGATCGGCCTGTTCCCCAACATGACCATCGAAGAGAACATCGTAGTGGTGCCCAAGCTGCTCGGCTGGGACAAGCAAAAATGCCATGACCGCGCCCGCGAGTTGATGAGCATGATCAAGCTGGAGCCCAAGCAGTACCTGCATCGCTACCCGCGTGAATTGTCGGGTGGGCAGCAACAGCGCATCGGTGTGATCCGTGCCCTGGCGGCCGACGCGCCGTTGCTGCTGATGGATGAGCCGTTCGGCGCGGTCGACCCGATCAACCGCGAGATGATCCAGAACGAGTTCTTCGAGATGCAGCGCGCGCTGAACAAGACCGTGATCATGGTCAGCCACGACATCGACGAAGCCATCAAGCTAGGTGACAAGATCGCCATCTTCCGCGCCGGTAAACTGCTGCAGATCGACCACCCGGACACGCTGCTGGCGCACCCGGCCGACGAGTTCGTCAGCAACTTCGTGGGCCAGGACAGCACCCTCAAGCGCCTGCTGCTGGTGAAAGCCGAAGACGCAGCGGACAACGCCCCGTCGGTGAGCCCGGAAACCCCGGTGGCCGATGCCCTGGAATTGATGGACGAGCATGACCGCCGCTACGTGGTGGTCACCTGCGCCGAGAACAAGGCGCTGGGTTATGTACGTCGTCGCGACCTGCATCGCCAGGCCGGCACCTGCGGCCAGTACCTGCGCGAGTTCAACGCCACGGCGGCGTATGACGAGCATTTGCGCATCCTGCTGTCGCGCATGTACGAGTTCAACCGCTCGTGGCTGCCGGTGATGGATGCCGAGCGCGTGTTCCTGGGTGAAGTGACCCAGGAGTCGATTGCCGAATACCTGAGCTCCGGTAAGTCCCGTGGAGGCAAGACCAGTATTGTCTCTCCGGCCGAAACTGCTTTGGCCTGATAGATCGCTATCGCAGGCGAGCCAGCTCCCACAGGGGAATGCATTCCAGCATAAGAATGCAGTTCAAATGTGGGAGCTGGCTTGCCTGCGATGAATACACCGCAAATCCATCTGATTAGCCCCATCCGGGGAACATCAATCCGTCACACCGGTCGGTTACATAAGTAGCTGCACGCGGCCGCGCGACGAACGCGTGCAAAAACGCGACATTTTTAGTTGATCCCACGCCCGCCAAGCCCTAAAGTTCGCGCCGAACGTCCATGCTGGAAACGATCCATCCGGCTCAAGTACTGACGACGAGACAGCAAGGCCAAGGGCAGCTTACCCCGTGGCCTTTTTGCTTTCGGCGACATGCCTTGGGAAGTAGGCGAACCAAAGTGGGGATACGGAGGACGTTCATTTGCACCCATTGCTAATTTCAGTTTGCCCTTAGGAGTTCCCAGCATGTCGATCAACGTCGAAGATTATTTCGCGCGCGCCACTTTTGACAAAATGAAGGCGTTCGCCGACAAGCAAGAAACCCCATTCGTGGTGATCGACACCGCGATGATCAGCCAGGCCTACGATGACCTGCGCGCCGGTTTCGAATTCGCCAAGGTGTATTACGCCGTCAAGGCCAACCCGGCCGTGGAGATCATCGACCTGTTGAAAGACAAGGGTTCGAGCTTCGACATCGCCTCGATCTACGAGCTGGACAAGGTCATGGACCGCGGCGTCAGCGCCGACCGTATCAGCTACGGCAACACCATCAAGAAATCCAAGGATATCCGCTACTTCTATGAGAAGGGCGTGCGCCTGTTCTCCACCGACTCCGAAGCCGACCTGCGCAACATCGCCAAGGCCGCGCCGGGTTCGAAAGTGTATGTGCGCATCCTCACCGAAGGCTCGACCACTGCCGACTGGCCGTTGTCGCGCAAATTCGGCTGCCAGACCGACATGGCCATGGACCTGCTGATCCTCGCCCGCGACCTGGGCCTGGTGCCTTACGGCATCTCGTTCCACGTCGGTTCGCAACAGCGCGACATCAGCGTATGGGACGCGGCGATCGCCAAGGTCAAAGTGATCTTCGAGCGCCTGAAGGAAGAAGACGGCATCGAGCTGAAGCTGATCAACATGGGCGGCGGCTTCCCGGCCAACTACATCACCCGCACCAACAGCCTGGAAACCTACGCCGAAGAAATCATCCGTTTCCTCAAGGAAGACTTCGGTGACGACCTGCCGGAAATCATCCTGGAACCTGGCCGTTCGCTGATCGCCAACGCCGGCATCCTGGTCAGCGAAGTGGTGCTGGTAGCGCGCAAGTCCCGTACCGCCGTCGAGCGCTGGGTGTACACGGATGTGGGCAAGTTCTCCGGCCTGATCGAAACCATGGACGAAGCCATCAAGTTCCCGATCTGGACCGAGAAAAAAGGCGAGATGGAAGAAGTGGTCATCGCCGGCCCGACCTGCGACAGCGCCGACATCATGTACGAAAACTACAAGTACGGCCTGCCTCTGAACCTGGCGATTGGTGATCGTCTGTACTGGTTGTCTACCGGTGCCTACACCACCAGCTACAGCGCAGTTGAGTTCAACGGGTTCCCGCCGTTGAAGTCGTTTTACGTGTAAGACCGCTTCGCATAAAAAACCCATGACGCGTCATGGGTTTTTTTGGCTCACGAAAAAGTCGCAGCACGTTGTTGATATGCCTCAGCCATGGCGCGAATTCGCGGATCATCCGCCTGCGCCAGCGCCTTGTGCGCCGTTCGCAGAAACTTGAGATTCCCGCCCTCCAGCGCCTTGTGCAACCACTCCAGCGCCGCGTCGATCTGGCCGCTGTCGGCCAGCACCGCCGCATGGCTGAACTGCCCGCGGAAATCCCCAGCTTGGGCTGAACGGCGATACCACTCGACAGCCGCCTCAAGGTCCCTGGGGCAATGCTGCCCGTCTTCCAGGTAACGCCCGAGCAGGTTCATCGACTTGGCGTGGCCCTGCTCGGCGGCCTGGCGATACAGCGCCAGTGCTTGCGCCTGGTCTTCAATAACGCCACGGCCGGTAGCCAAGAGGTTGGCGTAGTTGTACTGCCCCCAATCCAACCCGGCGTGTGCCGCCAGGCGATATTCCCGCGCTGCGGCGGCTTCATCGACAGCGCAGCCCCAGCCATGCTCCCGGCAACGCCCGATCATATTGCGCGCCATCAGGTGCCCGCCCTGCGCGGCAATCTGGAACCAGCGCAGTGCCAGGGCCTCATCACGTGCGATGCCACGCCCTTGCAGCAAGATTTGACCGAGCAGGGCCTGGGCATCGACCACCCCTGCCTTGGCGGCGATCAGGATGGCCTGGGCGGCGCGCACCGGGGAGTCATCGAGCATGCTCTGCAATTGTTCGACGTTGAGCACTTCTTCGCGGCGCAATAAAAAACCCATGCTCAGACCTCGACCCAGCGGCGCAACAGGTTGTGGTAGGTGCCGGTGAGCTGGATCAGCGCAGGGTGGTCGGGCACGTCGCGGGTCAGTTGCTGGATCGCGCCGTCCATTTCGAACAGCAAGGTGCGTTGGCTGTCTTCGCGCACCAGGCTTTGGGTCCAGAAGAACGAGGCATAGCGCGCGCCACGGGTCACCGCGTTGACCTTGTGCAGGCTGGAGCCGGGGTACAGCACCATGTCGCCGGCGGGTAGCTTGACCCGCTGCAGGCCGAACGTGTCCTGGATCTCCAGTTCCCCACCGTCGTAGTCGTCGGGGTCGCTGAAGAACAACGTGGACGAAAGGTCGGTGCGCACGCGCTCATGGCTGCCTTTGGGTTGGCGCACCGCGTTGTCGATATGAAAGTCGAAACTGCCGCCAGCGGTGTAGCAGTTGAGCAGTGGCGGGAAGACTTTATGCGGCAGCGCGGCCGACATGAACAGCGGGTTGCTCCACAACCGTTCCAGCATCGCCGCGCCGATTTCCTTGGCCAGGGGGTGGCCTTCGGGTAATTGCAGGTTGTGCTTGGCCTTGGCCGACTGGTGCCCGGCGGTGATTTTGCCGTCAGCCCATTCGGTCTCTTCCAGGGCCTGGCGAATGCGCAGCACCTCCTCGCGAGAGAACAGGCCGGGAATGTGCAGCAACATGGGGGCAATACCTGCGATCAGAGAGGCGTCAATGGTATTGATTCTTATCCTCTCTGTAAAACGCAGGGACGAACGAGAGCGCAAAATCCGTAACAAAAAAGTGTAAAGAATGTAAATTTGATGCGAATAGCAATATCTCGCAATTGATACAAAGTCTTGTTGGCCCTATATTCCGCGGCCTCACATCCTTGGGGAAGGGACACGTCATGTCGCGCACTATTCTAAAAATACCGGCCCGTTCGCCACGCATGCTGGCCTCCGCCATTGGCGTTGCCCTGAGTGCCGGCTCCGCCGCCCACCTGGCACAGGCCGCTGAAAATACCGAGTCAAAAGGCGAGCGCAACCCTATCTCCCTCGGCGCCACCAACATCACCGGCCAAGAACAGGACAACACCTCCTACCAGGTGGAAAAAGCCTCGTCGCAGAAGTACACCGCGCCGCTGGTGGACACGCCGCGTTCGGTCACTGTGGTGCCGCAACAAGTACTCAAGGACACCGCCGCCACCTCGTTGCAGGATGCTTTGCGCGCCGTACCGGGTATCACCTTCGGCGCCGGTGAAGGGGGCAACCCTCAGGGCGACCGCCCGTTCATCCGTGGTTTCGATGCCCAGGGCGATACCTACCTCGATGGCGTACGCGATACCGGCGGCCAGAGCCGTGAGATATTCGACATCGAGTCCATTGAAGTCAGCAAAGGCCCGAACTCTTCATTCGGCGGCCGTGGCTCGGCCGGTGGCAGCCTCAACCTGGTGAGCAAGACCCCACAAGCGCGGGACTTCACCAACGGCGGCTTTACCTACGGCTCCGACCAGACCCGCCGCTACGTGCTCGACGTGAACCGCCAGTTCCTGGACGACAGCGCGGCATTCCGCCTGAACCTGATGAGCCATGAACAAAACGTGGCTGGCCGCGATGCGGTGAACTACGACCGTTGGGGCGTGGCGCCGTCGCTGACGTTTGGCCTGGGCACACCGACCCGTGTCAACCTCAGCTACTACCATATGGAAAGTGATGACCTGCCGGATTCGGGGATTCCGTATGGCTATGGCTCAGCGACCGCCACGGCCCACGCGCATGACAAACCCAACGACGGCGGCGACAGCAACAACTTCTACGGTTTGAAAAGCCGTGACTTCCGCAAGACCCGCGCCGACATCAGCACGTTCTCCATCGAGCACGACCTGAACGACAACATGACGCTCAAGAACACCCTGCGCCACGGCAGCACCGGCCAGGACTATGTGCTCACTCAGCCGGATGACAGCAAGTTCAACGTCAACCGCTACGGCACCGTCTGGCGTCGCGCCAACAGCCGTGTCTCCACCACGACCACAACCACCAACCAGACCGATCTGTTTGGCAGCTTCCAGGCCTTGGGCTTCAAGCACACTTACTCCACTGGCCTGGAGTTTACCGGTGAAGAGACCCGTGTCAGCGGCTATACCGTTTCGCCAAACGGAAACCCAGTGTGCAATCCGGCCAAAGGCAGCCTGGGTGGTCAGTGCACCTCGCTGAGCAACCCGAACCCGGACGACGCCTGGAACGGCAGCATTGCGCGCAACTACATGGGTACCAACACCAAGGCCACCAGCCGTGCCGCCTATGTGTTCGACACCATCGAACTCGATCCGAAATGGTTGCTGAATGTCGGCCTGCGCTATGACACCTTCGATACCGAGGCCAACACCAACGCAGTGCCGAGCCCGACCGTGAAAGGCCGCACCAAGATCAAGGACGACAGTCAGTTCTTCAACTGGCAGGCCGGCCTGGTGTGGAAGCCGGTGGAGAACGCCAGCATCTACGCCTCTTACGCCACATCGGCCACGCCAGCCGGTGGCCTGGTAGGCGAAGGCTCCGACGGCAACCCGTTGTCTGCCGGTGCCGCCACCAGCGACTTGCAGCCAGAAGAAACCGTCAACTACGAACTGGGCACCAAATGGGACCTGTTCCACGACCGCCTGTCCCTGACCGCAGCCGTGTTCCGCACCGAGAAGAAAAACACCCGCATCCTGGTGGATGCGCTCACCTACCAGAACGCTGGTGAATCTCAGGTCGACGGCATCGAGTTGTCCGCCAGCGGCAAAATTACCGAACAATGGCAGGTGTTCGCGGGCTACAGCTATCTGGACAGCGAACTGGTTAAATCCGGCCTCAATGGGCGTAACGGTGTGGTGAGTGCTGGCTCTAACAAAGGCAACCAGATGCCCAACACGCCGAAGAACTCCTTCAGCCTGTGGACCACCTACGACATCACCCCCAAGCTGACCGTCGGCGGCGGCGCCTTCTACGTCGATGAGGTTTACGGCGATGCCGGCAACACCGTGTATGTGCCGTCCTACACCCGCTACGACGCCATGGCCAGCTACAAGCTGACCAAGAACGTCGACCTGCAATTGAACGTGCAGAACCTGACCGACAAGACCTACTACGACAAGGCCTATTCGGCGCACTTCGCCAACCAGGCGGCCGGTCGTACGGCGTTGTTGACCACCAGCTTCCACTTCTAAAAGCGGTCAAGGTTCAGCCAGGAGCCCCACACATCGGATGCGTGGGGCTTTTGCGTGTTTCCCGGCAACTCACGGCATAATGCGCGCCGTGATCAGATATCCAGCTAAGCGAGGCGCTCCGACGTGTTGAAGAAAACCCTGTTCCAGTTGCATTGGTTCTTCGGCATCACGGCCGGGCTGGTGCTGGCCTTGATGGGGGTCACCGGGGCCGCGTACTCGTTCCAGGACGAGATCCTGCGGGCGCTCAACCCCACCGTGTTGAGCGTGCAGAAACGCGAGGCCGGTGTACTGCCGCCCGCCGAGCTGGTACGCAAATTGGAAGCGGCCGAAGGCAAGACCGTGGCCATGCTGTGGGTAGAAAGCGACAGCGGCAACGCCGGCCGTGTGTCCTTCACCCCGCCACCGGGCGAGCGCCGTGGCCAGATGCGCTACTTCGACCCGTACACCGGCGACTACATGGGTGACGCTGTCGGCCAGGACCTGTTCGGTTTTATCCTGCAACTGCACCGCTTCCTCGCCATCGGCGACACCGGGCGCAATATCACCGGCGCCTGCACCCTGATCCTGTTGTTCTTCTGCCTCTCCGGCCTGTACCTGCGCTGGCCGCGCCAGGTGAAAAGCTGGCGTGTCTGGTTGACCCTGGACTGGCGCAAAAAGGGCCGCAGCTTCAATTGGGACCTGCACTCGGTATTCGGCACCTGGTGCCTGCTGTTTTATCTGTTGGCGGCGCTGACCGGGCTGTATTGGTCCTACGACTGGTACAACCGTGGCGTGACCAAACTGCTGTCCGACGCGCCGCAGAACGAGCGCATGCGCAAGCGCGGCCCAGCCCCCGCAGGCCCGGCTCCGGTGGCCAACTACGACGCGATCTGGAGCAGCATCTACAGCAACGCCGGCCCCGACTTGAGCGCCTACAACATTCGGATGCCTGCGGTCGCCGGGCAACCGGCCACCGTGTATTACCTGCTCTCTTCATCGCCCCATGACCGCGCGCTGAACCAGATCAACCTGGACCCGGCCACCGGCGAGGTCAAATCCCACGAGCGCTACGCCAGCAAAAGCCTCAAGGCGCAGTTGCTGACCAGTGTGTATGCGCTGCACACCGGCAGCTATTTTGGCCTGGTCGGGCGCATCGTCCTCACCGTCAGCTCACTGCTAATGCCGCTGTTTTTCATCACAGGCTGGCTGCTGTACCTCGACCGACGTCGCAAAAAGCGCCAGGTCCGCGATGCCCGCAAAGGTCTGACACATAACCACAGCGATGCTCCGGCCTGGCTGATCGGCTTCGCCAGCCAGAGCGGCTTTGCCGAACAACTGGCCTGGCAAACGGCAGGGCAACTGCAGGCTGCGGGCCTGGCGGTGAAAGTGCAGCCCCTGGGCAGTGTCAGCCGCGACGACCTCAGCCAATCGCAGAACGCGCTGTTCGTGGTCAGTACCTTTGGCGACGGCGAAGCCCCCGACAGCGCCCGTGGGTTCGAGCGCAGCGTGCTCGGCCAGGCGCTGCCCCTCAAAGGCTTGAACTACTCGGTGCTGGCCCTGGGTGACCGGCAGTACGAACATTTTTGCGGCTTTGCCCGGCGCCTGCATTTCTGGCTGACCAACCAGGGCGGCACCCCGCTGTTCGCCCCGGTGGAAGTCGACAGCGGCGACAGCCTGGCGCTGCAGACCTGGCAACAGCAACTGGGCCAGCTCACCGGGCATGCTCCGGTAGCGGCCTGGCCAACGGCCCAGTACGAAAACTGGACCCTGAGCCAACGCACTCTGCTCAACCCCGACAGTGTCGGCTCGCCCGTCTACCTGCTGGGCCTCACATCCACGTCTGCGCACAGCTGGCTGGCCGGCGACCTGGTGGAAGTCCTGCCGCGCAATTGCCCCTGGGCCATCGAACACTTCCTGGCCGGACTGGGCTTGGTCGGCAGCGACGGCGTGGTGATCGACGGCGTGGCCCACACCCTTGATCAGGCCCTGGCCACGCGCCAACTACCGGACAACCGCACGCACCTGGTCGGCCTGCACGCCCAGGCATTGGTGGATGCGCTGGTCCCCCTGGGCATGCGCGAATACTCCATCGCCTCGATTGCCAGCGACGGCGTGCTGGAGCTGATCGTGCGCCAGGAGCGCCACCCCGACGGCAGCCTGGGGCTTGGCTCCGGCTGGCTGACTGAACATGCCGCCCTCGGCTCGGCCATCAGCCTGCGCCTGCGGCGCAACAGCGGCTTCCATTTGCCCGACGCGCCTGTGCCGCTGATTCTGCTGGGCAACGGCACCGGCCTGGCGGGCCTGCGCAGCTTGCTCAAGGCGCGCATTGCCGATGGCCAGCAGCGAAACTGGCTGCTGTTTGGTGAACGCAATATCGCCCACGACTACCTGTGCCAGGACGAACTGCAAGGCTGGCTCGCCAGTGGAGACCTGGCCCTGCTGGACCTGGCGTTTTCCCGTGATCAAGAGGAGAAGGTCTACGTACAGGATCGCCTGCGCGAGTCAGCGGATGTGCTGCGCAAATGGCTGGCGGACGGCGCAGCGATTTATGTGTGTGGCAGCTTGCAAGGGATGGCGACGGGGGTGGATCAGGCACTGCTGGAGATCTTGGGCAATGAGGCGGTAGAGCGCCTGATCGAACAGGGCCGCTATCGTCGGGATGTCTACTGACCCTGCTAACGCCTGCCTTGATCGTTCCCACGCTCCGCGTGGGAATGCCGCCCTGGACGCTCCGCGTCCGCTCTTGACGGCGTGACGCGGAGCGCCACAGGATGCGTTTCCACGCAGAGCGTGGGAACGATCAGGCCGGTTGCAGTTTTTGCTCGAACACTGAAACCCCGTCCAAATCCCGCAGCATCACCGTCAACTCTCCCGTCTGCCCATCAATCTGCACTTCACCAAAAAACTGAAAGCCCGCAAACGGCGAGGTGTTCTGTGCCGGTGGCGCCTTCTGGAATACCACGTGCGGGCCAAAGGTTTTGTCCAGCGGATTGGGCCCGAAGCTCCCGGCATTCAAAGGCCCCGCTACAAACTCCCAGAACGGCTCGAAATCCTGGAACGTCGCACGGTCAGGGTGATAGTGATGCGCTGCACAGTAATGCACATCGGCCGTCAGCCACACGTGGTTGCGCACCTTGTGCTCATGCAGGAACCCCAGCAGTTCGGCGATCTCCAGCTCACGCCCTTGCGCCGGGCCAGGGTCGCCATTGGCGATCGCTTCCCAACGCGCCACGCCGGGGCTGACTTCACCGTCGGGCACGCCCAGGCCAATGGGCATGTCGGCGGCGACCACCTTCCACTGCGCTTGCGATGCCTTGAGACCGCGCTTGAGCCAGTCCAACTGCTCACGCCCGAGGAAGGGTTTTTCAGCGCCCAGGTTGTCGTCATTCGGCCCGCGATAGCTGCGCATATCCAACACAAACACATCCAGCAGCGGCCCATAACTGAGCTTGCGATAAATGCGCCCGCCACCGTCGGCGCTCTGTCGGCGCATGGGTGAATATTCCAACCAGGCCTGGCGGGCACGGCCCACCAGGGTGTTGATGTCGCGGGTCTGGTAACGCTCATCCAACTGCTTGCTCGATGACCAGTTGTTGATCACCTCGTGATCGTCCCACTGCCAGATCTGCGGCACCTCGGCATTGAAGCGGCGCACGTTTTCATCCAGCAGGTTGTAGCGGTAATTGCCGCGATATTCATCGAGGGTTTCGGCGACTTTGCTTTTGGCTTCAGTGGTGATGTTGCGCCAGATGCGCCCGCCTTCAGTGGTGAGCTGCGCGGGGACCGGGCCGTCGGCGTAGATGGTGTCGCCGCTGTGGATAAAAAAGTCCGGCAGGCGCAGGCGCATGGCTTCATAGATGCGCATGCCACCGATGTCCGGGTTGATGCCGAAGCTTTGGCCGACGGTGTCGCCGCTCCACACAAAACGGATATCACGCCGCTGTTGCGGCACGCTACGCAAGTGGCCGAACCAAGGCTCGCTGGCGACGCCGCTCTGGGCATCTTCGAAGTGCACGCGGTAGAAAATCGCCTGGTCGACCGGCAGCCCGGTAAGCTCGATACGGGCGGTAAAGTCGGTGCGGCTATCAGCCAGGGGCGAGACGAATCGGCGCGGGTTGCTGAACACGCTGCGAGTGTCCCACTCCACCACCATTTTCGCCGGGCGGTCGCTGCGGCTCCAGATCATCGCGCGATCGCCCTGCAGGTCGCCCGATTGCACGCCGTCAGTGAGTTGCGGCCGGTCCTTCACCGAAGCGATCACCGCCGGCGCCAGGCCCGGCAACAACAGGCCAGCGCCCACGGCTTGCATCACACGGCGGCGACCGAGATCGAAGTGGCTCATGCAGGTGCCCTCTTGAGTATCAAAAGGGCCACTTAAACATGATGGGATGAAGCGCAGATGACAGGATCCAACTGTAGGAGCGAGCTTGCTCGCGAAAAACGTCAACGATCACGCGGGCTTGCTAAATGAACGCGGCGCCGTTGAGTTCTTCGCGAGCAAGCTCGCTCCTACAGGGTATTGGTCAGGCAGTCACGGCCAGCTCGGCCGCTTCCGGCCGCTTGAGCACGGCATACACCAACCCGGTCAAAACACTGCCCGCCACAATCGCCAACAAGTACAACAACGCATGGTTCATCGCATTCGGAATCACCAGCACAAACAACCCGCCATGGGGCGCGGCGAGTTTGCAGCCAAAGTACATCGACAGCGCGCCGGTCAACGCACCACCGGCGATGCTGGCCGGAATGACGCGCAGCGGGTCTTTGGCGGCGAAGGGAATCGCGCCTTCGGAGATAAAGCACAGCCCCAGGATCATCGCCGCCTTGCCGGCCTCGCGCTCGGTCTGGGCGAACTTGCGCCGGGCCAGTAACGTAGCGATGCCCATGCCAATCGGCGGCACCATGCCGGCGGCCATGGTCGCGGCCATCGGCGCGCCGCTCGACGCGGCCAGCAGGCCAACCGAGAACGCATAGGCCGCCTTATTGATCGGCCCGCCCAAGTCCACGCACATCATGCCGCCGAGCAGAATGCCCAGCAGCACCGCGTTAGTGGTGCCCATGGTGCTGAGGAAATCCGTCAGGCCCGTGAGCAAGCGGGCGACCGGTGGGCCCACCAGGTAGATCATCACCAAGCCGGTAAACAGGCTCGCCAGTAACGGGATGATCAGGATCGGCTTGAGCGCTTCCAGGCTCTGGGGCAGTTGCACCGCGCGGCTGATCAGCTTGACGCAATACCCGGCGACGAAACCGGCGAGGATGCCGCCGATAAACCCAGCCCCCAGCGTCCCCGCCAGCAGCCCGCCGATCATGCCGGGCGCAAGCCCAGGACGGTCGGCAATCGAGTAGGCGATGTAGCCCGCCAGCAGCGGCACCATCAACAGGAACGCCTGGTCACCCACGGATTTGAGCGCCGCCGCCAAGGTGCCGGGCTGTTCGAAGGCATGGATGCCGAACACAAACGACAAGGCGATCAGCAAGCCCCCCGCCACCACCATCGGCAACATGTACGACACGCCGGTGAGCAGGTGTTTGTAGACGCCGGTTTTCTCGGCCTTGGCCGGTGCACCGCTGGCCGCGCTTTCCACCGCACCTTCGGCGAGGGCTTTGTTGAGGATGGCTTCGGATTGCTTGAGGGCAATGCCGGTGCCACAGCGGTAAATCTTCTTGCCGGCGAAACGCTCGGTGGCGACTTCAATATCCGCCGCCAGTAGCACCACGTCTGCCTCGGCGATGGCTTGCGCGCTCAGTGGTGTACGGGCGCCCACCGAGCCTTGGGTCTCGACCTGCAAGTCGTAGCCCAAGCGCTTGGCGGTCTGCTGTAAGGCTTCGGCGGCCATGAAGGTGTGGGCCACCCCGGTCGGACACGCAGTAATCGCGACGATACGCGGCGCGTTCTTCGCCAATACCGGGGCGTCACTGGCGACATACACCTGCGCCTCTTCAGCGCCCCGGCGCAATACGCCTTCTACATCCGCCAGCGCCTGGGCCGGCGTGGCCTGGAACACGCGCTTGCCGACAAAACGCTGCATATTCACCGGGGTACTGCTGACCAGCAGCACCCACTCGGCCTCATCAATCGTCGCCTGGGACAACTGGCGTTCCGGGCGCTGCACATCGACGACTTCAACACTGGTGTGCAAGCCCATGCGCTGGGCGGCGGCGTCCAACAAGCGGGCGCACAGCACACTGGTGACCATGCCGTTAGGGCAGGCGGTAACAATGGCTAACTTCATCACAAACCCTCTTATTGTTCTGTCAGCGCGCGCACAGCGACGCCGCTTTCGAGATGCGCCAACTGCGCGTCATCGCTGATGCCAAAACCGATCTGTGTCACCGCCATCGCAGCAATCGCCGTGGCCCGGCGCAAGGTGTGCTCCGGCGTGTCGCCACTGAGCAAACCGTGGAGCATCCCGGCCAGCAGCGAGTCGCCGGCGCCCACAGTACTGGCCACTGCCACCTTGGGCGGCGTGGCGTGCAGAGCCGCACCCGGGCGGTACCAGGTCACACCTGCGGCGCCGTCGGAGACCACCACATGCTCGACGCCTTGCTGATGCAGTCGGCTGATGGCATCGGTGGCGTTACCCAAGGCCTCGGCCAACTCTTCGGTATTGGGTTTGACCAGCCACGGGCCAACCTCCAACCCCAGGCGCAGCGCTTCGCCACTGGTGTCCAGGGCGACTTTCAACCCGAGGTCTTTCAACGCCTCCAGCAAACCTTTAAACCACTGCGGGCTGACGCCGCGCGGCAAGCTACCGGCCACCACCACCGCATCGAACTCCGGCCCAATCATCGCGATCATTTTGAGCAGCGCTTTTTGCGCCTCTTCAGTCACCTGCGGCCCCGGTGCATTGATGTCGGTAACCCGCCCATCCTGTTCGGCAATCTTGATGTTGCTCCGGGTTTCGCCGGGGACACGGATGAAGGCATCGCCAAACCCACGGCGCTTGATCAGCGCCTTGAAAGCCTGGGGGTTGGCACTGCCGAGGAACCCGCCCACGCTGACGTAATGGCCCAGGTCCGCCAGCACCTGCGCCACATTCACGCCCTTGCCCGCCGCGTGGGTGAGCATCGCTTCACTGCGATTGACCTCACCGGGTTGCAGGTGCGCCAGGCGTACCGTGAGGTCCAACGCCGGGTTCAGCGTCAGGGTCAGAATATTCGCCATCTACACGGCCTCCACTAGGGCACGCACTTCGGCGGGCGAACCCACCGCCAGTGCTTGTTGCGCCAGGCACTGGGCCTCGCTCAGACTGAATTCACGCACCCGCGCCTTCACCTCGGGAATGCTGCGGGCCGACACGCTCAACTCATCCACACCCAGGCCGACCAGCACCGGCACCGCGAGCGGGTCCGCCGCCAACTCGCCGCACACGCCCACCCATTTGCCGTGGGCATGGGCGGCGCGCACGGTGATGTCGATCAGTTGCAGGACTGCCGGGTGCAAGCCATCGGCCTGGGCCGACAGGGTCGGGTGGCCGCGGTCGATGGCCAGGGTGTACTGGGTCAGGTCGTTGGTGCCGACGCTGAAGAAGTCGACTTCCTTGGCGAGGACCGGCGCCAGCAACGCGGCTGAGGGCACTTCGATCATGATCCCCAGTTGCAGGTCCACCACTGGGATCTCCAGGCGCAGGCGCTCGGTCATGTCCCGGGCGGCGCGCCACTCATCGACGCTGCCGACCATGGGGAACATGATGCGCAGCGGGCGGTTATCCGCTGCACGCAGCAATGCGCGCAGTTGCGCTTCCATGATCTGCGGGCGTTGCAACGTCAAGCGAATGCCGCGTACACCCAAGAAGGGGTTTTCCTCTTCGGCGATCGGCCAATAGGGCAAGGGCTTGTCACCGCCCACATCCAGGGTGCGCACCACCAACGGGCGACCATTGAGGCCGTCGAGTACGCGACGGTATTCGGCCTCCTGGGTGGCCTCGTCCGGCGCCTGGGGGTGGGCCATGAAAATCAGTTCGGTGCGCAGCAGGCCAATGCCTTCGGCGCCCTGCTCCACTGCACTGGCCACCCCGGCGCTTTCGCCAATGTTGGCGAACACTTCCACGGCGTGGCCGTCACGGGTCAGCGCCGGTTCATGGCGTTGGGCCGAAGCGGCTTGCAAGCGCTGTTCGCGGCTGTCGCGCTCCACGGTGGCCCGTTGCAGGGTGGCGGCGTCGGGGTCCACATGCAGGCGACCGCGCTGGCCATCGAGTAACAGCGGCGTACCGGCGTTGAGCAGTAACACCGCAGCGCCAGCGCCGACCAAGGCCGGAATGCCCAGGGCGCGAGCGACGATGGCACTGTGGGCGGTGGCGCCGCCCCGGGCGGTGAGAATGCCGGCAACGCGGGCCGGGTCCAGACGCGCCACGTCCGAAGGGCCGACCTCTTCCATCACCAGGATGTAGGGCTCGCTCGGTTCCTGCACGCTTTGGACGCCGCACAACTGGGCCAGCACGCGGCGGCCGATGTCACGCAAGTCCGCAGCGCGCTCGGCCAGCAAGGCATCCTGCAAGGCTTCCTGTTGCTTGGCGGCGGCTTCGATCACGCTCATCCAGGCGGCTTCGGCGCTTTCGCCTTGCTTGAGGCGGGTGTCGACTTCGTCGGTCAGTTCCGGGTCGTCGAGCATTTCCTGGTGGGTGATGAAAATTTCGCGGATGGCCTTGGCCTGGCTACGCTCGATCAAGCCCTGGATATCCGTGCGCACGTCGCTCAAGGCCGTGTGTAGGCGCTGGCGTTCGGCGGCGGCGGATTCACCGCGCAACGGGTAATCGAACACCTGCGGCACCTGGATATGGGCCGGGCCGATGGCGATACCCGGCGCGGCGGCAATGGCCTGGAGTTGGCTACCGCTCAGTGGCGCACTGAGCACGGGTTCGATATCGACCTGTGCTGGCTGTGCGCTTACGGTGGGCAAGGGCTCGACCTCTTCGCCAAGGCCCTCTTGCACGGCGGCCAAGAGGGCGGGCAGTGCATCGCCGGCCACCGTCGGCTCGGCCACAAACTCCAGCACCTGGCCACGACGTGCGCCGAGGCTGAGCAACTTGCTCAGGCTTTTGACCGACACGGCACCCACCGCGCCGTCGACGATGCGCACGCGAATATCGCCATCAAAACTTTTCGCCAATTGCGCCAGGATCTTGGCCGGGCGTGCATGCAACCCGTGGGCGTTGGCCAGGGTAATGCGGGCGCTGGGCCAGTCCGGCGGCAGTTCACCGCCCAGCACTTCCAGCACCGCGCGGCTGCTGGTGGCGCGTCCCAACTCCTGGCCGCGCCCTTCAATTAGCAAGGCACACAGGCGTTCGAGCAGGGTCTGGTGCGCTTCACCAAGGCTCGCCAGGCAGAACAGGCCGTGCAAGGGTTGGCCGAGGTAACGCATGGGCTTGTCCGGCGTCACAAAGGCCAAGCCCGGACGCTTGACCGTCTGTTCGCTGTGCAACCACCACAGGCCATCGCCCAGGGGCAGCGCGTCGACCTGCTGCAATACGGCGGCAAAGCCATTGCTCACACAGTCGGCCTGGCGCAGCAGGCGTGCGCCGCGCCACACCAACTCTTCAAAATCATCGGCCGACACGCCCAGGCTGATCATCTGCGCATCCAGCGCCAGTTCCTGGGGTGCGCCTTGCAACAGTTTCAACAGCGCTTCGGCACTGCCGGCACGGCGCAACGCCTGGCCCAGGTCGGTTTCACCGAGGGCACGGGTGAGCAGTTGCAGCAGGCGCAGGTGTTCATCGGATTTAGCCGCGATGCCAATCGCCAGGTAGACGATCTGGCCATCGCCCCAGTCCACCCCTTCGGGGAACTGCAGCAGGCGCACACCAGTGGAAAACACCTGGTCGCGGGTTTCTGGCGTGCCGTGGGGAATAGCGATGCCTTGGCCGAGAAAGGTCGAGCCTTGGGCTTCACGGGCTTGCAGGCCACTGAGATAACCTTCGGCAACCAGGCCATCGGCCACCAGTTTGTCAGCGAGCAGGTGCAAGGCAGCAGATTTATCCACAGCCACCTGGCCCATGGATATCTGCTCTACAGTGAGCTCAAGCATGCCGTTCTCCTAGTTAGTGCGACGGGCGCACTAGGTATTGTTGTAGGTAAATAGGTTCAAAATTAACTGACTGAGCGGTCAATTGGCAGTAGTCACTCAGTGGCGAACATCGTAAAAATACGCTTGCTGAAACGTTTAATCTAGAATTTATGGCAGATTACGCGTTAATTGCGCAAGCTTGAAGGGCCACTCGGCGCTTGCTGTGGGACATTGGTCGAATGCTGGAATCGGTTACGATTGGACAAAATGTCGGGGCGAGCGCCAAAAAACAAGGAAATCCCGGTTTGAAACTCAGTGATATCGCACGTCTGGCCGGTGTGTCCGTTACCACCGCCAGCTATGTCATCAACGGCAAGGCCGAACAGCAGCGCATCAGCAACGCAACCGTTGAGCGTGTGCGTGCCGTGGTCCAAGCCCATGGCTTTACCCCCAACCCTCAAGCCGCCGGGCTGCGCAGCCGGCATACGCGAACCTTGGGGTTCATCCTGCCAGACCTGGAAAACCCCAGCTACGCACGCATCGCCAAACTACTGGAACAAGGGGCACGGGCGCGGGGCTATCAACTGCTGATCGCCAGCTCCGATGATGAAGCGGACAGCGAACGCCAACTGCTGCAACTGTTCCGGGCGCGGCGTTGCGATGCGCTGTTCGTCGCCAGTTGCCTGCCGGCCAGCGATGACAGCTATCGCGAGCTGCAGGCCAAGGGGCTGCCGGTGATTGCCATCGACCGGGAGATGGAGCCGAACCAGTTCTGCTCCGTGGTCAGCGACGACCACCAGGCCTGCAGGCAACTCACCAGCAGCCTGCTGCAGCCGCTGCCCAAACAGATCGCACTGATTGGCGCGCGGCCCGAGCTGAGCATCAGCCAGGCCCGTACCGCCGGTTTCCGTGATGCGCTGCAGGGCTTTACGGGCGAAGTGATCATCGAACAGGGCGAAGCCTTCAGTCGTGACTGCGGCCGAGAGCTGATGGAGCAACTGCTGCAACGCCTGGGGCATTTGCCGGACGCGTTGGTAACCACCTCCTACGTACTGCTGCAAGGCGTGTTTGATGCGCTGCATGACTTCCCCCTCAAGTCACGCCCCCTGCGCCTGGGCACCTTCGGCGATACCCAGTTGCTGGATTTCCTCCCGCTGCCGGTCAACGCCATGGCCCAGCAACATCAATTGATTGCCGAGACCGCCCTGCGCCTGGCCCTGGCCGCCATTGAAGAAGAACAGTACCAACCCGGCGTGCATGCGATTGGCCGGACCTTCAAGCAGCGTATCCACGAGGCCTGAGCGTGGAGCTGATCGACACCCACACGCACCTGGACTTCGAGGACTTCGACCAGGATCGCTCGCACGTCCTTGCCCGCAGCCGTGAACTCGGCGTGCGGCGCCTGGTGGTGCTGGGGGTGTACCAGAAAAATTGGCAGCGGCTGTGGGACTTGGTGCAACAGGACGAAGGCTTGTTCGCCGCCTTCGGCTTGCACCCGGCGTATCTCGATGAGCATCGCCCCGCAGACCTGCTGGAGCTGGGCGACTGGTTGACGCGCCTGCATGGCCACCGGCAACTGTGCGCCGTGGGCGAAATTGGCCTGGATTACTTTCTGGAACAGTTGGACCACGAGCGCCAGCAACAGTTATTTGAAGCCCAGCTGAAACTCGCGGTGGATTTCCAACTGCCGGCCTTGCTCCACGTTCGCCGCAGCCACGCCGCCGTGATTGCCACCCTCAAGCGCATCCGCGTGCCCAGAGGCGGCATCATCCACGCGTTCGCTGGCAGCGCTGAAGAGGCGCGCGAGTACATCAAGCTGGGGTTCAAACTGGGCCTGGGCGGCGCTGCCACCTGGCCCCAGGCGTTGCGCATGCACCGGGTACTGGCGCAGTTGCCACTCGACGCCGTGGTGCTGGAAACCGATGCGCCGGATATGGCCCCGGCCATGTACCCCAACCAGCGCAATAGCCCGCAGCACCTGCCAGACATCTGCACGGCCCTGGCCGAGCGCATGGGCACCCGCCCTCTATTGCTGGCTGAGGCGAGCACACGCAATGCGTGCGAGCTGTTCAACTGGTAGCGGACTGATCACCTGCAACCTCAAGATCATCGTCTGTCGATGGCGGGCATAGCGCACCACCAGCAAATGGATCAGCACGGCGACCAGCGAAACGTTCAGTTGCCCGATCACACTGAGCAGCCCCAACCATTCAGCGAACAAGGCCACCAGCAAGGTCACGCATGTCAGCATGATCATGCTCGGACGTACCAGCGCCCATTGGTCCAGGGCCTTGAACTGGCGCAACTGCTTGACGCACTCCAACTGCAAACCGCAGTGGCAATACGTACAGTCAAACGGCACATCAATGGCAATGGCATTCAGTTGCCAAGGCTTGAGTTCAAACGTCATGTCGCACTGGGCGCAATGCCCTTTGATACCGATTGCAGCGGCCATCGTCGTGTCTCCTCGTGACCGTGACGGATGAAATAAATTTTCACCTATTCACGCCGCGATAAAACATGCCCAGGTAAATCAAGACATCGGCCACAGGGGCGGTAGCTACATCCTTCAGAACCTCCCTACACCCGAAACGCACCAATCAATTGCTTCAACTCAACCACCTGGATTGCCAACTGCCGACTGGCCGCTTCCGTGTGCTGGGCGCCTTGCGCCGCATGTTCGCCGGCGCGGTTGATTTCGACAATATTCTGGTCGATGTCCTGGGCGACCGCCGTTTGCTGCTCCACGGCGGCGGCGATCTGCTGGTTCTGGTCGACGATCATCCCTACCGCTCCCAGGATATTTTCCAGAGCTTGCTGGACTTTTTCCGACTGCCCCACCGTGCCATTCGCCATTTCATGGCTGCTGCCCATGGCCTTCACCGCCGCACCGACGCCGCTGTGCAAGCGGATGATCATCTGCTCGATTTCCTCGGTGGAGTGCTGTGTACGCCGAGCCAGGGTGCGCACCTCGTCAGCCACGACCGCAAACCCACGCCCCTGGTCACCGGCGCGCGCCGCCTCGATGGCTGCGTTGAGCGCCAGCAGGTTGGTCTGCTCGGCAATGCTCTTGATCACTTCCAAAACGCTGCTGATGGACTGGCTGTCGGCAGCCAGTTGGTTGATCACCCGCACCGACTCGTCGATCTCCGCCGCCAGGCGCGCGATGCCGCCTTGCTGGGATTGCACCAGCGCACGCCCGGTGACCGTTTCATCATTGACGCTCTGGGCACTGCTGACCGCCGCCGCCGCGCTGCGCGCCACCTCCTGGGCGGTGGCGGACATCTGGTTCATCGCCGTCGCCACTTGTTCGATCTGGCTGCGCTGTCCGGACACCGCCTGGTTACTCTGTGCCGACACCGCCTGCACCTGGCCGGCCTGCAACTCCACCTGGCTGACCGTATGCCCAACGCGCTCGATCAGGTCATGAATCTTGGCCACGGTGCCATTGAACACCTGGCCCAAATCCCCGAGTTCGTCACGGCTTTGAGCCACGAAGGTGACCGTCATGTCACCCGCCGCCACTTTGTCCATCATCGCCCCCAGGCGGCGCAAAGTGGTGCGAGTGGAAACAAAGAAACCGGCATAGAGATAGAAAATCAGCGCAAACACCGCCGCCAGGGCGGCGATCAGCAACACCATGTGCAGGCGGTTTTGCGCCAGGCGCTGCTGCAACTGCTGCCCGAGGAACGCCAGGGTGGCGTCATCCAATTGATAGGTCTTGGCCATTAGTTGGCTGACGCCGTCATAAAACCCCTGCCAAGGCGCGTCGAGGGTTTCGGCCATCACCACCTGCTCTTCGAAAAACTCACTGCCTTGCTTAAGGCTCGCCTGGCTGGCTTGCGCCGACACGTCGAGGGCGGCGTGCGCGGCCTGGCTGGCGCCCAGCGCGTCCTGCAGCTTCAGGCCATATTCACCATGAAGTTTTTCAAGCTGCTGCAGCAGTTCGTCAAAACGGGTGCTGGAGGACGAATTGATAAAACCCTGCCCCAGGGAATACGCGCCCATCGCACGGCCTTCACCCAAGGCCTGGGTGACTTGAGGGGTGACGGTGGTGACCAGGTCACTGAGCTGGCGCAGATCACTTTGCGGATCACGGCTCAAGCCGGCTTGGCTGGCAATAATCTGGCTGAACATCTGGGCCTGGTTGAGTAACTTGCCGATCAACGCCGCCTTGTTGAGCAACGAGGTTTCCTGTTGCTGAGCCTTGAACGCAGCGATCAGCTCATCGCGCTTACTGTCGAAGACGGCAACGTGCTCGGGCTGGGTCGCGATGGCGCGCAAGCCCTGCAAGCGCTCCACTACACTGGCTTCCAAGGCGCTGATCCTGGTCTCCAGGTCTGCCGCTTTGCCAGACTGGCCGAGGGTGGCGTTGATCTGTACCTGGTTGTTGAGGGTTTCCAGCTCGCGACGCAACGCCAGGCTGCTGCCAAGCAGGTCAAGGCTTTGCAGTTCGACGCGGGTGCCCTGGTATTCGCGCCACGAATCGCGCACCAGGTAATAGTTGGTCGCCAGCATCGGCAGCAGGAACAGCACGCTGATCAGGCTGAACTTCATGCCGAAGCTCAGGCGGTTCATCAGCGCGACGGCGGGATAGAGCAAGCTCTTCACAGGTGACCTCCCCTTCTTTTATTTTTATTGAGGCGCAGGGCGGCGGCAGATAGCCACTATTTGGCGCTCTATCTGTATAGCTCAATTCGAAAGGGAGTTTTGTAACGTAAGGTTAACGGCGTGTCTGGAGGCCAAATGTGGCAAGGGGAAAGCCCTAACGCCATGTAGGAGCGAGCTTGCTCGCGAAAAACTTAACGACGCCGCGTTTATTCAGGAAGCACGCGTTATCGTTGACGTTTTTCGCGAGCAAGCTCGCTCCTACCATCAGGGCAACACCGTCCAGATGGCAAACCCGGCATACCACAGCACCGCCGCACGCAGCAGCAGTTCCCACAGGCGATCCAGGCTGTTGATGCCATCGGCCCCCACCACTGGCGGAGGAATTTCCGCGGCAGCCAGGCCGACTTTTTCCATCAGTTGGGCAGCGCTGATGTCCCAGCTCAGCAGTTCGTGGAGCATCACCCGGCTGACCCCGACGAAATTGCCCACTAAGGCAAAGCTGGCCGCCAGCAGGCGTACCGGCAACCAGTCAAACGCGTGGCGCAATTGCGTGGCGCGCTCGGCCACCAAGGGGTTCTGGCTGTTTTCGCTGGCCAGCGCCAACAGGCGGTACGCCAGGGCGGCCACCGGGCCCAGCAGGAAATACCAGAAAATCACCGCGAAAAAGCTTTGATACGCCTGCCACAGCAGGTAGCCCTGGACACGCTCCAGCAGTTGCTCACCACTGTCGGCGCCAAGCTTGAGGTCGCGTTCGGCCACATGCTCGGCCGCTTGCAGGTCACCGCGCCGCCAGGCATCGCGAAACGGCCCCAGCCCTGCCAATAGATCGCCACGGCCCAGGCTGTAGATCACCACCAGCAAGTGCACCGGCAATGCCAACAGGCCATAGGCCACCGGCTCCAGGACCAGCAACAACAACGCCAGCAACGCCACCGGCAGCAGCACCAATACCAGCAGGATCAACCAGGGCCGCTTGCCCATGCGCGGGCTCGATTCCAGCTTGGCCAGCTCACGCAGCCATCCACCGTCGCGCTGCAACCGCAGGCGCAAGGCCGAGAACTTCTCGATCCATACCGCCAGCACCAACACCAGGAAACTCATCGTTCGTGTCCTCCATCCTGCAGGGCGCTGCGAAAGCGCATCCAATCAAAAGCGGGGCCCGGGTCGGTCTTGCGCCCCGGAGCGATGTCGCTGTGACCACAAATACGTTGGCGGGTGATATCTGGGTATGCGGCCAGCAGTTGGCGTGTCAGGTCGATCAGCGCCGCATACTGGGAATTGGTAAACGGTAGGTCATCCGTGCCTTCCAGCTCGATTCCCAGAGAAAAATCGTTGCAGACCTCGCGCCCCTCAAAGACAGAAATACCGGCATGCCAGGCCCGATCACGGCACGAAACAAATTGCGTCACAGTGCCGTCACGTTCAATCAGAAAATGCGCAGACACCCGTAGGCTGGCAATCCCTTCAAAGTAGGGATGTTCTGATATATCCAGGCGGTTCTGGAAAAACTCCTGCACCTTGCCGGTGTTGAACTGCGCCGGGGGCAAACTGATGTTATGCACCACCAACAGCGAGATTTCGCCTTCAGGGCGCTCGTTGAAGTTGGGCGAAGGGCAATGACGAATGCCCTGGCACCAACCGCTGGCGGGGTCCAACTGCATACAGGCTCCTTGAGTGAGACGAGGTGTGACCAGTATGCCGCGTTCCACCCTGCGGTTGCGATCACTTGCCGCGATTGAGTTGCCGCAGGTCGCCCACCACGGCGGCCAGCGCACGTTCGAACAGCGGGCCATCGTCCAAGGTGTGCAGGGCGGCCTGCTTGAACGCCAGGGCTAACTGGCCCGCGCTTTTCTCCAGCACCTTGAGGCCCGCTCGGCTGACAAAAATATAGGTATCGGCGGGCGGCATGATTGCGGTCAACTTGCAGCGCAGGTTACCGGCTTCATTTTGCTGCAACGCTACCCAGTCACCGACTCGCAACTGCTGGGCCTTGAGCAGGTCGGGGTCATCAGAGGTTAATGGTTCGTCGGCAGCCGGCGGGCCAGCCCACAGGGCAAAAGGCTCACGGACTTCCACCAGCACCTCGCTGTCGAGCGGCTCGACATGCATGGCCTGCAACCGCAGGAAAAACTCGCGAGTACTGAACGGATCGAACGCCGCACCGGCCAACCCGCCACGCAATGCCTTGAGCAGCCCAGGTAATTGCTCAAGCAAACGCCGGCCCGCTTCGGTGTCTTCACGCAGGCCCACGCTCCAGACCAACTCATCCAGGGTACGCAGCGACGTTTGCCATTGCAGCGATTGTTCACCGTGCTTGAGAACGGCCACTAACAGCACTTGGCTCCAGGCCTGCTGCACAAATTGCAGCACCGATTGCGGCAAGGTTTTGCCCGCGAGCCGCCGATTGAGCACCTGCGCGACACGCTGGCGCGCCACCTCGATATGCAGGCGCTCTTGCTCGACGTCACGGGTATGTCGCTCAAGTTGCTCGCTGCGCGTGCGCTCTTGAGCTGTAAACGCACTGAACGTGGTGAGCAGCGAGGTGAAAATCGCCGGGTCCTCGACGAACTCATTCAACAAACGCTGTACCAGTTGCTCGATACACAGGTAGAGGTTTTCCCGTGGGTGGTCATGGGGCGGGCTCCAGCCGATGACGGCGCTCGCGATGTCATTGAGCAAGCGCCGCGCCGGATGCTCCGCGCAACTGAACAGGCTCTTGTCCAGCACCGCCACTTTCAGCAGCGGGATCTGCAAGCGAGCGATCAGCGCCTTGAAAGCGTCCGGCACACTGCTGTCATCGAGCATGAACTCGAACAGCATGGCGACCAGATTGATCACATCTTCGTCTGCTTCCTCTAATACCCGCGACTTGCCACTTTTGACACTGACCCGGGTGAGCAACTGCTCCAGCTGGTTGCGCAGGTCGAAATCGTCCTCGCTCTCCGGCTCCGGTACATACTGTTGCAAATGCGACAGCAGCCGCAGCAGATCGCGGGTGGCAATGGGTTGCGGTTCGGCACTGGCTTCAAGGGTCGGAGCCACGCTGCCACGCACGGCTACCAGCAACTTCTGCAAGGCGCTGAACGCTTGCTGGCCGCTTTTATCCAGCGGCGGGTCGGCCAGCGCTTGGCTGGTGCAATGCTGGTGCTCCCGGGCCGCACGCCCGCCGGCTCGACGGGACGGCACCGCCTTGAGTTCCGGCAATACGCCAGTGGCGATCAGTAATTGGTTGGCCTCGCCATACAACAGGTCGGCGTCACTGAGCACGTATTTCTCAAACAGCTTGAGCATGACCAGCTTGACGCGGATTTCCACCCCCAGGCTGCGCCCTGCTTGCAGGAAAAACTCGCACAGCCGCGCCGGACCCAAGGGGTTTTCAGGATCATCCAGGCGCCTGCCGAGCAGTTCACTCATGCGCGCGCTCAATTGCCCCAGGGCCAAGCCATCACGATGCCGAACCCGACCGAGCATCGCCTCCAGGGCCACGGCTTTTTCCACGTCATCCGCGCTGGTGCCGGGTACCGCCTCATAAGACACCACCGGCACCAGGTGTGCCCCGCTGCACCGGGCCTGGCCCAGGTTGGCGAACGCCACGAACAGCTGCTCCATGAACACGCGCTCGAAGTTCTTGCGCTTGAGGCGCAGGTCGCGCATGGCCTCGAAAAAAATATGATGGTCGACGGTGCTACGGGCCTTTTCGGCCATTTCGAACAGGGTGTCGTCGGCGTTATCGAACAGTTCCTGCAACCCCTGTTGCAGCTGTTGTGCAGCCTTGTCACGCACCTGCAGCAACACCACCGGCAGGCGCGCGAGCGGCGATGGCGTGGCCTGTGCCCTGTTGATAGGCACCACCTTCCCGTCATTGTGCATCCTGGCCTCCTGAAACGGCGGTTTTGAGGGGTGGAAGACGGGCACAGGCCCGGCAGGCACTGCAAACATCCCGTTCACCACCAAGACGTCAAAGCTATGACGCCAATTGCAAGGCGCGAGATTATCTTGCAAACGAGGGCAGTTGCGCCAGCCCACTCTGACTTTGTGCAGTAAATGAGTGGCGAGCCTGGGTTAGAACGCATGCTGGCCCTATAATCGAGGCACTTTGTTTGTGGAGCCTGTTATGCCGAACCTCCGTCTTGCCGACCTCACCGCCGAAATCGAAGCCAACGTGCGCCGCGCACTGCTGGAAGACATCGGCAGTGGTGACATCACCGCGCAGTTGATCCCGGCCGAACGGCTGGCCAAGGCCACGATCATTACCCGTGAGGCGGCTGTTATCGCCGGCACGGCGTGGGTGGATGCAGTGTTTCGTCAACTGGACCCACGGGTTGCCGTGCACTGGCAGGTGGCTGACGGTGAACGGGTGAGCCCCAACCAGGCGTTGTTCCACCTTGAGGGCCCTGCCCGCTCGCTGCTCAGTGGTGAACGTTGCGCGTTGAATTTTCTGCAATTGCTGTCAGGGGTTGCGACCCGTGCGCAATTTTTGGCGGACTTTGTCGCCAGCACCCAGGTCAAGCTGCTGGACACCCGCAAGACATTGCCGGGCCTGCGCTTGGCGCAAAAATATGCGGTGACCTGCGGCGGTTGCCACAACCACCGTATCGGGCTGTATGACGCGTTCCTGATCAAGGAAAACCACATCGCCGCCTGCGGTGGTATTGCCCAAGCGATCACCGCCGCCCACAAGATCGCCCCGGGCAAGCCGGTGGAAATCGAAGTGGAAAGCCTGGAGGAATTGCGCGAAGCCCTGGCGGCGGGTGCCGACATCATCATGCTGGATGAACTGAGCCTGGAAGACATGCGCGAAGCCGTGCGCCTGAACGCAGGCAAGGCCAAGCTGGAAGCCAGCGGCGGGATCAATGAAACCACCTTGCTGCCTATCGCTGAAACCGGCGTGGACTACATCTCCATCGGTGCGATGACCAAGGATGTGAAAGCGGTGGACCTGTCGATGCGCCTGAGTATCTAAGAAACCATGCAGGGCCGGGCGATTGTGGCGAAGGAGCTTGCTCCCGCTGGAGTGCGCAGTGCTCCCAAACCGTTCATCGACGTACACCTGATGTATTTCGATCACCCAATTTGGGGCTGCTTCGCAGCCCAGCGGGAGCAAGCTCCCTCGCCACAACAAGCCCGCCGTGCTTAGACGACGAGGTTATTCATCTCGCAGTACTCGTCCCAATCGACACCCAGCACTTCGGCGGCCTCTTTGTGCAAGGCCAACCGCGCGGCTTCGAACTCTTCGGGTGTCGAGGTGTACTTGAGGGTCAGCTCCCAAGGCTGGTAGCCCTGGCTCTCGGCCTCATCTTCAAATGCCCACTGAATCTGGTCGCGCTGATCGTCGGCACTCAGGTCCTTGATCTCTTCTTTAAGCTGCGGCGACTCCTCGAGATATTTTTCGAGAGCTGCTTGGTGCCGAACTTCCTGGGTCATTTCAGTCGTGGTCATGTTGTTCTCTTAGATCGAGGAATGGGGATGCATCTGGGTCTTCAAGGTTGGGCAGATACAAAAGAGCGGGCGCAAATGCCCGGCTCACCTGGCCTTCAGAACCATTCTGGGATCATCTGAAAACATTGCCGTTGAAACAGTGGTGCCTGTGGTGCCCGAGACAGGAATCGAACCTGCGACCTTCGCGTTACGAGTGCGCTGCTCTACCGGCTGAGCTACACGGGCGGTGGGCTAAAGCTAGCACTGCATTGGGCATGCAGCAACTTGCTCGCTCACCGCCCGGCGACTGTCACGCGCCGTGGGCGCCGCAGCCCTTGGCAGCGTATTGCGGCTCTACCGTGGTGGCACAGCTCCAGCCGGTGGTGGCGCTACGGGTCAAGGTGATGGTCTTGCCGAGCACGGGCGCGGGCGCATCGAGGATTTCACAACGCAGGGTACCGGCGCCCGAGGCCACATCGCCTGTCACTTCGATGGTGCAGTTGGCGGTAGGGCTTGTGCCCCCGATGAGGGCCAGGGTCGGCACGGTACCTTGGTTGATAGCGTCCTCGTAGCCAGCCTTTAGAGCGCTGATTTCAGCCAACCCCGCCGTGAACTTGGCCTTGGCCTGGTGCTTGGTGTACATGGGCAGACCGATGGTGGCCAAAATGCCGATGATTGCCACGACAATCAATAACTCGATCAAGGTAAAACCTTTTTGACGCATCTCTTTCACTCTCCAGAATAGAACCATGACAAGGCGCGTCCTGCGCCCCGCAGTGTGCAACGGCGTCAGTGTACTCATCCCCACGCAGTCCATGGCCTGCAAGACGCACAATCTGACATTTTATCGCTCAGCGCCAGCCTGCCCGCATCCGCCATCTGACTAAGCTATAAATTCTTCACGACCTGGGTGCGCCAACCTCACATGAACGACACGTCGACAATTTATGCCTGGGAAGGCATCAACCGCAAAGGGCGCCGGGTTTCCGGACAAATCGCCGGCCATAACCTTGCGCTGATCAAGGTACAACTGCGCCAGCAAGGGATCTGCCCTGAGCGTGTGCGCAAGAAAACTTGCGCACTACCGGCCTTCAAGGCGCGAATAACGCCTGTGGGTATCGCCCTGTTCACTCGCCAGTTGGCCACCTTGCTCAAAGCCGGCATCCCACTGCTGCAAGCCTTCGACATCATCAGCGAAGGCGTCGAAAAACCACAACTGCGAGAACTGGTGAAGGCGTTGAAACAGCACATTGCCAGCGGACACTCCTTGGCCGCTGCCCTGCGCCAATATCCCCGTTACTTCGATGAGCTGTATTGCAATCTGGTGGCAGCTGGCGAAATGGCTGGCGCCCTGGAAACCTTGCTCGAGCGCGTGGCGATTCATTTGGAAAAAAGCCAACGGCTCAAAACCAGGATCAAGAAAGCCATGACCTACCCTGTCGCGGTACTCGTGATTGCCACAGGGGTGAGCACAGTGCTGTTGATTCACGTTGTGCCGCAGTTCCAGAACCTGTTCGCCGGGGTCAACGGCCAATTGCCGGGGTTTACTCTGGGAGTCATTGCACTGTCAGAACTGTTGCAACAAGCGTGGTGGATGCTGGCGCTGGGCGTGGGCGCCATAATGGTCGCTGGGCATCATGCCTATCGAACTTACCCGGGGTTTCGCCATTGGTGGGCGGCGGGTTTGTTGAAAGTGCCCGTGGCAGGCAAACTGCTGCACAAATCTGCGGTTGCTCGCTACGCTCGCACACTTTCCACCACCTTTGCGGCTGGCGTCCCTCTGGTACAGGCATTGGGTTCGGTGGCCGGCGCCGTCGGCAATGGCCCCTTCAAACAGGCAATCGAACGTATGCGCCACGATGTATCCACAGGCATGCAGTTGAATCAATCGATGCATAACAGCGGCCTGTTCCCAGGCATGGCGATCCAGATGACCGCAATCGGGGAGGAGTCCGGCACCCTGGACCGCATGCTGGAAAAAGTCGCGAACCACTACGAGTCAGACGTGGATACTTTGGTCGACAACCTCACCAGCCTGATGGAGCCGCTGATCATGGTTGTACTGGGAGGCATTGTCGGAGCGCTGGTAGTCGCCATGTATCTGCCGGTGTTCCAATTGGGGACGGCATTTTGAGCCTGCTGCTGAGCGAACATCCCTGGGCATTTGCGGGCCTGGCGCTGGTGTTGGGCCTGATCGTCGGCAGCTTCCTCAATGTGCTGGCATGGCGCCTGCCCAAAATGCTCGAGCGGGAATGGCGTGCCCAGGCCCATGAGATTCTCGACTTGCCAGCCGAGCCCGGTGGGCCGGCCTATAACCTGATGCGTCCGAACTCCTGCTGCCCGCGCTGCAATCAACCGATTCGGCCTTGGGAAAATATCCCGGTGCTCAGCTACCTGCTGCTCCGGGGGCGTTGTGCCCACTGCCGCGAGCCCATCGGCCTGCGTTACCCCCTCACCGAACTCGCGTGCGCGCTGATCTCAACCGCTGTCGCCTGGCACTTCGGCTTCGGCTGGCAAGCCGGCGCGGTGATGCTGTTGAGTTGGGGCTTGCTGGGCATGAGCCTGATTGATCTGGACCACCAACTGCTGCCGGATGTGCTGGTGCTGCCGCTGCTATGGCTGGGGCTGATCCTCAACAGTGCTGACCTGCTGACGCCCCTGCCCGATGCAGTGTGGGGCGCGGTCATCGGCTACATGAGCTTGTGGTGCCTGTTCTGGCTGTTCAAGCTGGCCACCGGCAAAGACGGCATGGGCCATGGCGACTTCAAGTTATTGGCCTTGCTGGGAGCCTGGGGCGGCTGGCAGATTCTGCCGATGACCCTGCTGATGGCCTCACTGTTGGGCGTGTTTGTCGGGCTGATCCTGCTGCGTTTGCGTAAGGCCCAGGTGTCAGCGCCGATGCCGTTTGGCCCCTGCCTGGCAATTGCCGGCTGGATTGCATTGCTCTGGGGTGGTCAAATAACCGACTTCTATTTGCAGTCTGTCGGTTTCAGATGACCACTTCTGTTGCAACACCCTGGATTCTTGGGCTCACGGGCGGCATTGGCAGCGGCAAAAGTGCTGCGGCCGAGCACTTTATCAAGCTGGGCATCGACCTGGTGGATGCCGATCACGCCGCGCGCTGGGTCGTCGAACCTGGCCGCCCGGCCCTGGCACGCATCGCCGAACACTTCGGCAGCGACGTGCTGCAAGCCGACGGCCAACTGGACCGTGCCGCGCTGCGCAAACTGATCTTTGAGGCCCCGCAAGAGCGCCTGTGGCTGGAAGCCTTGCTGCACCCGCTGATCGCCGAGGAAATTCGCAGCCACCTGGCACGCGCCCAATCGCCCTACGCGATCCTGGTGTCGCCGCTGCTGATCGAGTCCGGGCAGTACAGCATGACCCAGCGCATCCTGGTGATCGACGTGCCGCAATCGCTGCAGATTCAGCGTACCCTGCAGCGCGACGGCATCAGCGAACAACAGGTGCAGGCAATTCTCAAGGCCCAGTCCAGCCGCGAAGACCGCCTGAACCATGCCGATGACGTGCTGGTCAACGATAAGGACCTCGCCTGGCTGCACGGCGAGGTCGAGCGACTGCACCACTTTTACCTTACTTTGCGTGGAGGCCGATCATGAGCCAACCCTTGACCGTCGACTGCCCAACCTGCGGTGCACCCGTGGAATGGAAAGCGACCAACCTCAACCGGCCGTTCTGCTCGGACCGTTGCAAGCTTATCGACCTGGGTGCCTGGGCCGCTGAAGAACACAAGATTCCCGTGGCCCCGGACGCCGAAGATGAACTGTTTTCCGAAGACCTGCCGCCGCGCCACTAAGGCCGCATAAAGGCATATTCCTGCTGGTCGTCGAGGTTTTCTGCAAGGTATTGCAACTCGTCGGCCAGGTCTTCAAAGCTGCGTACACCCTTGCTTTGCTGCACCACTGCGCTGAGCATGGCGCGCAAGGTCAAACCGGGGTCAAACCCGATTTCCTGCGCTGCATCCTGGCTTCTGCGCAACTCCTGCCGTGCCCATTCATACACACTCATGATTCATGCTCCTGAAAATTTTGCCGAGCATGGACCTGCGCCGCTGCCTGGCATTTGACCTGGATCAACGCCGCGAATCGTCGTCCTTCCACGGCGCCGAGAGGTAGCGAGTACGGTTGAAGGTCTCCAGCCATTCCGGGCAAAACACCACCAGCGCGCTGATGACCATGCCGTTGATAAAGGCTTCGGGAAAGATGATCAGCCACAGGTAACCGACAAAATCCTCCAGCCATTCAGGCATCGCAAAAAGGCCGTCGAACCACAGCAGGCCCAGGCCGGCCAACAGGCACAGCAATGCCGAGAGTGCGGCCGCAAAAAAGCCCGAACAGAAGATATACACAAAGGGGTTTCGCGGCTGAGCCCGCTCTACCAACAGCGCGCACCCTTCGGTGACCAACACCGGCAGCACGATCAGGAGCAGGCCATTGACGCCAAGCGCGGCCAGATCCTCGCGCCCCAACAGCATCAAGCCAAGCTGGGCGGCAAAGCCACCGACGATTGCCAGCGGCCAATCCAGCAGCAAGGTCACGGCGGTCATGCCGATAAAGTGGTAGGACACGCCAGTATCGAAATCCCGCCGCACCAACCACAGCATGAACAGCGCGAACACCGTGCCGAACAGCAAGTGCTGGCGCCGACGGTCGGCAAACAGCTCCAGGCATGGCGAGCGCAGGATCGCCCACATCAGCACGGGCGCATACACCAGCCAGCCGATACCGAGGGTCTGGGGTGCCAGAACCGCTGCGCTGATCACGGATGCTCTGCCTTTACAAAAAAACTCATCACACACCTCGTCCCTGGCCTGTTTCACGTGAGCATTCTACACCCGCGTTTTAAGGCAAGACTTCCTGTGGTCATCATTTGAACGCTAAGCTGCCACTATGGATGACTCAGATTATTTGCGCCTGCTCACCGTAGCAGCCGAACAAGCCAATGCGTTTCTGTCCAATGCCCGCAAGTGGGAGCGTGAGCGTTGGGTCTGCCAGCGCCTGCTGCAAGGCTTGAACGTGCCCTACCGCGTCGAAGAGTTTCACGCTGCGGGCCAGGAGCCGCCCGACGTGTTGTTTCGTGACGCCAGCTTCGAGGTCTTTTTTGTGCTGGACGAGGGCCGACGCCTGAACGACGAGTGGCGTGATGAGCTGCTGCGCAGGCGCAGTGCTTTTTCCTTGAGCCAGCTGGTACGGCGCGAAGCCAAGCCACGGCGAATCCCCGCCCATGAATTCCTGCTGCGCCTGGCCCCCACATTGCGTAAAAAGGCCCACAACTACAAAGAGCGCGGCATGGACCTGGGGGAGTTGGACTTGATTGCGTTTACCAGCCTAAAGCGCGAAGTGCTGGACCTCAACAGCCATTTTCCGCCGCCGACCGAATACCTGCGCCAGGGCTGGCGCTCGCTTTCACTGGTGGGGCCGACCTTCGCCCGGGTGCTGTTTGCACATCCCGACGCGCCGGACTTCTTGCGCAACAACCTGGGGCGCAGCATAGTGTTTGATGTCGGCATCAGCCTTTGATGCCCTGGCTGTAACGTGGCGCCCCTTTGCAACGTCTACCTGACGAGGCCTTTATGACCAGCCGCCTGAAACCCGATGACCAAGAGCGTGTCGAAGAGTACCTGCGACTTTCCCAGAACAGAGTCGAGCGCAAGCCTTTCCGGCCGTGGCTGCTCCTCTGCGTGGTGCTGGTAGTGGTCATCGGGCTCGGTGCGCTGAGCCGCCTATTGAGTTACCTGACGCTATGAGCCGCCTGGCGCTCGCGAGAGTAACTGCTCCGATTTCTTTTAGCCTTGCGAGATATCCCCATGACCCATCGTATTATTATCGTCGGCGGCGGTGCCGGCGGCCTGGAGTTGGCTACCCGCCTGGGTAAGACCCTGGGCAAGCGTGGCAAGGCCAGCATCACGCTGGTCGACACTAACCTGACCCACATCTGGAAGCCGTTACTGCACGAAGTCGCCGCCGGCTCACTGAACTCATCTGAAGACGAACTCAACTATGTTGCCCAAGCGAAATGGAACCACTTCGAGTTCCAGCTAGGGCGCATGAGCGGGCTTGATCGTGAGCAGAAGAAAATCCAGCTGGCCGCCACCCTCGACGAAGAAGGCCGCGAACTGGTGCCTGCCCGGGTGCTGGGCTACGACAGCCTGGTGATTGCGGTAGGCAGCACTACCAACGACTTCGGCACTGAAGGCGCAGCGCAACATTGCCTGTTCCTCGACACCCGCAAGCAGGCCGAGCGCTTCCACCAGCAATTGCTCAACCACTACCTGCGCGCCCATGCCGGGCAGACCGACGCCGTTGAACAGATCAGCGTCGCCATCGTGGGCGCCGGTGCCACCGGGGTCGAGCTGGCCGCCGAGCTGCATAACGCTGCCCATGAGCTGGCTGCCTATGGCCTGGACCGTATCAAGCCGGAAAACATGCATATCACCCTGATCGAAGCCGGCCCGCGGGTATTGCCTGCACTGCCGGAGCGGATCGGTGGGCCAGTGCACAAGACCCTGGAAAAACTAGGGGTGACCGTACTGACCAACTCGGCGGTCAGTGAAGTGACCGCCGATGCCTTGATCACCAGCAGCGGCCAGGTGATTCCGGCCAGCCTGAAAGTATGGGCGGCCGGTATCCGCGCGCCCGGTTTCCTCAAGGACATCGATGGCCTGGAAACCAACCGCATCAACCAGCTGCAAGTCCTGCAAACACTGCAAACCACCCGCGACGAAAATATCTTCGCCTTTGGTGATTGCGCCGCCTGCCCGCAGCCGGGCACCGACCGCAATGTGCCGCCACGGGCCCAAGCGGCTCACCAACAGGCCTCATTGCTCGCCAAGTCGCTGAAGCTGCGAATTGAAGGCAAGGAACTGCCGACCTACAAGTACACCGACTACGGTTCGCTGATCTCGCTGTCGCGCTTTTCCGCGGTGGGTAACTTGATGGGCAATTTGACGGGCAGTGTGATGCTGGAAGGCTGGCTGGCGCGGATGTTCTACGTGTCGCTGTACCGGATGCACCAGATGGCGCTGTATGGGTTCTTCCGCACGGCGATGCTGATGCTGGGCAGCAAGATCGGCCGCGGCACCGAGCCACGCCTTAAATTGCATTAACAACCTGGTCTCGAAGGAGACCTGGTAAATGTGGGAGCCCGCTCCCACATTTGTTTTGCGGAGAATTCAGGATTCGCGCACACAAAAAAAATCCCCGTATCTTTCGATACGAGGATTTTTAATATGGTCGGGGTAGGGGGATTCGAACTCCCGACATCCTGCTCCCAAAGCAGGCGCGCTACCGGACTGCGCTATACCCCGGTAATAAAAAGGCGACCTTTCAGTCGCCTTCTTCGATCAGCGCTTTTGGCCTCTGATCTTAAGATTCGATCCCAGCGTTAACTGGTCTCAAAAATGGTGGGTCGTGTGGGATTCGAACCTACGACCAATTGGTTAAAAGACAATTGGTTTAGTGCTTCAGAGCCCAGGATCGTGTTCGCTACACATAGCTGTTTCCGTGGCCTCGCAGCCTCTAATGAACCCACATTAGAGGCTCCAAACCATGAAAATCTCTGCGGTCGTTTCGACCAAAGGCGGCGTAGGCAAAACCACCATCGAGGCCAACCTCGGCGCTTTTTGTGCGGATGCAGGGCTGCGCGTGCTCCTCATCGACCTAGATCCTGCACAGCCCTCACTCTCCTCGTATTACCAATTGGTCGATGAAGCTCAGGGCGGCATCTACGACCTGCTGGCATTCAATATCACCGAATCAGCCAAGATCATATCCAGCACAGCGATTCCAAACCTGTCGCTTGTCATTTCCAACGACATCAACAACCAACTGAACAGCCTGCTCCTGCAAGCACCTGACGGGCGGTTGCGACTCGCCAACCTGATGCCGGCGTTCAAAGACCATTTCGACCTGGTACTAATTGACACCCAAGGCGCCAGATCGGCCATGCTCGAAATGGTGGTCCTAGCCTCTGATTTGGTCATCTCTCCGCTTCCGCCCAATATGCTCGCTGCTCGGGAGTTCAGCCGGGGAACCATGCAGATGTTGGACGGCCTGCGCGCCTATGGGCGCCTGGGCATGAAAATCCCTCCCGTGCGGATCGTCGTCAACAATCTCGACCAAACCACTGACGCGCAAATGATCGAGCAGTCGGTACGGGAAATTTTCCAGGACAATGACGAAATCAACGTTCTGGATAGCGTCGTCCCCAGCGCAGTGGTGTTTCGTAGCGGTTCTTCACTGGGCGTCCCAGTACATCGCCTGGAATACAGACAGCCTTCAAACCGAATATCTCCGGCAGCCCTAGTCGTCATCCGCCGTTTGGCCATTGAGCTTTTCCCAGAATGGCGTGACCGCTTCGAGGCCATGACCGAGGAAAAGGTAGCCAACTTGGTGAGGGAGGGTCGTTGAAATGGCGAAGCCCTCCATTACCGACGCCCGCAGTATTACTGCAGATCTCATCCTAGAGGTTGGCAAGTACTACAGCGCTCAGCAATTGCGCAGCTTGCAAGCCAAGCTCAGTGGAACCGCACGAGAAATCAGAGCCCTGACAAGCGGTTGCCATCTGCCCGGTCGGATTGGCGCCCAGTTGAGCGTTGAACAGATTCAGCTTTTGCAAGACGCAGCGAAGCTAATCGAGTCAGTGAACTCGAACATAAAGCACGCGAAGGAAAAGCGCGGCCGCGACGAAAGCCAAGCCAAACAGCGTCAGCAAGGGCGATATGCCGAAGCCAAACGTCTGGTAGCTGAAACATATCTAGAACCTTTTGCTCCTGAGTCAACGGCTTTGGACCCTCTCCTAGATATTCTTAAAACAGCGCTGACGCTCAACCGCGCAGATGTTTTCAGGAATGGTTATTCACCTAGGGAGTTCAATCTCAGACTCCGTGATTACCTGTCGCCTGCCAGAACTCGAAAGCTTATTGGCTGGACCAGCCCAAGTGCCTTTTGGATAAGCACGGTTCTCTCTCTGCGTAATGACGTTGTGCAAACTGTTGAGCAAGAGATTGCTTACGACGATGGCTCAAGTGTTCAAGACCGTCTTGACGCCTTGAAACAGAAGGTTGCGAACTGTCTTGCCCGGACTCACCTCTCTGCTGATGAGGAAGAAACACTTCGCCTGTGGTCAGAGGCGCTATCCCCCCGCCTTCAACAGGAAGGGGGCGAATGATGGACAAGCAAAAAGTCCTCAGCAAGGTCGCCAAACTCATGGCGCTGGCCAAATCGCAAGGCGCTGCCCCCAACGAAGTGGAAATTGCACTTCGCCAAGCGCGCCATTTGATGAAGCAGTACAACCTCGAACATACCGAAGTAGCAGCTCATGCCATCGAAGAAGCCAGTGTGGGTACCAAGACCCGGCGTGCGCCGCAGGATTGGCTGCACAACCTGGCCACAATCTGCTCTCAAGCCTTTGATTGCAGCCACTTGGCGTATTTTCATCCGCTGGCAGGTTGGTCCTTCAAGTTCTTGGGGAAAGGTATTTCGCCCGAGCTGTCCGCTCACACCTACTCAACGCTGCATCACCAACTCGTCGCTGCCCGTCGAGCTCATGTTGCTCTGCAGAAGCGCTGCCAACTGAAAACAAAACGTCACCGTGGCCAACTCTTTGCCGAGGGTTGGCTGAATGCCGTCGCCTCAAAAGTAACCCAGTTTGCAGACGGGGTAGACGAAACCACTGTGCAGGAGATCCAGGCCTATCTGGAATTGCACCACCCCAACCTCAAGCAATTCATTATCAAACCTATCGAAGCCAAAGGTCATGACACCCGCTCTTTGCAAGCGGGATGGGACCAGGGCAAGCATGCCAGGCTGCATCGTGGTGTTGGACAGCAGTCGCAAGGATCCCTTGGGCATGGGGGGAGCCAATGAGAACTCATTCGCTTTCACCTTTGGCCATGGCGGCGCTGGAACAAGCCAGATCCCAACTTGGGCTTACCCCGGTTCACAAACACCATGTTTGGAGTGAGGCAGAAGAGCGCACGCTCATTGCCCGTTATCCCGATGAACCGACTCAGGTCCTAGCCGCCGAATTGGGGCTCAGCGTCTATCAGGTCTATGCCAAAGCCAAACGGCTGGGTTTGAGCAAAAGTACCGAGTTTCTTCGCAGTAGTCTCTGTGGCCGGCTTGACGGCAAGTTGGGCGCTGAATTCCGCTTTCCCAAGGGTTTTGTCCCGTGGAATAAGGGCCTCAAGGGGCTCCCCTCCTCTGGCCGCATGACTCAAACGCAGTTTAAGGCGGGGAATAAACCAGGGAACTGGCTCCCTGTTGGGAGCCTGCGCACGACTCCTGACGGCTATCAGCAGAAGAAAATCACCGATACAGGTTATCCACCCGTTGACTGGAAAGCGGTGCACGTACTGCTCTGGGAGGAGCATCACGGACCAGTCCCTTTAAACATGTGCGTGTGCTTCAAGGACGGCAACAAGGCCCATATAGCCCTGAATAACCTGGAGTTGCTGACGAGGGCAGAACGCATGCGTCGTAACACCATTCATCGGTATCCGGAAGAGCTGAAATCCGCAATACGCGCTATCGGCAAACTCAAACGCACCATCCGGGAGGTTGAAAATGAAGAACAAGATTGAAGATCTACGTAATCACCTGTTCGTCGCGATCGAGAGCCTCCTGGACCCGGAAAAACCAATGGAAATTGAACGGGCTAAAGCGGTAGCGGAGGTTGCTCAGGTCATGATCAATTCAGCGAAGGTTGAAGTCGACATGGTCAAAGCCCTGGGGGCACGCAACGGGAGTGGTTTTCTTCAGATAGGTCAGGAGTCAGGGAAATGAATCACCTTGACCTATCACCGCCCTACTCCGTAGAGGCTGAACAAGGTGTGTTAGGTGGGCTACTGCTCGACAACAACACCTGGGATCTCGTCGCGGACAAACTGGATGCCTCTGATTTTTTTCGACACGACCATCGGTTGCTGTTCCGGACAATGGCAAGCCTTGCTGACAAGTCGATTCCGTTCGATATCGTCACCGTCCACAACGCGTTGGAGGAGCCAGACGAAGCCGGAGGGCTGAGCTATCTGGGCGAGCTGGCCAAAAATACGCCGTCTGTAGCCAACATCGAGCATTACGCATCCATCGTGCGTAATCGCTCTCGGCTCAGACAGCTCATGTCCCTTGGATACCAATGCTCTCGCGAGGCGACAGACCCATTGGCAAGTGCGGAAAATGTTCAAGAATCAATTGAACAGCAACTGTTCGCTCTGGGTGAGGGCAAGAGCGCAACGGAATTCGTCAATATCAACCAGTGCCTGACGAACGTCGTCGAACAAATAGACGAGCATTTCAACGGCAATATCACCGTGACCGGCCTGCCTTCAGGCCTGGAGGACCTGGACGAGCTGACGTCGGGTTTTCAAGAAGCCGACCTGATCATCCTCGGCGCGCGCCCGTCTATGGGGAAGACCTCTCTGGCCTTGAACTTCATAGATACGGCTCTGCAGGCAAAGCTTGATCGTACAGTTCAGGTTTTCAGCATGGAAATGCCGGCCAAAGCATTGATGTATCGATTGATGGGCATCCTAGGCCATATCGATCTGGGCAGGCTATTGAAGGGCAAGCTCGATGATGATGATTGGCCGAAGCTGACTGCAGCGGTTTCACGTATCAATGGCTATGGCGAGCGCCTGGTCATCGACGACTCATCAGCGCTCACGCCTGCAGTAATCAGAGCCAAATCTCGTCGAGCAGCTCGTCGCTTCGGGCACCCGAGCTTGATCCTGATTGATTACCTGCAGCTCATGCGCTGCCCAGGTCAGGAAAACAGGGCCAACGAGATCAGCGCTATATCCCAGTCCCTCAAGGCCCTGGCGAAAGAGATGAATTGCCCGGTGGTTGCGCTTTCCCAGCTCAACCGAGAACTGGAGCGACGGCCAAATAAGCGTCCGATCAACGCAGACCTGCGTGATAGCGGTGCGATTGAACAGGACGCGGACCTGATTATGTTCGTCTACCGGGACGAGGTGTACCACCCTCAGAGCGAACACAAAGGCATTGCAGAAATCATTCTCGGCAAGGCGCGTAACGGCCCAACTGGGACCGTAAGAACAGCCTTCATCGCCAATCAGACCCGGTTTGCCAACCTCAGTCCCAACGCCGGCTGGCAAGGGGCTCAACTATGAAAAAGCACACCTCAGCGATGAATACTCTCGTCCGCATCACTCACCGGTGCCTTCAATGCGATAGCCACCACCCGAAACATCAAGTGAATGGGGCTCCAGCCTTACCCGACGGTGAAGTGGACGAGCTTATTTGCCCTACTTGCAATAGCTATGACATCGAGGAGCTTCAGGAGGTGTCGGATGCACAGTAGCGTCGAGCTATTTCCTAGTATCCATGCCGGTGCGGTGTTCGAAGCCTCTGCCGTGGCTCACGCCCATAAATCTGGGATCAACCCAGTGGAGCTCGACGCATTAGCTCAAGCGATCGGCCGCCTTGCTCGTGACCACACCACCGTGGTCCCAATGAGCATGCGTGAGGATCTGTTGGAGTTTGAGAAGCTCGGCTACGTCGAGCTGACCAACACGCCCAGCGCAACAATTACCGTTGAACTGCTCTGCGCGGGCGCCTTGCTATCCAGCTACTTCTGGTCGGTTTGGGTGCCCCGCTACCTCCAGTGCTGCTCGCTGAAAGTGGGCGTCATGTCTCACCTACAACACCCCGCGGAAGTTCAGCACTGCAGCGTGGTGTTCCGCGTGCCTGGAGCACGTGAGGCTACGCGTCACTTTTTGCATGAGCTCGGTACCAAGTTTCCTGGCGACCAGGCTGAAATCATCGCGATCCAGGCCGGTAACGTTCTGGAAGACAGGGATGCAGAGCTATGACCACCAATCTCCTACGCGGAAAAAGCGAGAGCCTTCGTGTACTCGTGAAGTTTGCTGAAGCGAATGGCTGGACGGTGTCTCGCACTCAAGGTGGCCACATCAAGTTCACGAAGTCTGGCCTTGGATCGATTTACACCTCATCAACCGCAAGCGATTACCGCTCAGGCCTCAATGCCAAAGCCCGTATTCGTCGTGCTGATCGAGCTCAAACCATACATTCGCAGGAGGCAATCTAATGCCTATCCGTCATTGCATCGTCCACCTGATCGACAAAAAACCCGATGGCACACCAGCTGTTCTCCAGGTACGCGATTCGGAGCTATCCGAATCGGTCGCCATTGGGGACATGCTTGCCAACCTCAACGAGAGCTATAACGCCAAACAAGGCAAGGCCTGGGGTTTTTTCCATGCCGAGTCCGGCGCGCACCCGTTTAGCGGCTGGTTAAAGCAGTACTTTGAAGGTGGCCAGGACTTCACCGCCTTCAGCCACACGGCGGTCGAGCATCTGCAAAAGCTGATGGAAGAATCCAACCTCTCCACCGGTGGCCACGTACTGCTTGCCCATTACCAGCAAGGCATGACCGACTACCTAACTGTCGCCCTGCTCCATCACAGTGAAGGCGTGGTGGTTACTGACGACCTGGACGTCACTCCTTCACGCCACCTGGACGTTGGCCAGTTGCACCTTGCGGCGCGTATCAACTTGTCCGAGTGGCAGAACAACAAGCAGTCCAAGCAGTACATCTCGTACATCAAAGGCAAGAACGGTAAGAAGATCTCGGGGTATTTCAGCGACTTCATTGGCTGCATGGAAGGCGTCGACGGCCCGGGCGAAACCCGCACCCTCCTCAAGGCGTTCAGCGACTTCGTTGAAAACGAAGACCTGCCAGACGAATCGGCCCGCGAGAAAACCAAGGCCCTGGTGGACTACGCCACCAGCCAGGCCAAGCTCGGTGAACCCATGGGCCTGGAGGAACTGTCGGGCTTGATCGATGAAGATCGTCCCAAGGCGTTCTACGACCATATCCGCAATAAGGACTACGGCCTGTCGCCGGAAATCCCCCTGGATAAACGCACTCTCAACCAATTCCGTCGGTTCACCGGCCGTGCCGAAGGCTTGTCCATCAGTTTTGAAACGCATCTGCTAGGGGACAAGATCGAGTACGACGAGGCGTCCAATTCATTAGTCATCAAGGGGTTACCTACCCAACTCACTGATCAGTTGAAACGTCGCTGAACACACTTTCTACCCTATGCATCGGAGCCCACCATGAGTAACAAACCAAAGCGTCTGCATGAAGAAAAATTCGTTATTCGCCTTCCCGACGGGATGCGCGAACGCATCGCGTTGGAAGCACGTGACAACGCCAGGTCGATGAACTCAGAAATTGTTTATCGGCTGGAGACAACTGCCGAACTTGAAGCCGCTCTGGATCGCGCTTTGAAAATCATTGACCAGCTCTTGGCGGCAAGCCCGGCTTACGAGCAGCCAGGAGCCAGAGTATGAAAGCGTCTTTGGCCCAGACCATGAAAGATAAGCTGTTGCTGCCGGCGTTTGAATCGAAGTCGCCGGTGGCAGAGCGAATGAGTGACCCCATCGTCGATACCCCCATGCTGTTGACCCTCGACGAAACGCTGCCGTATGACGAAAACCCAAGGACGACGCGTAACCCCAAGTACGATGAAATTAAAGAGTCGATACGGAATCGGGGTCTCGATACGCCACCTCCCGTAACCCGTAAACCTGGGGAAAATAAGTACCGGATCCGCAACGGCGGCAACACGCGTCTGGCAATTTTAAACGAGTTGTATCGTGAGACCGGCGACGAGAAGTATTTCAAGTTCCACTGCCTATTTCGCCCCTGGGACGCCGTTCGGGGCGAAATCATTTCGCTCACCGGCCACTTGGCTGAAAACGACCTGCAAGGCCAGCTCCTGTTCATTGAGCGAGCTATTGGTGTCGATAAAGCAAAAGTGTTGTATGAGGCTGAAGCTGGAGAATCGATCTCTCAACGTGAACTTGCAAGACGACTGGCCGCTGATGGATATCCAGTTTCACAATCACACATCAGCAAAATGCTGGAAACAATCCGACACTTACTGCCTGCTGCTCCAAACCTGCTTTATTCAGGGCTTGGAGTAGACCGTATTACGAGACTTCTAGCATTACGCAAAACAGCCCTTCAGTGCTGGGATCGTAATTATCAAGAGCAGGAGCAGGAGCAGCACCTTGATTTCGATACGCTTTTCCAAGATGTACTGTCCCAGTTTGAGGGCGACGCTGAAGAATTCCTATTCCAGCGATTTCAGGACGAATTGATAGATCAGCTTAAAAAGCCGCTGAACCTCGGCTACGAGCAGATACTGTTGGAAATCACTCAGAACCAGGACCAATTGCGTCGGTCTACGCCGGTTCTTGAGCTGCCACAGTACCCTGCATCGCAATTTGAGGGGGGGACTCAACTTAACGTTTCAAACAATGGCATTGAGTCTAATCAGAACACTCTACAACTACCCCCTACTACTTCGGGGGGCAGCACACATAAGACGACGCCCTCCAAAGAGAGTCCTTCACCTCAAAGGGTGCAACAGCAACTGGCACCTGCTCCGCAGGAGCAAATGAGCCCACAAGAGCGCCAAGCACGTATCGATGGGCACGTTGCGAGCCCTGTGAAGACTTCTCCCAGAGTCGACAAGATGAAACGGGAGCTCGCTGCGCTTGACGGTGAGGTCTTGCCCGACTTCGCCTCCAATGCCTTGGTGGCCATCCCTGTTCAAGCTGGCGGGCTCAATCCCATTTCTGACCTTTGGTACATCGAACGCGAAATAGACAATACCGCGACCCTGCGTCAGCACATCGCTCAATTGGCTCGCGAAATAGCCAGCTCGGTCAAAGCCCCAGGTCAATTTATCGATATCGATGGTGGCGTCGGGTTCAGCTACCGACACCCCGAAGCGGAAGTCGAAATTACTGCCACAGCCCAACATACCTTGACGCTGCTCCAGTCTTTGAGCGGCTCGATGGCCATCGTACTGAAAATGATTCAGCAGCAACCCGAGCTTCAAATCGACGCGTTGGCTGACTTTGAGTTCGCAGCCGGGCTGGGTCAGATCTTACTAGGTCAGCCTCACACAAAAGATCAGCCCCCTGAAAGTGAATGCCGTCTCAGCGACGGCGCTCTAGTGAAGCTGTTCCGCATTATTCGTCTCGCAAGACGTTTGATTGACCTGGAAATCCAGTCAGTCGCCAACAACGGTCCGAATTCAGCCAGTTAACACACGGACTCTACAAGGGGGAGTCGTCATGTCCAAGACACCAATAAATGAAGCAATCCTGTCACAGGTGCTTCATCACATGCGTAATGGTCAACTTCGGCGCTGCATCGAAATGGGCCTGGAGCCAGAGATATTGGCTCAGCTCCAACAACCTTCAGTACTGAGCTTGCTGCTTAACACTCCCGTGTCTTGGTGCAACGTCACCATTGATGGGGACATGGTAAAAAAACTACTGTCAGGCGCGCAGCGTTCTGATGAAGAAGTGCGCATGATTGAACGTGCGCTGCGACTTGGCGCGACCACTCAAATGCTGCAACAGTTCTTCGGGCTGTCTCCGCAGGATGTGGCACTTCAACGCCTCATGATCGGCGTGACGGCACGTCGTGGCCGTTGGCGCGAATTCAGTGAGGAGATGGACGCTCAGCTTTGGTACCGATGGACGCACCTAATGCAAGAGCATCAGGTAGAGCTTGGCGACAGTCTCGCGTTGCTGGACATCGCCATGTTAGTCGCCGAGGAACTCAATGCTCCACAGGATACTAGCCCAGATGAAACCCACGAAAACCTCAGCCTGGCCATCATCTGGCATCGCATTCAGTCCTGGATAAAGGAAGGGCTTTACCCTCCTGCAAACCCTGGCCTTCCGAGAAGGCTACAGCTTGTGTCTTCTCAACGACTTGCACAGCCTGCAGCGACATCGGTGGAAGGTGACTCTGTATTATGAGGTTGTCTCGGCTCCCCTTGTCGACGCTTTTAGACTCGGCCTCGGGTCACCTTGAAGCTCACTTGCTTCAGAAAAAAGAGTCGGCGCCTCCGGGGATTGAAGGGTCTTCCCCCTACTCCGGAATTATTTTCAGCGGGAACCCACACGAAACGGTACCTCGCCGATTGCTTTTGGATGATCGCTTAACCCCGCTTGAAAGAAACACCTGGCAGGTATTTCGCCTACTGATCAATGACGACGGCCTTACGGCGTTCCCTACCTATGACCAACTGCGGCCATATTTGGGTATGCAACCCGGTAGGCCAGCCTCACGTGAAACTGTATCAAAAGCATTAGTCACCTTACGTCTCACCCGTTGGCTTAGCCTTGGGCGACGGGTGCGCAATGACCTGAGTGGACAAGTGCAAGGCAACGTCTACCTGCTTCATGACGAACCGGTCACACCGGCCGAAGCTCTAGAGTTCGACAAGGACTACTTGCAGCTACTCGCGCATTCAATGCAGCACCAGACCAAGGTGATTCGCGAAGTAGCGGAAATTGCCTGGAAGGAATTTGCAGCTGATCCTGACGTTGGCCAACGCTTACCTAGCAGGCTGGACATCATCGAATCCCGCATGAATAGCCAGGCTTGGACCAAAGCGCAGGCGCCAGTCGTACCTAAAGCGACTGAGTTCGGAATCCGAACTCAGCAAAATATAGCTTTATCTCCACTGAGTTCGAATACCGAACTCAGTGAAAAAGGCGAAGAGCGAATCGCTTTGGAGCAGAGTTCGGATGCCGAACTCAGCCGTAAATCACTGAGTTCGGGCTTAGTTCGGCATCCGAACTCATATAGTACGTATACAGATACACACAAAGATGTTTGTAAAAGCTCTGTACATGTACCGCCCGCACCAAACGACATCGCTGCCGATTTGCTCGGTGCACTGCATCGACTACCGGTCGAGCAAAAACAGAACGCGGTCCTGGCGCTCCAAAAGGTTCCAGCAGAATTGAAAACGGCGCTCATCAAACAATGGGTCCATCGCTGTGACTCGGGAGGGGTCCGAAACCCGCTTGGATACTTGATGACGCTAGTCGGCATGGCCGTTCGCGGCGATTTCAACAGCCAATGGAACCCTGACGACAAGGCAAAAGCGAGCCCCGGGCCTCAAGACGCTTCAGCCCCGCCAGAGGGCGCAGAGCAGCCGACGAAGACGGTAACTCAGCCGCGTAGCCCTGAGTCGATACAAACCGCGAAACACACACTCAGCGGAATGTTGCATTTGCTGAAACCGAGTCGGGGGACAAACCCATGAAGCCGGGAGGAAAACTAGCTTATCGAAAAGTTGCGACCCGCAACGCCCAGTTAAAATCTGGCATCCGTACCGCAAACACATCAAGTGATGTGGCCCGCATCACCCAGTCGGTATCCGGCATCGATGACGGCGCTCTTGCGAGTGATTCGGCCCGAATCACTCTGGCAAGATCCCACATTGGTGGTGAACTTCCTGCAAGTGATGTCGGCTACATCACCCAGCCAACATCCGACAGCGTTGCTGGCAGTCACGCGTGCGATTCGGCCCGAATCACCTCGGCAGACTCCCGGATCGTTGCTGACAGTCACACAAGTGATTCGGCCCGAATCACTCTGGCAAGATCCCACACTGGTGGTGAACTTCCTGCAAGTGATGTCGTCTACGTCTCCCAGCCAACATCCGACAGCGTTGCTGGCAGTCACGCGAGCGATTCGGCCCGAATCACCTCGGCAGACTCCCGGATCGTTGCTGACAGTTACGCAAGTGATTCGGCCCGAATCACTCTGGCAAGATCCCACACTGGTGGTGAACTTCCTGCAAGTGATGTCGCCTACGTCACCCAGCCAACATCCGACAGCGTTGCTGGCAGTCACGCGAGCGATTCGGCCCGAATTACCTCGGCAGACTCCCGGATCGTTGCTAACAGTCACGCAAGTGATTCGACCCGCATCGCCCTCGACAGGCTCCGATATCGGTGCCGGGGACACAGCAAGTGTTGTGGCCCACAACACCCTGACAAGATCCGGCACCGGAGGTGGTAGCCATATAAGTGTTGCGGCCCGCAACACCTTGGCAGGACTCAGCATCGGTTGGGCAGCTCTGCAAGTGATTCGGCCCGCACCGCAATGAAGGAGTCCGAAATCGGTGGTGGCTATCAGCTCACTGGCGAGTTACAGCTCTTCCTATATACAGAGGCCACAACAAATCCCCTTCCATCGGGCTACGTATTTAATGCTGCGTCTCCTATAGCCAAATTGCAGCATGGGTACGTCAATCCTCTTCCCAAGGAAACACTGCACCATGGCTGATAACTTCCGGCTCAACATCGGTTCACTGCGCAGCGATGTGAAGCTCACCCTTCACACCCACCATGCCGCTCGTATATGGATGGGGCGCCCTAAAAATGACCTCAAAGCCGGCATCATCGGTCTGTCAGGGTTCTGCACTGTCGTCAACCGAATGTCTCGTGGCGCCCAACAGGATGATCCCTACTCTGACTGGTGGATGATCCTCCTCGAAGAGAAGATCAACGACTCCAAGGAAGCGTTAAAGACCATCGAAGATCGCCTGGACACAGCCATGGCCTCCCTTCCGCCGGCCATCAGCATTAGCGAAAACCTTTCGATCCAGCCTGTCAGCCTCCCGCTGTACATCTCCAATCCCCTGGGATTTCAGGCTGTGTACCTCCTGACGAACTACGACGAAATTGTCAGACGCATTCTGCTGGCCCAGCACGTTGGCCTTGTCGGGCGACACGATATGGAAACCTGGATCGATGAAGGCGCAGCGGTACTACGGAGACTGTTTGGCCTGGCCCAGATCTATAAGTACTCAGGCGCTGCTCGCGACGACTTCGCGGCAAACAATGCCAAGGCTGAAGCAGCCCGCAAAATGTACGAGCGCTACGGTGAGCTGCCACAGGACATCCTGGAAGGCACCCGCCGTTCGAATTTCGCGCCACCGATCATCCGCGGTCAGCAGCAAACCGACACGGATGATCATCTCGATGACTCCGTTGAGGGTTAAAGAGCATGGGCCAGATTCCCTCCAATGATGGGTCGCTGCAACAGACCGCCTTCCGGCCACTGCAACAGGAAGCCTTTCAGCGACTGCAACAGGCCGCCTCACTAAAAGGCCTTTTAAAGCCTTTTAAAGGTAAGGGGGAGCTGACCCAATTTGCCGATCTTTGCCGAGCTCAAGAATCGGACTTAAAAGCTCTTGCCCAGGAAGTACTGAGCCAGGCCCGCCGATATCCATTCACCCTTGTTCCAGTGCGGTTGACTGAGCAAAACACCCAAGCCGGTACCCAGTTTTTGAGATGGCAGCTGGTGACAGATCGGAGGATGGGCGTCGGAGTTTGGGCAGAAATGATGGGTTCACCCAGAACACCGGAATCCATGCTGCAGGATCTTTACGTGATGGAGCTGCAGCGCATCACCTTGAACATGCAAATGAGTTTGCTGCACTCGATCACCAAACAGGCCGCCGAGTGCGCAGAAAAAATGGGCCAGGCAGAGGCCGTGTATACCGCTCGCCTGCAGCAGCTCAACAACCCAACGCAACACCAATAACCTCGGAGAATACTCATGGGCACACCCGTACAAGGCTGGGAAGGCAATATCGGTTCTGCACCGGAATTCAAAGAATTCCCCAACGGCAATAAAGACCCACGTCGACTCATGCGGGCCAACGTTTACTTCGACAATTCGATTCCGGATGGCAAAGGCGGCTACGAAGACCGTGGCGGTTTTTGGGCGAATGTGGAGTGGTGGCACAAGGACGCCGAGCATTACTCGCAACTGTTCCAGAAAGGTATGCGAGTGCTGGTTTCCGGTCGCGCTGTTATGGACCGCTGGAAGAACGACGAAGGAGAATTCGAAGCTTTGAAAATTCAGGCCAGCCGCGTCGGCATGCTGCCGCACCGCGTGACCATGGTGAATCTGGCACCTTCGCACAACCAGAATTCGCAACAGTCCAACAGACCCGAATCGCGGCCGCAGCCAGCTCCAGGCCCGGATGAATATCCAGATACCGATCCACCGCAATTCTGAAAACAGGGGCTTAATTTTTCGGCCCATTCGTGTAGCTGTCGGTGTTGGGGGAAACAGCTCATCGTTTCCCCCGACCTCATTAGGGAACTACTACAAATTAGGACGTGCCGATGGATGAAGTTTTGAGGGACCCAACAGGGTACGTTGTCATTGGCGCAGAGCACCCAGCTTTAGGCCGCGTTTACTGGGCTTACTTTGATGAAAGCGAGGTGAATGCTCCGGACTACTACGGGCTCACCCTGGACCTAAACCGAGCATCATGGGCTCCAGTTGGGTGGCGAACGGGGGAGGATCTGATGGGGGGCCGTGGAGAGACAGACCTTGATACCTGGCAAGCCCGCCGATTTATCAACACCTTGCTCGATGAATACCGCTTTGATACTGAATACCGCGTCGACTTTGACTACGACGACGAAATGACTGAACACTTATATGGCAAGCTGGAACAACTACGTGTTCAAAGCGGACAATCCACTCAGGACTTCATCGCGTGGATCAGAGCTGCGAACTGGACGGACGAGCCAGCTTCGAATTGACATCAAACCGCCAATTGGTTGGCAAAAAATCGCGCCATTCGTTAACTTTCAGGTTGAGTCACACTTCCATTCGGCTATTTCAAGCACAGAAGATTAAAACCTCCGTTTTTGTGGAAAAAAATGCTCTATTCGTGATGCTACTGTCTGATAGATCTGTTCTTCGGGGACCGATAGCCAATGGCGCAATCTCGAACTTCTTTGAAACCAGCAGATAGGCGGCAATTCAATAACCCCCATACTACCGTTCAAATAGCCGGTGCTGACGCCGCCCGGAAAGGGCTACGGGTGTATGACTGCCCTTACCACCATCCTGCGATGCGCGCGTCGTGGCTAAAGGGCTTTGCCCAGGAACAGCAGCTGTCGCTGAAGCTCTAGCCGCTAAAAGCCTCCCGTTGTGCATTGACCATTTCCCATTGAAGCCCTACCTGCCATGACGTGACAGTCCCTCTCTGCTTAATTGAGAAGGGGCACACCGTGAAGCTATTGATCATCGAGGCACCTGGGAAGCGGAAAAAGCTTCAGCCAATGATGGAGAAGCTGCGCCCAGGTGAAAACTGGAAGGTGGTCGCAAGTGGTGGGCACATACGCGACTTGCCGGCCAGTGGGCAGGACGACAGCATGATCACTACCGGTGTCCGCAAAGATTACAGACCGGTGTACGTGATCCTGGAAAAAAGCGCCAAGGCCGTGCAAACCATGAAGGCCGCAGCTAAAGAGGCCGATGAAATCTACCTTGCAACCGACCCGGATCGCGAAGGTGAAAGCATCAGCTGGCACATCCAGCAAGTATTGGCGATCAAAGCCTACAAACGCGTCACCTTCAATGAAATCACCCTTAAGCGTGTCGCAGAGGCTCTAGCCAATCCTCGCCAAATCGATTTGAACAGAGTCGCGTCACAAGAATGCCGGCGTGTACTTGATCGTTTGGTGGGTTACCTGGTGACTCAGGAGCTACGCCGACTGATGGGCAAGCCCACCTCTGCAGGCCGCGTGCAATCGCCTGCCGTATACCTGGTGGTTTTGCGCGAGCGCGAGATCCGTAACTTCCAGGTAGTCAACCACTTCGGAGTGCGTCTGAACTTTATGGATATGAATCAGGGCTCCACCTGGTATGCAGATTGGCAACCGGTACCGGAGTTCGCGAGCAAAGACTTTCCTTACGTTCAAGATGCCAACCTGGCCCAACTCGTCGCCGGCACACGTAATGTCGTCGTCGAGTCCTGTGAAGACCGCAAGGCTGAGCGCCATCCACCCGCGCCCTTTATCTCTTCCACCCTTCAACAAGCAGCCAGCAACGCCTTGAAATGGGACCCGGACAAAACCATGCAAGTCGCCCAGCGATTGTATGAACAAGGCGTCATTACCTACCACAGGACGGATAATCCCAACGTACCAGACGAGGCTATGGAGGATATAAGAACCGTAGCTAGATCCATCGGGTTGAAGACCGTCGACCAGCGACGTACATTCAAGGCCGCCGAAGGCGCGCAGGAAGGCCACCCCGCTATTACCCCGACGCATTGGGCTGATGCAAAAGCTGGTGAGAACGACGAGGAGCTCGCCCTGTACAAGTTGATTTGGGTCCGGGCGCTGGCCAGCCAGATCGAAGCGGCGGTTTTCGACGTGCGTGCTGTAAAACTGCTCGCGGTTGGCCCAAATGGTAAAGCTCTGCGATTCAATGCAACTGGTGAAACACTTTTTCATCCTGGGTGGCGGAAACTGCTCAAGGGCGATGACACAGACGATGGGGAAGATGCAGCAGCGAGCAACCCAGTTCCTGCACTCTCACCAAAACAGATCCTCTCTGTGCACAACGGAGAACTGCTGAAGAAGAAAACTCAGCCGCCATCCCGCTACACCAAGGCCAGTCTAATCAAAGAAATGGAGCGCCGCGGTATTGGTCGTCCCAGTACGTTCGCCTCGATCTTGAAGAACATCACCAGCAAAGGAATGATTGAGGAAAAAAGCCGCAAGCTGGTACCGGCGCCGCTGGGGGAGGAAACAATCGCGAAGCTGGAAGGGTTCTTCAGTTTCGTGGAGCTCGATTTTACGAGGGAGCTGGAGCGCGATTTGGACAAAATCGCCCAGGGCCAAGACACCTATGGAGCTGTCGTTGCGCGTCTGCATAGACGCCTGGAAGAGGAACTGTCTCAGCAACGTGGAATGCCGAGTGTGCCGATGGCGTCCGCTCCACGCCCAGCCACAGCAGGTGGCGCTTTCAACTGTCCAAAGTGCAATCAGCCCCTCGCAAGGCGACAGAAAAAAGGGGACGGTGGCTATGACTTTTGGGGTTGTACAGGCTTCAAATCGAATGGATGCAAGGTGAGTTTTCCAAACTTGAATGGCAAAC